>CP007053.1:1842857-2150000 GCA_000242935.3 Opitutaceae bacterium TAV5
GACGCGGCGGAAACGGTCGCCACGGAAGGCGCGAAGACGCCGCTCCTCGCCACCAACGCCGGCCTCGCCTCGGTGGGCAGTTTCGGCGTGGCGGCGGCGCTCGGCCTGGCGGCCTTGCTGGCCGTGCTGGCGGTCTTCTCCGGCATGCGCGAACAGGGCGGGCCGGTGACGGCGGGCCGCGCCTACGTCGTCGGCGAAAAACGCCCCGAGGTGTTTGTCCCGAACCAGAGCGGCACGATCCTGCCGAGCGTGGACGCGCTGGAAGGCTTGTCACTGCCGGCCGGCGACCAGCCCTCCGCGCTGGCGGGAAATGTCGCCGTGGCCGGCGGCGAGGCCGGCGGCCTGGCGGCGATCGCCCGGCAAATGGCCGCCAGCAACCGCCCGCAAAAACCCTCCCGCACGATCGTCGTGGACGAGCGCCGCCTCGCCGAGCGGCTGCGCGACGACCCGGACTTCAAGAGCGTTGTCCAGGACATCATCACCGGCGATCCCGGGGCCTTCGGCATCAACTCCTGATTTTTCCGTCATGCCTTTTCCCACCCTCCTCCTTGCCGACCGTCAGGTCACGCTCCTGCCCATCGTGCCCAATGTGGCCGAAGCCGAATCGCTGCGCATGCGGTATGCCTTCACGACGGACATCGAGACGGGGGAGACGGGCAGGGAAACGCGCCGGCCGCGCTGGGAAGAGATGCGCCTGGAGCAGGTGCTCTCGTATCTGCCCGGCAAGGACGATGCGGCGGCCTTGCGGGCCTGCCTGGCCACGATCGGCGACGGCCTCGTCGGCGTGCCGCTCTGGCAGGACAACCTGCCCACCCGCGACTGGGCCGACCGCATCCACGACACGGCCAACGTCATCCGCCTGGATACCGGAGCCGTGATCCCGGCCGGGGCCGTCGCCGGGCTCCCCCCGCTCACCCCCTGCGCCCCGCTGCTGGTCGGGCGCATCGCGCAGCGGCCCGAGATCGACGCGATCGGCTACGAGGCCGGCAGCGTAGCCGAAATCACGATACGCGAGGATTCCCCGGAGGCGCTGCGCGTGCGGATCAACGCGCAGGAGGCCTCCACGGCGGCCTGGCCCGCGGCGATCGCCCCGGCGTGGACGCGGGTCATCGACCGGAGCGAGGACGGGCTTTCCTTTTCCTCGATCGGCGCGGGGCGCGAACAGGCCGTGGACGGGCAGGAGCGCGCCCCGCGGTGGGGGCAGGAGGCGGATTTCCTGCTGCACACCCGCGAGCAAATCCGCGAGTTCCTGGCGTTTTTTCTGGCCGTGCGCGGGCGGCTCTCGTCGTTCTCCATGCCGTGGTGGTTTCGCCCCGGCCCGAACACGCCGGAGACGCCGCACAACGCCACCGTGCGCCTCGCCTCCGACAAGATCGAGACGGGCGCGCTGGCCGGCCACATCGTCAAGCTCACCCTCGGCTTCTGGCAACTGCCCTGGGAGATGCCCGGGGTGGCGCAGGACGCCCCCGCGGCGCAGCCGGCGGTGGCGTATTTTTACCGCTTCACGCTGGATGCGCCCGGCGCGCCCGTGGAATGGCGCTACACGGATTTTGCGCGCCCGCTCCACGTAGTGGAGACGACAGGACAGCAGGCCGTCGCCTACTATCCGTCGAAGATCGAGCATAACCAGGTCTCGCAGGGTCACATGCTGGATGACGACCCGGTAAAAATCACGGCGGCCCCGGGCGAGGGCCACCCCTTCCTGCTCGTCATCGGGCGGGAGATAGACGTGCCGCTCCTGGTGGAAATCCGCACCGGCACGCCCGACGCGCCCGACACCGCCCGCCTCATCTATGCCGGCGAGATCGAGGACGTGAGGCAGCAGGGCCGCAAGATGACGGCCAGCACGAGCATTTTTGGCGGGCGGCTGGACCTGAAAGCGCCGTCGCCGGCGTTTGCGCCGATGTGCGCGAACGAGTTTTGCGACGCCGCTTGCAGCCTCGCCCTCGCCAACTGGACCGTGACCGCCACTCTCTACAGCTACAACGCCGCCGCCGCCGAGCTCACCGTCACCGTAACGAACAACCCGACCGGCAAGGCCCTGGCGGCGGATTTTTTCGCGGGCGGCTGGATCAGGACGGGGGAGGGCGCGTCCCTCCAGCTCCGGATGATCGTGCGGAGCGCGCCGGTGAGCGGCAACCGCCAGAGGCTCACGCTCAAGCGCGCCCTGCGCGCCGCCGTCAACGGGGCCGCGTGCTCGCTGGCCCCCACCTGTCCGGGCACGCCGGAAGCCTGCAAGGCCTACGGCAACTACCCCAATTTTTTCGGACATCCCCACATGAGCTACAAAAACCTGTCCGTGCCCCAGCGCTCCACCAGCAGCGAGGGCGGAAAAAAATAGTATCCCGAATATCATGACACCGTGGTTCCAGAAAAAAGAACGGCAGGATGCGCTCGAAGCCGCCGCCGATGCCTGGGCGGGGACGCCCTTCGTCGCCCACTCTGCCACCCGAGGCCCGCAAGGCGGCGTGGACTGCGTGCACCTGGCGCACGAGCTCATGGCCGGCGCGGGCGCGATGGAGCGCGCCACCCTGCCGCCCGACTACTCGCTGGACCACGCGCACCACAGCACCTCGACCATGCTGCTGCGCTGGATACTCGACTGCCCGCAACTGGCGGGCCGCGTGGCGATGATCCCGCCGCAAGGGCGCATCCTGCCGGGCGACCTCTACGGGCTGCGCAGCGGCCGCGTCGACCACCACCTGGCGATCGCGCTGCGCGACGGGCAGATCGTCCATGCCGTGGCCGGCCGGGGCGTCCTCATCCACGGAGCCAGCGACCGCAAGTTTCAGGAGCGCATCCTTTACGTGCTGCGTATCTTCGAGCCGGATACCGTGATCGACGCGGGGGGCGGGCAATGAGCTTCCTCTTCGGCGGCGGCAACAACACGGCGAGCGCAGCGCCCAAGATCGGGGGGCTGGACAACAGCAACCTGTCCAGCAACGAGCAGGCCGTGCCCGTGCCGTGGTGCAGCGGCGAGGGAATCTTCCCGCTCACCTGGGTAGTGCCGGAGGTTTACAACCTGGTCACGGTCAAGGAACGCAAGAAGGTCTCCAAAAAGAAGGTGACGGTGGGCATCAACTATTACGGGGACGTGGCGGGCATCGCCTGCCTCGGCCTCATCGACCGCGTGACGATGATCGAGAGTGGCGACAAGGTGATATGGGAGGGAGACGAGGCGCGCAGCGACGTGCCGGGGCATCGCAACTACTGGCGCGCCGCGATCGCGACCGATATCGGCACCTTTTACGTTTACTGGGGGCGTCCTGACCAGCCGGTGGACGACATCGTGCTCGCCTCGCTGGGCGCGAAGGACCCGGCGCTGGCGCATCCGGCCTACCGCCGGCAAGCGCTGGTCGTAGTGAAGCGGTACTACTTCGGGCTGGACTCGACCACCGTCCCCAACACGCGCATCCGGCTGCACCGGGCCCCGCGCCCGGCAGTCGGCAACTTCCCCCCCATGATCGCGGCATCCGACCAGGCCACCCGCGACAAGGCCGCGAAACAGGGCGAATCCATCGTCGCCGCCATCCTGGAACTGCTGACCGACGGTGTCTTCGGCGCGGGGCTCCCCGCCAGGCACTTCGTCGCGGCCGAGTGGGAGGCGCTGTCGGCGGCCGTCGCGCAAAAGGCCGGCCTGCACTCGCCATTCATCGACCGGACGCGCAAGGTCCGCGATGCGGTCAAGGATTACCTCTCTTATTTTGACGGCTACATCCGGATCGATAACGGCGTGTTGCGCCCCGGCATGTTCCCGCACGACGGGCAGGTTCCGGGCCTGGCCGCGGAACTCACCGAGCACGACTACGAGAGCAAGCCGTCCACGACATCGACCGCGCCGTCGCGGGCAGTGAACGAAGTCCAGGTCTCGTATCGGGACAGTGACGACAGGCTGAAGACGCGGGTCGCCAACGCCAGCGCGGCGGACAGCGTGCAGGCGCGGCGTGCGCACGAGCCGCGGCGCGTGGACATGCCGGGCATCATCGACGGGGCGCAGGCCGCCAGCTATGCGGCGCGGGCGGCGGCGGTCGCCTCCGAAGGCACATTTACCGGCAGCGTCGATTTGCGCCGCGCCACGGCCGGCAACGGCGATCCGCTGAAGCCGGGCGACATCGTGCGCTTCGTTTACTCGCCCTTCGCCATCGATCGCATCGTGCGCATCACGGGCCGGTCGGACCCGTGGCGCGGTCCCGCCTCGATCGACTTCGAGGCCGAACACGGGCTGTTCGCCGCCCTCCCGCCCGCCAAGGTGGAGCCCCGCCCGCAACCCGGCGATCGTATCCCGTATCCGATTACAAAGGCCCGCGTCTATGAACTGCCCGAGGGGTTGCTCGCCAACGCGGAAGGTTCCCTGTCCGGCATCGCCGTGGCGTTTCTCGCCATGCGGCCGCGGTCGTATTACGAGGACATGCCGGCCATGACGGGGCTGGACGTGATCGCCTTCGACGTGTGGGACAGCGCCACGGGCGCGAGCTATGATCCGCTCGGCGAGTCGCAACGGGGATGGGCTGTCCGCGCCACGCTCTCTGCCGCCCTGCCCGGCGATGACACGGACGCGGCGGTGCAGATCGCGATCGATCCCGACAACATCGACCAGGACCGCATCACGGAACAGAGCGCCGCCGCGCAGGCCAATGACACGCTCCTGCTCATCATCGGCGAGGAGGTCATGAGCGTGGGCGCGATCAACGCGGCCGGACTCAACTGGACTTTGCCCGGCTGTCTGCGCGCCCGCCTGGACAGCGCCGCCGAGGCGCACGCGGCGGGCAAGGTGGCATGGCTGGTCTATGCCGATGACGTGACGCCGCTCTCGCACAAGCAATGGACGCCGGACACGGACCGGCGCTTCAAACTCCAGCCGCGCACGGCCAGCGATGTGCTGGAGCTCTCGCAGGCTCCCGTGTTCGTTTACCATTTCAAACCCGCCACGGCCGCCGCGCCGGTGGCGGTGACGCTGGAGCCGGTGCCGGCGGCGGCGGCGGTGGGCGACATGCTCACTGTGTCGGGCGAGGCGACGGCCCCGAGCGGCAACCTGGCGACCGTCGCGGCGGTCTGGATGCGGCTCGGCGAGGGCGATGCGCCGGCCGGCGAGCAGACGCTCTCGATGGTGGTGTGCTCCGGCGCGCAAAAGAGTGTCTGCCCCGTGGCGACGATGGCCGTGATGATGGCTCCCGGCCGCTACCGTGCCGAGATACGCGCCGTCAACGCTGCGGGCGCGACGACCAAGGCGACAAGCGGCGTGGTGGTCGTGGGGGCGGCGGTGGTGCCGGAAGAGCCCGAGAAGCAAGTCCCGACGATCGCGGCGCAGATACTGGAGCCGGAGACTTTGACGCTCAACGGAGCGGGTAATCTGCACCTGACCGTGTTGCCGGTGCAGTCGCATGGTCGGAGGCATCTGATTAGTTGGTGTGTGACGTTGGGGCTGTTCATCAACGCGGAGAGCGAGGTGCGGGTGGTTCTTGAACTGGCGGTCGCCCGCGCGGGTGGCTGGCCGCCGGGGGAATCGTCGTCGATGGACCTAGGGAAGGTCAGGCTGCGGCGGACCTATACGGAGGAGCATACCTTCTCCGGGACGATGCTCTATGATCCCCCGGCGGACCTGACGCAGTATGTGCTCGTCATCCGGGGCGAAAGTCCGACCGGTGCGTTTTATGCCAGGGCTCGCTCTCTGTTGGTCCAAGACATGCCAGGGAGCTAGCACCGCGTGCAGGCGGCCTGCGCAGCGCCTGCAAGGGCCTTTCACGGCCGGCGAGGAAGGGGCAAGGGGGCGGGGAAACGATGGCCGGAAAACGCGGTTTTAAGGTTATTTTCTCAAACCATTGCTGAATTTTTCCAAAATCGACGCGGATTTACAGCCTCCCCTTTCGCAAGATGCACCTTCGCCGGATACCCTTTGCGCAACACCCCATCGATCAGCGTCCGAAAGCGTCCGGTTACGTCAGAAGCACGCATTGTTACAATCCTCCATAAAAAGGTGCATTTGTCAGCTCGTTTATGAGGAACAGGCAAGTCATGACGAAGAACAGATTGTTACAAAATCTCAACCACGCCATGACCCGATCCACGATTCATGAACCCGCGCGCGACATTCCCGTGGCGCGCGAGACCGACATCCTCGTTTGCGGCGGCGGCCCGGCCGGCATCGCCGCCGCCTTCACCGCGGCACGCGCCGGCGCGCGCGTCCTCCTCCTCGAACGCCACCCCTTCCTCGGCGGCGTATGGACCGCCGGCGCGCTGACCATTCTGATCGACACCGAGAAAAAACCCGGCCTCAACCGCGAACTCCGCCAGCGTCTCGAAGCGCGCGACGCCGCCACTTACTGCAAGCAGTGGCCCGAGTGGACCGTTTACGGCATCGAGGCCATGAAGGGTCTGCTCGACGAGATGGCGGAGGAAACCGGGATCGGCGTGCAACTCTGCACGCAGGTGACTGCCGTCGCCCGCGAAGGCTCGCGCGTGACCGGCGTGTTCACCGAAAGCAAGTCCGGCCGCGAGTTCGTCCGCGCCCGTACCGTGATCGACACGACAGGCGACGGCGACGTGTGCGCCCGCGCCGGCTGTCCCTTCGAGCACGGCCGCCCCGGCGATGGAAAGACGCAGCCCATGACGCTCTACGGACGCATCGGCGGCTATCGCGGCACGGGCGCCGCCCGCCATCACCCGATGCTCGACATCGCCCGCAAGGCGGGCTTCCCCATCAGTTACGAGGGCGTAACGCTCTTTCCCCAGCCCGACCAGCCCGGTGTCTTCATGCTCATGGCCACGCACCTGTGGGGCAGCGGCATCGACGTGCGCAATCTCACCCGCGCCGAGCTTCAAGGCCGCCGCGAAATCCGCCAGCTCGTCCACATCCTCAAGACGCAGGGCGGCGACGACTGGAAGGACATTTACCTGATCGACACCGGACCTTTCCTCGGCGTGCGCGAGGCGCGCCGCATCCTCGGCCGGTATTACCTCACGCATGACGACCTCCAGGCCGGACGTCGCTTCGACGACGGCATCTGCCATGTGCGCTTCAACGTGGACATTCACCATCCCGATCCGGAGGAGGGAAAAAATCTCTATCATCTGCCGATGCAGCCTTACGACATTCCGTATCGCTGCCTGCTGCCGCGCGACATCGACAACCTGATGATGGCCGGCCGCTGCATTTCGGGCGATCACATCGCCCACTCCAGCTACCGGGTGACGGGCGACGCCATCGCCACCGGAGAGGCAGCCGGCCTGGCTGCCGCGCTTGCGCTGGAAACCCGCATCGATCCGCCGTTCATTGATATCCCCGCCTTCCTCGCCCGCCTCGCCGCCCTGCGCAACAGGCATCCGCTGCCCTGATCGGCTCGGCTCCCCTCCCCCCCCGTCCCCCGGCATGTATCCGGTTTTCCCGGGGCGTTACTCCAGATCAGACAGCGCGGTCAGGCCGGGGATTTTTTGGTAATGGCGGTCAAAGGTCAGCACCGCCGCGCCGTGTTCGAGCGCCGTGGCGCCGATGACGATGTCGGGGAGAGGGATGACGTCGCCGCGCCGGTCCATTTCCCAGGCGAGCCGGGCGGCGCGGCGCTGGGCGGCGGGAGTGAGACCCAGGAACAGCATCGTGCAAAAAGCCGCATCGAAGCGGTCGCGCACATGCGGATCGGTGCGCCCGCGCAGCACTTCGGCCCACACGATGCCGTTGATGGCGAATTCGTATTCGATCTCGAAACGTTGCAGTTCGGCGAGCGGGTCCACCCGCTCGCCGAGTCGTGCGATGAAGAAGCTGCTATCGACCAGAACGAGGTTGCTCATGGGATCAAGGCGTGTGCGTGTGCGAGGAAGCCGCTTACGTGGAAGTTCCCGGGGAGGGAGGCGTGCCAGAATCGCCCGGATCCTCGTTCAACATGCCGCCGCCTTGCCTCAGGCGCTCCTGCCGCAGACGGCGTTTTTCGGAGTTTTCCGAGAAACGCCGCACCGCATCGCGATCGATGTCGGGAGCGTCGAGCAAATCGGAGGGTTTGGGAGCGGCCTCGGCTTCGATCTGTTCGGGCGTGAGGCCGAGCCCTTCGCTGAAAAGGCGGCGCTGCCTGGCGCGGCGCGCGGCTTCACGCAGGGCGAATTCCACCGCTTCGCGTTTCGTTTGCCTGCCAGTGAGCAGCATGACTTCGGCGAGCACATCTTCGGGTATTTCAACGGTCATTTTCATTGGTGGAGTGGAATTGTCGCTCACGGTATGGGCCTTGACCCATATCGCAAGAATAAAGTATGGGTCAACGCCCAACCTGTTTTCATTAAATATATTGTGATATTTTTAACAGGGCCGTCCATACTGATGCCGAAAAAGCTCCGCGCCGATGAGGACGCGGGAGGCAGGCGGATGGGGTTCAGGCCGTATAGTTTTCGCAGCTCGTCTACCGGGGTAATTCTGCATGAAAGGGCGCAACCGGCAGCCGATCGGCGCCATACAGGATCGCTGCCGGTGCATTGGACCACAGGTAACGCACGGCGACAGGTTCGCGAATGTCCGGATTGCCGACACGGATCGTATCGGTCGACTCGATACTTGTCGAGGCCGCTTGAAAGCGTCCGTCGGCGCCCGCCACCTCGAAAGTTTTTCCGGGAGGACGTTGATCCGGCGTGATCAAGCCCAGCGGCAGCGCGCCGGTCCCGGCGGTGAACGTGAGCAACAATCCTGCGCCCTCGCGTCGCACGCCAGCCAGGCGCGGTCCCTCGTCGTTCACGGAGCGGCCATAAACGCGTCGCAAGGCGACGAGCGACAACCGGCGAGCCAGTTCACGTTTATCGGGCGGATGCACGTCGTTGGGCGTTCCGAGATCGATCGACACCGCCATGAAGTTGTCCGGCTCCCTGGTCAGCGACGCCTGCGCCTCGCGGAAAATCGCCCACTCGGGGCGATCCGCACCATCCGAAGCGAAATTGGGCAACTGCACGAGAAGCGCGGGCAAGGCATCGTCGGACCAGCGCCCGCGCAAGTCGGCCAGGAAGGCGCGCAGCAGGTCGGCATATTTCGCGCCCCGCCCGATGTTTTGCTCGCCCTGATACCAGACCATGCCGCACAGGGCATACGGGATTACGGGATTTAACAGCGTATTGAAACAACCGGATGGCGTGTCGCGATGACCCGGACCGGGAGGCACGGAAGGACGGCGCCGGGTAAAGGATCTTCCGGCAGTGGCGGCATCCTGTTTTTCGCGTTCCCATTCGGCCACCTGCCGCTCGTAGTCTGCGTTTCTTTCCGGGAACATCGCGAGCGTTTTGCTCCATTTGTCGGTCATCTCGTGGTCGATCCCGGCGGCACGCAGGGCCTCGGCGCTCATCCAGGATTCGATAAACGTGCCGGCAACCGCACTCACGATGATCCCCTGGGGAACATCGAGATGTGCGTGGAGTTCGCGTGCGAACAGGTAACCGACGGCGGAGAACTCCTTGCGCGCGTCGGGAGCGCTCACCACCCACTGACCTCGAAACTCTGTCTGCGGCGTACCGGCAAACGGCACATGCACCGGGCGCCGCACAAACTGCCGGATGGCCGGCTCCAGCGGCGCATCGACCGCTTCCTCCGCACCGACGGATCGCCCCAGCGACTGTCCGAGCGACCATGCCATGTTGGACTGCCCGGCACACAACCATACGTCACCAACGAGGACATCACGGCTGACTGTCCGGCCGTCGGCGCTTTCGAACAACAGGTCTTGCGCCGGCCCAGTGTCTGGCAACGGCGGCAGCGTCGCCTGCCAGCGCCCGGCGTCGTCGGCCTGCGCCTGTGCCGTCAGCGGGCCATAGCGCACGGTGACGCGCTCGCCCGGTCCGGCAGTTCCCCAAACCGGCACCGGCTTGCCGCGCTGAAGCACCGCATGGTCGCCAAAAAGCGGAGCGGGCTGCGGACGGGCGGACAACACGAGCGCGAAGACACAAAACGCACCGGCTGTCGCGATATATCGGGACTGTTTTTTCATATTCAACCAATGGGACGGGAAACGCATGTCGCTTACCACTGGTTGCCGGACTCCTCGACCGTCCAGGTCGCGGGTGAACGATTGACGATCGCCGGGCGCCCCGCCGGAAGGCCGATGGCGGTGTTGTTGCTGAAAACTCCGCTTCCTGTGACGCCAGCGCCAACATGCACGACATCGGTCGTCGCCGCGGATTCCGGTGCGAGTTCGACACGGTTCCCGTCAAAGGTGACGCGCTGCTCCTTTTTCCCGGTGACGTCAAAGGCACGGAAGTACGGGGAAACAATGCGGTTCCCGGAAACCTCGATGTCGGTGATCGTGTTGTCGCCAGCATAAATCCAGATGGCCCCGCGCTTCTGTCCCGAATAATCGCCGCCGCCGCGCTCGAGAACATTGCGGCGGAAAACACTGCGGGAAACAGGATGATTGGGATAGGAGCCGGTCATATTCACCGTGAAGGCTCCCATGAGCGCATTGTCAGCCAGGTAGTTGTTTTCCATGACATGGCCGGAGCCGCCGGCAAGGTCCATGTTGTGCCCCCACCAGATGCAGGTGACGGTGTTGTGGCGGGCGGTGTTCTGTGTTGACGGCGGATCGTTGCGCCCGGTCTCGGAAAGGAAGGCGATGCCGTCGTCACCACAGCCGCGGATGTGGTTGTTTTCAACAAGGTTGTGGCTGGCCCCGCGATTGAGGTTGATGCCGTCGGCATAGGTGAAGCGGATGCGGCAGTCCCGGACAACGCCGTGCGAGGCTCCGCTCATCCAGAGGCCCACATTCGTGTGCGTGATCCAGAGACGCTCCACCCGCCAGTTGCGGGCATCCCCCGTCACGGGTTTGGCGCCGGACGCACGGTTGGTATGGACCGCGCTTTCCATAAAAAGATCGGCCAGCGCAGGTCCGTCGCCGGTGAGATGGAAGCCCATGTTGCCCGCCCAGGTCGTGCCCGCGACCGTACCGACGATACGGGTATGCCACATGCCCGCTCCCCGCACGATGACCGGGCCGTCGAGAGTCAAACGCTGCGTCTGGATCCAGGTGCCGGCGGGAATCCAGACTATCTTGTTTTGCAGGCGCGCGGCGGCGATCGTGGCGGCGATGGCCCCGGTGTCGTCGGTCACGCCATCGCCTTTCGCCCCGTTGTCGCGGACATCCAGATACGTGCCTTCCGGAGGCGGAGGGAGAGGAGGCCCGGCAAGTTCCAGGTCCACGAGGTCGATCCGGTAATACGCCGCGGTATCGTCCGGCGTCTTGCGGAGCTGGAGCCTGTCGCCGGGCTGCAGCGCCGGACCGGTGACGAAGGCGCGGGTTTCCTCCCAGAAGACATGCGCGCCCTCCGGAGAAGGGGTACTGTCCTGTCCGTTTTGCCCGGGAGCGCCGTACAGCCAGTTGTGCCGGGAGGAAAGGGCAAGCGACTGCCGGGTCTGACCGTTGACAAGGAGTGTAATCGTGGCGTCGATACCACCACCGTCAGGCGCATCCGGAATGCAATGCCGGATAACGATGGAGTCGGCCTCGGCGGCGACGGGAATCTCGAGCGTATCGCCCGTGGCAGCAAGTTCGACGAAGGCGCGACCGGACGCCTCCTGCCCGGGCGTCGGAATGCGTGCGGGCGGCGCCGTCATGCGCACGATGCGCGCGCCGGAGCCAACCAGACTGTTTTCGGGTGATTCGGCTTCACGGGTGACGAAAGGAAGCCGCGCGCCGACATCGGCGACGGCAGGCACATCCGCAACGGAACGGACCGGAAGGGCGAAGGCGGCGGCGGAGCCGATGACAATGGCGATCGGGGCGAGGCGTCGGAGATGTTTCATGGTGGCTTGCCGGGTTGCCGGAAAACGGATTGCCGGAAAACGCCTTTGGCAGGCATCACGATGCCCGGCCGGCAGCGGCTGCTACAGGAGATTGACGGGTTGGCTGATCGTCGGGATTTCAGTTTTGGGCGGAGCGGCGAGACCATCGGCAAACTCGCCTTCGATGAGTGTCAGGCGCGGCACGGCAGGCAGGCCGCGTTCGTTTTGCATGAGCGCGGCAACGACCATGTCCACTGCCACGGAGCCGTGCAGTTCGTGGTGCTGGTTAAACCCGGCCGTTTTGGGATACTCCGGCGACCAGTCGTTGTTGATGAAAGCGACATCCTGCGGCACACGCCACTTCATCCGGCGCAGGGACTGCCACACGATTTCCTCGCCGAGGATGATTTCGGGGCGGTTTTGCGCGATCCACGCCTGGATGCCCGGCACAGCGTCTTCGGTCGGTTCGGGAAATATATGCGTGAGGATCCGGTGCGTGCGGGGCAGGTGCTTTTGCAGGAACCAGGTGGGATAAAGCACGCCGTGATCGACGCGATTGTCATAGGATCTGGATACGACAACGGCGATGCGCCGGTACCCGAACTCCACGGCCTTGGTGAGCATAAGGTGAAAGCCGTGCGAGGTATGCACAGCCACCCGGTGCAGTTGCGGCCTGGTGAACGAGAATCCGAGCGCGACGGCGGCGTAGTGTTTCCAGTCGAGTCTTTCCAGTATCTCCGACGGTCGCAGGATGCCCGCCACGATGAGTCCCGTGATATTGCGATTGCGCAGGATCGAGGCGAGCCGGCGGGCGGTAAGGTGCGGCTCGTGGAGCCAGATCGGTTCCAGCGCATAACCGAGTTCGCGGGCACGTTCCTGGGCTCCGCGATAATGGCGGCCCATATAGAGCGGCAGGTTGTTGATGTGACCGCTTTCGGGATGCGTATTCAGAAACCCGAGACTCGCCTGAAACGCCGGTGTGCGCGTCGTGCGCAGGTGAGCCATATAAGCAGCAGCGAGCGGATTGGGCCGCCAGCCGAGTTTCTCGGCGGCAGCACGGATGCGCTTGCGCGTTTCGGACGGGATCTTGGAGTGGCCGCGCAGGGCATGGGAAACGGTGGACTGATTGCATCCGCAGGCAGCGGCGATCTCGCGGGTCGTGGGGTTTCTGTTAGGCATCGTGATGCCTGAAATTGGGCTTTAGCATTTCGGACCGCAAGTTGATATGGGCGGCACGATCCTCCGATTCACCGCCAATCATCAATCCCCCCGACACCCGTCTCCGTCATGTCACTCCCCGAAAAATCCCGTCGCCATCCCGTCGCCCCCCACCGCCCTCCCGCGGGCTTCACCCTCATCGAGCTGCTCACGGTCATCGCCATCATCGGCATCCTCGCGGCGATCATCCTGCCGACGGTTTCCCGTGTCCGGAAGACGGCCCGCAAGATTCAATGCGCAAACAACATGCGCCAGATCGCCACTGCAATGCTGCTGTATGCCAACGACCATCGCGGCAACCTGCCGGTGGCGGTCGACGGAAGCGAACGGTGGGATTCCATGCTGCGCACCTACCTGGGCATCGTCCCCGTCGCGGGAGGCGGCGCGGCCAGTCCGTCACTCATCTACAAATGTCCGGAGGATCCGCGTCCGCTCGTGGTCTCGGAATCGCCGGCGAAATGGGCGCGCTCCTATACGCTGTTGCGCGCCAACGACAGCGAGAACCAGTGGGCCCAGGGCATCGGTGTTTTCGGCTCGGTCGGCGGAGTCCAGTACAGCCGCAATCTGTCGGAACTGGCATTTCCCTCCAAGTCGGTGATGTTCACCGAACTGTTTACCAGTTCATCCGGCGCGATCGTGGACAATTACCAATACGCCGGCGCCTTCTGCATCTCGACCGGGTGGCACGCTGACACGGGTGACAAGGTCACCGGACGCATCAATGGCGGATTCTACCACGGCAACTCCATCAATTTCGCCTTCGCCGACGGTCACATCGAGTCCACCAACCCGAAAAATATCAATACGAGCGCGTTCAATCATTTCCGGGCCTGGTAAACGGTGCGGCGGCAGCGAACGCGAAGCGCAACGCCCCACATCAACGCCACCCGGATCACCGCCAGGGTAACGGAGACAGCCACACCCGTGCCCCGCCCCTGCCTGATCCTCTCCCACCTGCTCCCGACCTCCATGCATATGAACATACCATCATCCTCCCTGGTTCCCAAACTCGCGGCGTCCCTCGTGGCTTCCGCAACCCTCGCCATCAGCGCATTCGCGTTCGATGTCATCAACGAAGACTTCAGCTCCGGCTGGAGCGGCCTGTCCGCATCCGGCTGGACGCGCATGGCCTACAATACGACCGGCGCCCCCTCCCTGATCGCACTCGACGGCGGAACGGGAAGCGCAGCGAAGTTCAACAATGTCGGCATCGCGAAGGATTTTTCGTCCACGCTCACGCTCGCCAAAGATTTCGAACTTACCGCCAGCATCACGGCCAGCGCCTACCAGCGTTCGGTCTATATTCTCGTGACCAGCGCGCCCGATGCGGAAGGGAAAATCTCCGGCTACGGCCTGGTGCTCAACACAGCACTGGAAAACAACTACGGCGGCCAGGGATGCGTTTCCATTCGCAAACTCGACGGCGTGATCGCCGCGGACCTCAAGGCAAACGATCCCCTCGGCTCCAACCTCACCACGCCGGTGGCATCCGGCATCACGCTCTCCATCGGGGCCGACCCGACGTCGGCCAGCCAGTTTGGCTCGATCCGCCTCACCTGGAATGCCGTCGATGGCTCACTTGATCTGTATCTCGGCGGCAGTTCGGTGGCTGCGGCATCGATCAGGGACACGTCGTTCTCGTCGTTTTCCAACATCTACATTTCGGGAAACAGCGCCGGCTACTTCGACAGTCTCACGCTCACGACGACAGCCAGTCCGATCCCCGAACCCGGCACGTATGCGTTGATTGCAGGTGGCATGCTTCTGATATGTGCGCTCATGCGCCAGCGTGCACGACGACGCTCCGCGTGAACGGTCTGCTGCCGCTGCCCTGCGGGGCGGCAGTTCCATTCATCGGGACGGGCTTCCCTCCGTTCAGGGAATCTCGCTGTAGGGACGGCTGGCCACGCGCCAGTCCCAGAAAAGTGTGTTGCGGTGGCCGCCGTGCGTGAGCTTGCGCGGCACCTTGTCTCCCCATGTCGTTTTGGCAGTAGCCGAGCCGAGACGGCCATAATCCATGTCCTGCAGGGCGATGCCTTCGCGAACACGCAGGAGCACCGAATCCAGTTCGGTATACAGCATCGGTTTCAGTGTGCTGCCCTTCCCGAATGGATACACATCCAGGACCTGCGGCGTTTCCTTGCTTGCCGCAGGTGGACAGAAGTAAGGTGGCCCTCCCGCAGTCGGAGACTTTGCGACAAAACCGCTGCAAATATACGAAGCAGGGAGCTGAAATTCATCGGTGTTGGGCAACCCGATGTAGGGGGCCAGATAAAGCATGAGAGGCTTGCCGTCCTTGTTTACGTATTTTGAACCGTCCACTACCTGCTCGACGACATCCTGATCCAACGGACCGGGAAGGCGGTCGCGATTGTCGTTTACGTAGAGATGGATGGCAACTCCCCACGAGCGGAGCGCGGTCTTGCACTGGGCGTCGCGGGCCTTGTCGCGGACTTTCGCTGTAACAGGAATCAGGATGCCGGCGAGGATGCCGATGATGGCGATCACGGTGAGCAGCTCGACCAGCGTGAAGGCGCGGCACAGGGGAGGGTGTTGGCGGAAAGATTTCATGGCGATGGCGGGGTCAGGCCCGACAACCGGACGATGCGGTCGTCAACAGGACGCAGGGTGGCGAGGTGGCGGGTGGCACGGTCGAGAGCCTGGACAAGGTCGGCGTTCGCCGCGTAAGCCCTGGCGGCCAGACGCGTGATCTGGATGGCGAGGTTGTTGGGCTCCTTGTCGAGGCTGCGCCAGGTCCAGGGTTTTTCGTTGGCGAGATAGGGAGCGATGAATGCAAAGCCTTTTTCGAGGCCGCGTCCGTCGGGCGTGCGGTAGTGCCAGAGATCCTCTCCGATAATATCGCCGCAGCGGGCGAGCGCGGTGAAGGCCCGCAGGGCATAGACGGAGTAGTTGAACGAACGGTTGCGCTTGAGTTCCTGCGGCAAGCTGCCGTCGGCCACCATCTGCTGCGCAATCCGGTCGCGTCCGCGGAGGACGGCCTCGCGGGCTCGGGCGGTGTGTCCGCTGTAGATCGAAAAGGCGGCGATCTGTGCATCGTACCAGACGCCATGGTTGCTGTCGGAACGGAGCTCCTCCTTGCCAAGGGGACTTTCGAGCAGCCAGGTCGTGTAGTCGTAAAACCAGCGGCGGAGCGCATCGTCGTCGGCCCGGGTCCAGCTTCGGGAGGTTGCGAGAAGTTTTACGGAATCGAGCAGGCCGATCAGCTCGGCGCCCTCGATGATGCCGATCGCCATGCCGTCATGGACGCCGGGCAGCGATGACGAGTAGTTGAAATTCGGATTCATCCGTGTGGCAGGCGCGATGAACCAGGCACGCAGGATGTCGGCGGCCTTGGCAGCATGGCGTTCGTCCTCCGTGCAGAACCAGGCGAGGGCCAGCGCGTTGACGCGGATGCGCATGACCACGTAACGGCGTTTGTCGTAGTCGGGACCGTTTGTGTCGGGATTCACATGGCCATCCCGGCGAATCCAGGGCATGCTGTCGGGCGTGTCGGGGTTGGGCCAGGAGTAGCTGCCGATGGCGAAGAAATCGTGCTTGTCCCCGGAGGGCGGGATACGGGTTTTGTTGACGACGGAGTCGGGTGTGACGGCGAGATACGAGGTGGCTTCCCGAAGGAGAGTTTCGAAGGCGGGTTGCCGTTCGGGTTTGCCGGCCCGGATCTCGGCGCGAATGGCGAGGAGATCGGCGTGGTCGATATTGACGAGAGCAGGCGGGCGGGTCTCCGCAGGACCGGCGGTGGCGGCAGAGAAGGCGAATGCCATCGCCGGGAGCATGGCGAGGAGATGTCGGCGGGATTTCATGGTGGTCATTGTCGGGGCAACCGGCCCGATGGGTCACAAAAGGAAGCGTGTGTCTGGAGACTGGGAGGCAGAAGATATCAGCGGGCCTGCCGGCGGATGCGACGAACGAGAATCAGGGCACCCACGCCAAGGCCGGCGGTCAGGGCGATACCGGCAGGTTCGGGGATGGTGCCCGCAGGGGCAAAGCCGAAGTTGTTGAGACCGAGAGTGACCGTCTGTCCTGACTGGGCGGTGACGTTGACCGTGATTTCCACCGAACCGATCAGATCGACGCCGGACGCCTTGTAGCCGAAATACAGACCCTGGGCTCCGGCAAGCGATTCGTCCATGGTCTGGGTGGAAAGAGCCGTGCCGGCCACGGAGAAGAAGGTGGCCGTGATGGATGTCACCCGGGAGAACTGGCCGCTGGGCCCCGTGAGAAGGAATCCGACCGCGGCGACGCCTTCGCCTGTCGTGAAGCTTCCACCGTCCAGCGAACCAAACTCGATGGTCGCCTTGACGTAGCCGGCGGCGCCTCCGTTGACGAGACGCATGCCGGTATCCGTCGCCAGGTAGTCGGGATTGGTGAGTTCGCGGCCCGCCTCGGTGTTCACGCTGGTCCCGGAAATGGAGAAACGGACATCGGGACGGTTGGCCTCGGTAAACGAAAACGTGTTGGTCGATGTCCCGTATCTCTCGAATCCCGCAAACCCCTCTTTAATGACGGCAAAACCGTCGGTCGTTTCGAGCACGGATTTTTCGGTGCTCCCGGTCACTGTTTTCGTGATACCGATTTTTCCGGTATCCTTGTCCATGGAACCGGGGCCGGTCGTGAGCACGGGATCGGTGATCACGACCGCATGCAGTTGGGACGCGGAAAGCAGGAGTGCGGCAGAGGCGAGAGAAGCAAGGCGGGTGAACGGTTTCGTTGTGTTTTGCATGGTGTTTTGCGGGTCGGTTGACGGGTGATGAACCGGGCGGGGGCCTGATCGCTCATAAAAATGGATTGCGTGGCGGGCAAAACAAGGTGTTTTAGGGTTAACACGTTTACCTCATTTAAATACGCAATGATTTCAAAATCGCCGACTTATCGTGATATTGCGCAACGGGCGGGAGTGAGCATTGCGACCGTAAGTTTCGCGTTGCGCAACCGGTCCAAGGTATCGGAAGAAACGCGACGACGGATCAAGGCCATCGCCGCGGAGTGCGGTTACCGGCCCAATCCGATGGTGACGGCGCTGATGTCGCAACACCGGCGGCGGTCGGCACGGCAGCAGATGCGGGCGATCATCGTATCGTTTTCTCCGGGCTGGATGCCGGAGGCGGCCGGCGGGCATTCGACCCTCTCCCGCTTCCGGGACGGGGAACGGACAGCGTGCGAGGAGACCGGTTTCATTCTCGAAGGCATGTTGTGGGGGGAATTCGAGGAATCGGCCCGGCGTGTGTTCGCCCGGCTGCGCGCGCGTCGGGTGCCCGGCGTGGTGTTTCGCGGCGGCAGCGTGCCGAAATGGTGCGAGTCGGGCTGGGACAACTACGCGTTCGCCGCCCTCGGCTCTCCGCTCAGGAATTTCAACGCGCATCTCAGCATGGCCGATCACTACGGCAACGCGTGGCTGGTGATGGACAGGCTGGCCGCGCTGGGATACCGGCGCCCGGGATTCGTCCTGGAGCGGTCATTATGGGTCAATTACCGGGCGCTGTCCGCCTATATGGGCTGGGCCAGGATCAACGGATACGAGGCTCCCGCGCCGCTGGTGGTGGACCACTGGGACCGCGAGGCGTTTCTGCGCTGGTTCGGGCAGGGACGGCCGGACGCCATCGTGGTGTCGTCAGGGGAGCCGATCGACTATCTGAAAGTAGCAGGGATCCGCATTCCGGAGGATGTCGGGATCGCTCATCTGGATCTGGATGATTCGTGGCAGCACCTGGCCGGAGTCAGGCAAAACAACTTCGAGGCAGGTCGCGCCGCCGTGCATCTGGTGATCGACCAGATCAACCGCAATGTCTGCGGCATTCCGGAGCATCCGCGTTCCATGTTCATCACTGGCGACTGGTTCGCCGGGCCAAGCGTGAGGAAGCAAGAACGCTGATGCGCGAAAGAAGGGCGAACCGCCGCCGTCACAGCTTCGCCGCGGCCGCTTCGTCCACCAGCCACACGGTTTTGTCGGCGACGGTTTTGAGGATCTGCGAAGGCGTTTCGTTCGGCGCGTAGTGTCCCTTCATGACACGGTGCAGCGCGTCGGCCTTGCCGGCGCCGAGCGTCATGACCACGATCAGGTCACAGGCGGCAAGGCCAGTGGGCGTGATCGTCAGGCGCCAGCCCTTGCCGGGGACTTCCTGCGCGCCGAAAAGGGCGCCACCGTCCCCGGCCAGGAGCGGCGTGCCCGGAAAGAGCGAGGCGGTGTGGCAGTCGTCGCCCATGCCGAGGAAGCAGACATTGTAGGCGCGGGCATGGGCGCCGCTGGCCGGATCGCGGAGCGCAGCAAGGGCCGGGGCGTAGGCGTGCGCAGCTTCGGCGGGCGCGAGGTGGACGGGCCACGGATGACGGCGGCCCGCGGGAACGCCGAGCGGATCAAGCAGGTCGCGGACCGCGTTGCCGAAATTGCTCTCGGGGCTTTCGGGCGGCACGTGGCGTTCGTCGCTCACCGTCCAGTCGATCGCCGCGGCAACGGCGGCCGGGAGTGCGCCGGTCGTGACGGCCCAGCGATACCACTCCTTCGGCGTGCCGCCGCCGGTCAGCGCCCAGAGAAAACGTTCCCCCTCGGGCGTGCGGCTGCGCTGTTCGAGCGCGAGATCGAGCGCGGTTTGAAAGAACGCGGATTTTTCCGCAACAAGGAGGCGGCCGTAAGGTGTGGTGGTCATGGGAAAAGCTGAAACGCTGAAAACTGAAATGCTGAAACCGGAATGCGGTGTGACAGATGGAAGCGAGCAGGAGATTTGCTCCATTTCAGCTTTTCAGTTTTCAGCATTTCAGCTTTTCAGAAAAACATCGCCTCGGAGAGCGCGGCTTCGGGGGCGAGGAGGTTGATGGCGGTCTTGATCTCCTCGCGGCCCTCGCCGTAGTCGGCCTCGAGTTGCGCACAACCGTGGTGGAGTTTGCCGGCCCAGCGGAAGTGGTGCGCGTTGCCGTATTCGAAAATCAGCTCGGTCTCGTCGGTCGCGAGTTTGGGCGACGCGCTGAAGTGGAGCGGCAGCCCGGCAGGCGCGCCGCAATCGGCGAGGCGTTCATGCGCCCAGTGGAGAAGCGAGCGCGCCTCGGCCACGACGCCCGCGCCGGCGTGGGCGCGGATGCCCTGGAGGCCGTCGGCGAGCGCGGCGGGTTCGTAATTCGCAAGGAACTGGCCGATGGACTGGCGCACGGGCAGCAGGCGGGCGTGGGCGAGATCGCGCACGGCGGCGGGGTTGGGCCAGTTGAAGGTGAGCACGTCGGCCGGCGCGATGGCGCTGTCGAAAATCACCCGCTTGGAGCGGCCGAGCAGGTAACGGTAGTCGCTGAGCCGGGTGCTGGAGGTGAAGCGGTGGACCCAGTAATAGAGCGGCAGGTCGGTGGAGAGGCAGATGGAAACCTGGTCTTCCAGATACTGGCGCGCGCTCATCGGGTAACTGAGAAGCACGAACTCGCAGCAGCGGAGATCGCCGCGGGTTTTTCCCGGATGGCATTCGCCATAAATCTTGGCGCGCATCTCGTCGCCGACTTCGTCGTAACGCATGGGGCAAAGCACGACGACGCGGCACGGATAACGGCGGGAAAATTCGACGGCGATGCGAAACTGGACAAGCGCATCCTCCTCGGTGGTCTGGAAACCGAGGTGGAGCACGAAGTTCACCTGCGTGGCCTTGGGGTCCTCGATGCCCGCGGAAGCCGGATCGTCGGGATCGAGGCCGGTGATCTCGGGGTTGGACCAGAGGCTGGCGAGGCTTTTGGAAATGGCGTCAACGGGAACCTCGATTCCGGGCAGGGCGTTGAAAATGGCAGGCATGGTGGAATTTTCGATTCTGGATTTTCGATTCTCGATTGGGCGCTGCCGCGCCGGATTTATCAGACAGGAGGTTCTAGAAATTGAACAGAAGGCAACGAAGAGAACGAAGAACAACCAAGGAAGCAGATGCCTCATTCTTGTTTAACTCAATTGGAATAAATAAATTATCATTCATTGCCTTCTTTGTTTTCCCTTCGTTACCTTGGTTTCCTTCTGTTCAAAAATGAGTTTTTGGAACCTCGAGGATGGAGAGGCAGCTCCTGATCGGGAATCGAAAATCAGGAATCGAAAATCGAAAATTCCCTCACGGTTTTCTCCAGGTGTGGCCTTCGCGGGCGAGGAGGGCGTCGGCGGCGGCCGGGCCCCAGGAGCCGGCGGCGTAGGTGTCGATGCCCTCGCGGCCGGCGGCGGCCCAGGCTTCGAGGAGGGGCGTGTAGAGTTTCCAGGAGGTCTCGGCCTCGTCGCCACGGATGAAGAGCGTGCCGTCGCCGATCATCGCATCGAGCACGAGGCGCTCGTAGGCTTCGGGCGTGTTGGAACCGAAGGTGGCGCTGTAGCGGAAGTTCATCTTCACCGGCTGGGTGCGGGTTTCGAGGCCAGGCACCTTGCCGTTGAGGATGAGGTTGAGCCCTTCGTCGGGCTGGATCTGGAACGAGAGCGTGTTGGGAGCGAGGTCGAAACCGCCGCCGGCAAAGAGCGTGCCGGGCGGGCGCTTGAACTCGATGGCGATTTCGGTGACGCGGCGCGCCATGCGTTTGCCGGAGCGCAGGTAAAACGGCACGCCCTGCCAGCGCCAGTTGTTGATCGAGAGGCGGATCGCCGCGTAGGTCTCGGTCGCGGATTTTTCGGAGATGCCCTCCTCTTCCAGATAACCTTTCACCTGCTTGCCGCCCGTCATGCCGGCGGCGTACTGGGCGCGGGCCACGTCGGATTCGGGTCCGGAGCCGAGCCGGAGAGGCTGGATGGCTTTCAGGAGCTTGACCTTCTCGTCACGGACGGCTTCGGCGGCGAGCGACACAGGCGGCTCCATCGCGGTGAGCGCGACGAGCTGCATGGTGTGGTTCTGGATCATGTCGCGCAGGCAGCCGCTCTGCTCGTAATAACCGCCGCGCGTGCCCACGCCGACTTCCTCGGCCACGGTGATCTGCACGGAGTTGATGTAGTTGCGGTTCCAGAGCGGTTCAAAGATGGCGTTGGAGAAACGCTGCACGAGCATGTCCTGCACGGTCTCCTTGCCGAGGTAGTGATCGATCCGATACACCTGGTGCTCCTCGAAGACACGGCGGATGGTGCCGTTGAGTTCGAGGGCGGAGGCGAGGTCCCTGCCGAAGGGTTTTTCGATGATGACCTTGGCGTGATGCGGCTGGCCGAGGTATTTCGAGGCGAGACCGGAGGCGCCGAGGTTTTCCAGGATGGGTTCGAATACGGAAGGCGGCGTGGAGATGTAGAAAAGCGTTTGCAGTTCGCGGCCGTGCTTCTTTTCGAGTCCGGTGATGTGGGCGGCGAGGCGTTTGAAGGCTTCGGGATCATCGTAGCCGCCGGCGACGTAGGTGGTGCGGGAGGCGACGCGGTCCCAGACGTCGGCATTGAGCTCGCGGCGGGAAAACTCTTTCACGGCGTCGGTGGCGATCTTCCGGAATTCGTCGTCGGGGATGGGCTTGCGTCCGTAGCCGACGAGATGGAAATCGGCGGGGAGGAGGTTGTCGAAGCCGAGGTTGTAGATGGCGGGGATGAGCTTGCGGGCGGTGAGGTCGCCGGATGCGCCAAAAATGACGATGACGGTGGGCGGAGCGCCCCGGTGCTTGCTGAGACCTTGCAGGAACGGATGGCGGTGAGCGTCGGCGGCAGACATGAGTGAGTCGATTGGTCGGAAGGGGAACTGGTACGCACAGATGCCCGGCAAGCAAGTTTTATGAGGGCAAATCGCCGTGCTGATGTCGGTTGCGTGCTGACCGGGCGCGCCTCAGAGCAGGTCGCGGCGGACCTTGCGGGCGAGGATGTCCTCGAAGTGCTTGCGCAATGTTTTCTCCTTGCCGTCGAGGCCGGGCATGCGGGCGAGCCACTGGTACACTTCCTCGCGCAGGTGCTTCGGCATCGCGGGCGGCAGGCGGGCGGCTTTTTCGAGCGCCGCCACCACCTTGTCCGCCACCACCTCGCACATGCGCTGCGCGGTCGCGGAGCTGTGGAGACCCGCCAGGCGCGTGACCACGTCCCCGGCCGGCGGCGGCGGGCGCAGGGCCGCGGCGAGGCCGTCGCCGCGCGGGCGCTGTTTCTGCACGATCTTGTAGAGAATGAGGCTGGGGGCGACGACCGACACGGTGCGCGGCCAGAAGCTCGCCATCAGGTTCCAGGGTGCGCCGCCGGGCTGGTCGCCGGAGGCGCGGATGTCGCTGCGCAGGATCACCGCCGGGATGTCGGCAAACTTGGCGAACATGAATTCCACCAGCGTGCCGCTGTCGAGTTCGGCGCCGTCGAAGCTGAAGAGGGCGAGGTCGCTCTCGACGAGGGCGAGGAGATCCTTGTCGCGGATCGTCTTGGCGCGCCTGTTGCGAAACTCGATGTCCTGCGGCAGCCGGCAGAGGAAGCGGCCATGCGAGCGCTCGTAGATTTCCTCGGCCAGCCACGCGTTGCCGATGAGGTGCTTGAGGCTGAACAGCTCGCCGCCGAAATAAACGTTGAACGCCGGATGCTTGTTGCCGCCGGAGGAGGACTGGCCGGACCGGGCCTTGGTGACCTTGGCCTTGGATGATTTGGGCATGAAAAGCGAAAGTCAGGGGAGACGATCAGGAAAAGCCCACGAAAGACACAAAAGGACACGAAAAGAATACCATAACTTTATGATCCGGATTTTCGGGTCCTTTCGTGTGTTGCACGGGCCAAAACCTCATTTTGTCGGCATGGCTTATTCGAGGCCGAGTTTCTGGCGGCCGGCTTCGGAGATCATCTGCGGGTTCCAGACCGGATCCCAGACGATGTGAACCTTGGCGGACTCGACAGCCGGAAGGGCGGCGATCTTCTGGCGCGCATCCTCGGCGATCACCGGCCCCATGCCGCAGCCGGGGGCGGTCAGCGTCATCTTCACCTCGACGGTGTGGAGATCGGGATTGGCCGGGGATTTTTCGATGGAGAGATCGTAGATGAGGCCGAGGTCCACGATGTTGACGGGAATCTCGGGATCGAAGCAGGTCTTGAGGACATCCCAGACCGCCTGCTCGCTGAAAACGCCGCCGGAGGCCGGGGCGGCGGCGGACACCGGACCGAGCGTGGAGAGCTCAAAACCGGCGATGGCGTCGGCATTTTCCCGCGACACGAGAAAAAGGCCGCGATCGGTGCGGAGGGTGACGTTGCCGCCGAGGGTCTGGACCACATCGACCGCGGTGCCAGCCGGGAGGGCGGCGGCGTCGCCAGCGGGAATCGCGGTGGCCGGGGTTTCCTTGAGAAGGCGTGTGCTCATGAGAGGCAGTCTCGGAAGCATCGCGGCAGAGTGTCGAGCCTGGAGCGGTCCGGATGTCCAACATACTGGCCCCGATATCCAACAGATCAGGCGGCGGGGGGGGGGAGGGGGGACCTGCACGATGATGGACGGCGGATGTTCCTGGAGCGGCTGCGCCGCAATCGAAGTTTTCCGGAAGGGAATAGCCGCAAAGAGGCAGCACAAAAGGCGCAAAAAAACGGAAGGAGCGTTTTTGTTTGTTCGTCTGATTTTTTGCGCTTTTTCGTGCCTTTTTGCGGCCATTCAAAACAAGCCACCGCTATATGGAAATCATGCTCTTGGGTACATAGTTTTTCGGAATGGTCTGATGGAGTTTCCGGTTTTCCTCGCAAGGAAACCGCGTTCTTATCGGGGTGATGTCATCGCTACGCCCTGTCCGATTGGTTACCCTGTGGTTTTCGCTGGCCGTCGCGGTCGCGGGTTTCGCGGCGGAGTGGGCGGACCCGCGCGGGTTTTTCGATGACGAAAAGATCACCACCACGCCGATCGCCCCGGGGCTCGTCCGGATCGAGGCGCAGGGCAACCGCGACGGCCTGCGGGTGGAAACACAGGTGCTCGCCGTGGATCTGCACCCGCGCGAGGGCGAGGGGGCGGCGGCATGGCGGCTGGAAACCCTGACCGGCCAGCGTCGCGCCAGCCGGGAAGCCGGCCATTACTTCCCGCGCTCCACGCCGCGGCAGTTGCTGGAAGACAACCCGGGCACGCTCGCCGCGATCAACGCCTCTTTTTTCGACATTCGCTCGACCCAGGTGCCGCTGGGCCTCGTGGTGCGCGGCGGGCAGTTGCTGCGCGAGCCGATGCCGCAACTGTACCCGAGCGTGCTGGCCCTCGCCGACGGGCGCGTGCTCATCGCGCGTCCCGACTGGCGGGCGCGCGTGGTTTTTCGCGGACAGGAAAGGCCGCTGGCCGGCATCAATCTTCCGACCGCCGGAAACACGGATATCGTGCTTTACCGGCCGCCCTGGGAACGCGCTCCGGAGCCGGCGGCTGTTTTTTCGAAAGCGGACGGCACGCTGGAAATCATGCTGCGCCGGAGCAGGGTGAAAGACGCGGCGCCGGAAGCGCAGACCGGCATGGAGGCCGCCATCGCGGCCGTGCGCGCCGGCACCGATCATGTGCCGCAATTGCTGGCGTCGGATGAAATGTCACTGATCGCCGGCCGCGAGGCCGCGCCGTTTTTTCGCGATGCCCGGCCCGGCGAGCGCATCGAAATCTTCTGGACGTTGACCGGCCTGCCCGACGGCGTCCGCGCGGAGGACGTGCGCGACGCCGTGTCGGGCAGCACGATCCTGATCGCGGCAGGCCGGCGTACGGCCGGCTCCGGCAGTTTTTGGGAAACGCGGCATCCGCGCAGCGCCGCGGGCGTGGATGCGACCGGCCGGCGCGTGGTGCTGGTCGTCGCCGACGGGCGTTCGCAACGGAGCGCCGGGATGAACCTGACCACCCTGACCGATTACCTCGTGCATCTGGGCGCGCACGACGCGCTCAACTTCGACGGCGGAGGCTCGTCGGCGCTGGTGACCCGGAGCGAGGGCCGGCCGCAGGTGCTCAACCGCCCCTCGGATGGCCGCGAGCGGCTGATACCGGCCGCTCTGGGCGTCGTCCGCGCGACGGATGGCAAAACCGTTCCGCCGGCACGCGAGGGGGGAGACGACGCCTCCACCGCGACCCTGAATCCGAACTGAATCCGAAGGCGGCGATGGAGCCGGTCCCCGCCCCCCCCCGGCCGGCCAAGGGGAACGGACGTCAGGCCGCCCCGCCGCCTCGGGGTGTTATACCAGCGTCCCGAATGTTTTTGATTTTACACAAAGGCCGCAAAGGACGCGAAGAAGGTAACTGGCAATCCTTTGCGCTCTTTGCGAGCTTTGTGTGAAAATCTGAAGGCTTTGGGGCTTTGGTGTTACCGCGGAGCGATCTCGAGCTCGAGGCGGGCGTAAACACCACGCGGATCGTTGTAGCGATCCAGGGATTTTATCCTGGTCTGCGTCTCGGCAAGAAGGCGGCCGAAAGGACCGCGAATCCGGCTCTCGGGCGAGCGGTAGTTGCCAAACAGGTTGGCCAGCGCCTCGGCCAGCGGCACGGTGGACGGCACCTCCTCGATCGCGTAGCGGTCACCCAGACCGGCTTCCTTCGCGGCGTAGCCGATGGCGTCGGAGAGGCCCCCGATCTCGTCCACAAGGCCGACGCGGAGCGCATCGAGCCCGGACCAGACCCGGCCCTGGGCGATCTCGTGGACGCGCGGCTTTTCAAGCGAACGCGCGGCGGAAACACGTTGCAGGAACTCGTCGTAAGTCCAGTCCACCAGCCGCTGGAAAATCGCCATCTCGGCCGGAGTCTTGGGTCGTGTGACGGTAAATGCGTCGGCGTGGCGGGCCGTCTTCACGCCATCCCAGGTGATGCCGTAGTTGTTGGCCAGTTTCTGCACATCGAACTGCATGCCGAAGACGCCGATCGAGCCGGTCACCGTCGAGGGCTCGGCAAAGATGCGGCTGCCCGCGAGCGAAATCCAGTAGCCGCCGGACGCGGCGTAGTTGCCCATGGATACGATGACCGGCTTCACCTCGCGCGCCAGCCTGAGCTCGCGCAGGATGTGCTCGGACGCGCTGGCAGAGCCGCCGGGGCTGTTGACGCGCAGGACGATGGCGGCGACGTCGTCATCAAGCCGGAGCGACCGGATCTCGCGCGAATACGCATCGCCGCCGACAGCGCCGGGCTCGCCTTCCCCGTCCACGATCTCGCCTTCGGCATAAACGATGGCGATGCGGGCGCCGTGCGATTTTTTCTGCCGGTGGAGTTTCGGGTCGGACAGGGTGCGGGTGTAGTCGCGGATATTGATCTGCCTGAACGGCGTGGTGCCGCTCTCGCCGGTGGCGGACTGGAGCTCGGAAAGGATTTCGTCCCGGTAGGCCACGCGATGGATGAGACCGGCTTCGAGCGCGCTCGCGGGTGTGATCAACCCCTCCCGGTCGATGGCGCCCTGGATGGCGCGAGGGGTGATTTCGCGCGCGCCGGCCACGTCGCTGACCACCGTGCTCCAGAGATCGTCGAGGAGTTTTTGCAACTGCTCGCGGCTTTCCGGGCTGAGGTCGGTGCGGATGAAGGGCTCGACCGCAGACTTGTATTTGCCGGAACGGGTGACCTGCACGCCGATGCCGAAACGCTCGAGCGCGCCGGCGAAAAACATGGGGCGCGATGCAAGGCCGGGCATCTGGATGATGCCGAAAGGATCGACGGAAAGTTCGGTGGCGACGGAACCGAGGTAATATTCGAGCGTGCCGGGCCCGGCGAACCAGGCGCGGACGGGTTTGCCCGCATCGCGAAAATCGGCAAGGGCCTGGCGCACCTCGCGCAGGGAAGCGAAGCCCGTGCCATAGCCGGCGGGCGTGAACTCGCCGGTGAGGTAGATGCCGCTGATCCGGGAGTCGCGGGAGGCGGTGCGGATGGCCTTGGTGAGGAGGCGCAGGGAGATGGCTTCGGGATCGTTGCTGGTGAGGAGGCGGCCGAGCGAGGAGCTGTCGAAGACGGGAGGAGCGTCGGTGAGGTTGGTGCCGGAGAGGTTGAGCACGAGCCACGAGCCGCGTTCGATCCGGATGGTCTCTTTCCCGATCATGCTGAGCCCCACGATCATGACGACGGCAAGGACCAGCGTCCCGCAGGTAAACACGGCGAGGGCCACGAGCGTGCCGAGAAGGGACGCGAAAAATGTCTTCATGGGTCCAGACGCTATGCGGCGGCAGGGGTTGGGCAAGTCCGGGGAGAGAATGGAACGCCGGAAGGGGGGCATTCGGGGGGCCGCCGGGGCGCGTCCGCGTTGCAAACAGATACAACCGAATCCGGACAGGGCGCTTTGCAGGCCGCGACCGGGTTGACGACCTTTTTCAGGCGACCCTGAACGCTACCTTGTTCCAGGCAGACAGTGTCCCCCTGTCACGTGTCGCCAGGCGGGCGCCGTGGTTCATTGCTGTTTGCACGAGATAAAAATCCATGACCTGTTTGTGACCTGTCGCCTTTTTGAGAAAAGCATCCTCCGGTTCCCCGCCGCTTACGATCCGACCGGCTTGCTTGCCGGTGAATTCCGCCCGGATCACCCGCAGTGCCTCGGCAGCAGGAAGTTCACAATTTTGCATGACTTTGGGGTTCATCAGCAATCGCACTGCGGCGAGAAAGGTCTCGACAGAAACGCCCCAACCCTCGGCTTTGATGCCATCGAGCCAGGCGCGCGATGTTTCGTGGTGCTCATGGGCAGTGTTCACCGCCGCAAAGAACACATCGTTGTCGAGCAGCCACTTCATTACATGTCCTCCAGCGCGGCATTCACGTCGCCGGAGGTGATGCGTATTCCTTTTGGCATGACGACCAGCCCGCGTCCCCTTCGAGTGACAATCCGTGCCCGCAGCCTTGTTTTTTCCGGATTGTAGGCCAGACGCACGGCCTCGGCAACCAGCAGATTCATCGGAGCCTTGCCGCGTCCGCCACGCTGCGCGGATTCACGGCGCAATGCCGCGGTTACATCAGAAGGCAGGTCCAGTGTCGTTCTCATATGAAGATACCTTTATGCTTCCCCCCAAAAAAAAAGTCAACCGGCCCCATTGCCATGCCCATTGCCATGCGGGTCACTCCAGCGGTCGAGGTGTTCATAGGCGTCGATCGCGTTGTGAACTTCCTGGATCTCGCGTGGCGGACCCAGGACGCGTTTTCCGGCAACGAGAGCGGTGACCTGTTCCAGCGTGAGGGTGTTGTTTTCAATGGCGAGGGAGGCGTGGATGGTGCGGATGCGGTTGTCGCGCCGCAGATGCGGAGGCGGGGCGTTTTGGGAAGTGGCCGAATAACGTCCGATGTCCTCGCTGATTTCCGCCACGAGCCGGAGAATGGCAGGGGTAAGGGTATGCGGAGGCTGATACGGCGCGGCAGGCATGAATGGACGGGATGGAATTCGGCTGCAGGCAGACTACAACCAAATCCCGGCACATTGCCAATCCTGCTGAAGGGATAACGGACTACTCCACCGAGCCAGGCAGCGGCGCGGAGGTTTTGCCGGCCTCAAATGAGGCCAGGTATTGCTCCCGGGAAAGCAACTTCCACGAAGGGAGTTCGTCCGTGTAGATTGCAACCGGAGCATCGCCGATGGAAAAAACAGGGGCGGCTGAGTCGCAGGCAATCGGATCAAGATTCCAATTCATCGCCGCCCGCACGGAGCGCATTCCGGTGACGTCGGCTGGCTGAATTTCGGCATCGGCGGGAAGTTCCCGGACCTCGCGATCGTTCTTCCAGAGAACAATCGAATACAGGGTGTCGGTGCCGGGTGTGGCCGGTTTGCCCTTGTAGCCGGCGGGACGTTTCAGGACGTAGGCCTCGACGCCGGGTTCGGGCTGGGCAATGCCGACGAGTTCGCGGCCGCGCATCGCGTCCACGGAGAAGGCGTAGGTCAGCAGGCGCAGCTTGGGACGCCAGTCGATGTCGAAAAGCCCGCGGGGTTTCAGGTAACCGCCTTCGTAAAAATCGCGGGCGAGGAAAAAATCCATACGCGGCATGGCGTAGAGAAAGAAGACGCGGGCGAAGGATTTGGCGCCGTCGTAAGGATACAGCTGACCGTCCTGCTCGGTGTTGAGAAGAGGTTTATCGGGAGAACCGGCACGGGCGATCTCGCTGCGGAAGTAGTCGTGGTAGTCTTTTTCCTTCAACCGGGAGAGATAGTGGACCGCATAGGCATCGGTGTACTTGTCGATCCCCAGGTTGAAGGCCTCCGTAACGAACCGGCGTCCGCCCTTGGGGCCGCCGAGTTCGTTGTCGCGGGAATAGGTGGCGGCAAAGGCCACGGTTTTCATCTCGTCCGGCACCGGTTTGACGGCATCGACGGCTTCGCGCAGGATTTTCATCTCCGCCACGTAGTGGGCAGGGGTTGACGGGCCGCGCCACCAGACCGAAGGGGCATCGACTTCGTTGGCGAGCTCGACGTAACGGACGCCCTTGCCTTTGTAGCGGCGGAGCAGGACATCGAGGTATTCGCGGTAAAGGCCGTAGTGTCGTGGATCGCACGCCGCGAGCTTGTTGTTGCGGGCAAGGGTCAGGGAGTCGGGCGGATAACCGACCGTGAAGAGATGCGTCATGCCGTAGCGCTGCGCACTGGCGACCTGGAAATCGAGATCGGTGAAATCGAGATGGAGCGCGTGGGTGTCTGCCTTGTTGCCGTTGTCGGTGGACCGGTCATGGATGCGATGCCAGCAGGCCTCGGCGGAGCGGAAGCTGTCCACGCCGGCACGGGCGAGGAGTTCATAGGCGCGAGTCACTTCGGGTGTTTCGGCATTGCGACCGACGACGACAAACGGCTTTTCCATGCCGTGCAGTCCAAATTCGGTGACATCGGGCGCACGGTCTTCGGGACCGGGCAAGGGGCGGTTGGCGATTTTGGCGAGGACGTAATCGGCCGTTTCCTGGCTGACCTGTTCGCGGGTGTTGCCGATGAGCTCGTAATACATGCGGTGATTGAGTTTTTCGACGAGGTCGCGCTCGGTGCCGCCCGCGGCGGCGACGAGTTCTGCAAAAGTGGATTGCGTGGAGTATTTGGGGCGGGGGCCGGAGGGGACGAAGGACGGGTCGTTGGTCAGGAGAAGGGAGTCAAGACAGGCCACGTATTGTGAGCCGTCTCCGCGGGGATCGGTGACGAGGATTTCGAGTTCGTGTTCGCCAGGCGTGAGGTTGTCGAGCGTGCCGGCATGGACCCAGCCGAACACCCAGCCGAAATCTTTGGAGCGTGGATTCCCGTAAGTGGCCCCGGCCCAGCGGCTGCCTTTGAGTGCATGCGTTTCTCCACCCTCAACACGCCAGGCAAGGGGGCTCGCCCACCCCGCGTTTTGCGGGGTGGAGGCGAGCCAGAGGTGCCAGGCGGCCGGCGGTGAGGACCTGGCGGTGGCGGATGCAGGGGGGATGGTAAACTTGTATCTGGCGTAATAAGGCGGACCGGGGACGTTGGGCTGGTCCTTGCGTGTCTGCACCCGGAGAAACAGGGCTCCGGATGGGCCGTTGGGGTGGGCATCGATGACCTTGCCGCTGTGGAAATTGGTGGCGATGGCGTCCTCGGCTTCGATCCAGATGCCGGTGGCGTTGAGGTTGGCGGCGGTGGCTTTTGCGGTGGTCGCCGGTGCGTTGTTTTCGTCGAGCTTCTCGATGCTCAGGTCGTCGATGGTTGCGGTGCCGGGTGTGCCGGCTTTTCCGAGAGCCTGGAGGACGAGGTGATGTCGGTTCCAGGGGTAGTCGATGATTTTGTCGGACAGAACAAGGGTGTCGTTGACGGAGAGGGTGAGGCGGCGCGTGCCTTTGCCTTCCGCGTCGGGTTCCGTGATGCCAATATGGATACGATAGCTGTCGGCGGGAACGATCTGGCCGCCGCCGATGACGTTCTTCATTTTTTTGTCGTTGGCCCAGACCGTCCAGCGTCCTCCGGAGGTGATGCTGACGGCCACGCCGTGGGAGAGATCGGGCCAGTTGCCGAGGCGGCGGGGGCCCCACTTGATGCCGGTCCAGGCGGTGTTGCCGGGACGGACGGTGACGGAGATGAGGAAGGGGCCGGCACCGTCGGAAAACTCCCGGAGGAGGGCGAGCGAGGCCGGACCTTTGGCCGACATGCGGGCATCGGTGATGGTCAGCGCGTTTTGCTCAATGGCAAAACGGTCGGCGGACTCGGCACGATTGGAGCCTTGTCCGAAAAGCGTCACCGGTCCCCAGGTGCCGTTGCCTTTGGCGGGGTCGATGGTGCCAGCGGCGGAAGGCGTCGCAAAATCATCCTCGTAAACGGGCGTGGCGGCGGGTGCGGAAATCGCCGACATGCACAGAAAAAGGGCCGAGGCCGGAATGATCAGGCGACGCATTACCCGCGTCATGCAAAGTGGAATGTGTGGAACTGTGGCTTTCATGAAAATACAGGGCAATGGATGGGCCTCACTGCGCGGCGAACCGGCTGGCAGAGTGGTCCGTGGTCTCGGGAAGCGGAGCGAGTTGTCCGGCGACGATCTGGGCGTAGGCGCGAATCAGAAAATCGTTGGGGTGGTTGACGTGGTTGCCGGTCATGTCCTCGTAACGCTTGCGCCGGAGGAGTGCGGAGTGGACGGCCATCATGTCGCAAAAGGCGACGCCAGGGCCGGAGAGGTTTTGCAGAACCTTGCCGAATGCCGGCAGGTTGCCGTGCGATTGCCAGTCGGGATTGTTGAGCATGGATTGCACGAGGATGAACTCGACCTCGGGATTGGCCTTGCGGGCAGCCTCCATCATGCGAACCGTGTGCTCGCGGAATTTCTCCGGAGCCAGGCTGCGGTCGTTCATCCCGAAGGCGATGATGACGAGATCGGCAGGGTCCTGGGCCAGAGCCCTGGCGGCATTTTGCACCCCCCACGCGGTGCCTTTGCCACCGACAGCCTTGTTGCGAAGCGTAATGGACCGATATCCGTAGACGTGCGAAAGCCAGCGCCGGAAAAGTTCGGTCCAGACGGGCTGGAAGGGGGCGGCAGGTGTTTTTCCGAAGCCGGAGGCGTTGGCGCCGACTGTAATGCTGTCTCCATACGCAATGATCGTGAGCGGAGTCCGGGTCCGGAGTTTTTCGAGCGTGCGCGGGAGACGGGTGGCGGCGAGTTGCGGCACGGGGCCTTCCCAGCGGGGTATGGCATGGTGGGTGTAGGTGATGGCAAGCTGGTGCTGATGGAAGAAGTTGCCTTCCCTGAAGAGAAGATAACCGCCGGAGAGGCGGGGCATGGTTGTCCGCGGTTTGTCCGGGCCGGGTTCGGCAGGATAAAGCTCGGCGGCGGTCATCCAGGGAATGCGGGAACCCTCGGGAAGCACGAGTTTGTCATCCCGGTAAATCCAGTCGCGCCCCTCCTCCCAGGTGATTTGCAGGGAGGAATCGCGGACGGACAAAATCTTGTCGGCGTGAAAAAGGAGCGGAGCGGACGGGCGTTCACCGTCGCGCGCCCACATCAGGACGGATTCGTTGTGCTGTATTCCGGGTTGCCAGAAGGGGGCAAGGCACTCGGCGAGACGCTGGTCGCCATCCGCCATGGAAGGGGAATCCGCACGGACAATTCCCGGACATGAAACGAGGGCCAAAAGGATACATGCCGGGACTGCGCAGAGGCGCCAAAACGGGCGGGAAAGGGCGGGAAACGACCACAGAGTCATAATAGGTGAGGCGTTAAAAAATTTTCAGATTTCAGCTTTCCCGGAAAATCAATCACACTTGGGCGAAGGCGCGGCGGACGATGGCGCGGGAGTCATGGCGGAATATCCCGGCGGCGGGATGCGCCGGCTGGCCGATGGCATGTAGTGCACGGGCAACGACGAGGTGGAGTTGCCAGGTGTGGTCTTGGCGGGTATCCGCACCGAGGTCGTTGCCGGGTGTCTGTTGCGGTTCGCCGTGGACAGCGGGCCAGTTGGAACGCCACATAGGTTGAATGCCATCGGTGATTTCGTGTGTGACGAGGGCGTTGAGCGCTTGGCGGAGTTCGGGTGAGTCGCCGAGTCGCCGGGCGAGTCGCTCCAGGGTGCAGGCGATGATGGTGCGCAGGGCAAGCAGCACTCCCGGGCGGTCGGCGGCGTCGCGCAAGGCGGGCAGGCAGCGCGCCGTGCCACCGCGGCGCAAGAGGACAATGGCGAGCGCCCAGAAGGGAAGATCTATGACTTGTCCAAAGGCACCGGGCACTTTGTGTTCATCGGGAGTGGGGCCGGTTTCGCGGTCGGCGAGGGCGTGAATCAGGCGGGTTTCGATCGCTTCGGCAAATTCCGTGTCAGCCGGATTGGCCGAGGCAAGGATGGCGGCGGCGTAGAAGGAAACACGTGCGTTGGCGGAGTGAAGACGTTCGGCCACAGCCTGGCAGTATTTGTTGTTTTGGGCGAGATGCCACAGGTGTTTGCCCGGAAGTCCGGTGTCGAGTGCGGCGAGGAGCGCGGCGGCATCGAGCGGCTCGGGAGCGGGAGTGCCTGTCCTGGCGCCGCTTGTTTCGAGAGCAGCTTGCAGGGCGCGGATATCGATGACGCGGGCGTCGGCAGGCTGGCCGGAGGAATGCGTGTTTTGTTGCCGGACCGCCTGGGCAGCGGCAAGGCCGGCGGCTTCGGCGAGGCGTTGCAGGTCGCGTTGCATGCGCATGCCGTAGGCTGCCTCGACGGTGACACCGGTGGCGCGGCCGGGAACCCAGACGTTGCCCAGTCTGCGGGGGAGAAGCATACCGTAGGGAAGTTCGCAGCGTTGTTGGGTGCGGAAGAGACGGGAAACCCAGTAATACAATACACAGTCGTCGCTTTCGAATTCGAAGTTGGCGGAGTGCGTATCGCCCACGGTATCTGTTTCTCCGATGGAGTCGTCGAAGCGCGCGCCACGGACCATGTCCGCCTGGGTCAACTGGCGGTCGGCGACGATGTGGCGCGACTGGCGCAGCCCGATGAGCGGCGCGAAAGCGACGGGGGTGACCTTGCCGGCCAGAACGGGTGCGAAGTGTTGGGAGATGGCGTGGATGCGTGCGCGGGTGAGGTCTTCCGGGTTCACGGGGTCGCACCAGCCCGCATCAAAATTGCATGAGACGACCTGGGCGCGTCCGTCGGCGTGCCGGTTGACGCTGAGAATGGATTGGCTGTAGGCGAGCGTCCGCCCGTCGCCGGGGCGTCCTTCGATGAAGTCGGACCCTGCCTGAATGGCGAGGTCGGCATCGCCCGTGCCATCGATGAAGGCGGCGGCGGGAATACGCTCGGAGCGACCGTCGATGACGGCGAGGGCGGCGGTGACGGTTTTATTGCCGGAGCCAGCCCCGTCGCCCTGGACGGGCCGGGTTTCGGCGGACCAAAGGAGCGCATCGCCGATGAAGGTGACGCCGGCCTCGGCAAACATTTCGAGGAGCACATATTTCTTCGCCTCGTAATTCCACCTGGGTATTTTTCCGAAGGATACGCCCGTGAGCAGCAAACTCATTTCTTTTGCCCTGCGGTTGATTTCCTCCTGGAGTCCACCGGGGTGCCCGTGGAAGTAACCGCAAATGCAGCCCCCGGTTCCCACGCCGCCGGGATAGGTTGTGTGATCGATGGCGAGCACACGCGCGCCGGCGCGCGCCGCAGCGATGGCGGCATGCGCGCCCGCGGTTCCCGCGCCCACCACGACCACATCGTAACCGGCATGGCTGGTGGCGGAGGAAATGGTGGCCGGGCCGGAAGAAATGGGGAGAGGCTGACCGGCTTCCGGCACGGTGATGCTTTGACCGATGGCGACGCGGTCAGCAGGCGTGGCAATGGCGTCGTGCCGGAAGGCGGGACTGAGAATGGTGAGATTGGCCGGAAGGGGAGAGGTGAACCTGGTGGCCGGAGCTTCATCGTAAACGGGATGGTCAACGAGCGAGGCGTGGCTGAAGGTGAAGAGCGTATTGTCGGGAATGCTGGCACGCAGGTCGCGGAGGATGGAGATGTTGTCCTTGTAAGCAGGGGTGTCGTTGGCGACGGACCAGCGGAGTCGGCGCTCGGTGGCAAGACAGGTGGGGCTCCAGGCAATTTCGGGATGGCGCTGGCGGAAATCGGCGGCCGTTTCATCGAGTCGTGCGGCGTCGCTGGATTGGAGGAAAAGATTGCGGTAGCGGCGCGATGGCGAGCGTCCGGCGGGGGAGGAGGGAATTGCAAGGCGTGTGAGCGCACCGTTTTCAGTGGCATCGACCCAGTGAACGGCGCGAACGGTGCGCTGGCCGCTCTTGGTGGCGAGCGTGAGGGCGGCAATGCGTCCATCCCTGGCAAGCCCCACGGCCAGGGGAGCGGAGTAGAGCAGGGGGCGGAGAGTGGAAAGTTCGTTTTGGACGAGGGCGGTGGCGGCGCTGATTTCGAGACCGGCGGCACCGGGCAGCCTGGAGTCGCCGGCGGCGGTTCCGGCATCCTCGAAAGCGCGGGTGGTTTCCCGGAGGAGATCACCGGAGGTTTCGACCAGGAGCACGCTGCGCCCGGCGGCAGCGAGTTTGCGCGCCGCGGTGTAGCCGATGAAGCCGGCACCGCAGACAACGACGTCGAAGGGTTGCTCAAAAACGGAGCGGAAAGGAGTGGAGGGAAGAGTGGAGGACGTGGCGGGTTGCATGATGGATGTCAGCGATCGAATCCGGGGCTGCCCGCAGCAATTTGCGAGGGGCTTGGTGTTTTTCCGGGCACCATAATTACTGCGGGGGCCAGACGATGTAAAAATCGCTGATTTCAACGGTGTTTCTGTGCTGGTCGCTGTTCACTCCAAAGGCGACGGAGACCAGGTTTCCGAGATCGGTTTTAGCAACCGGATCGGAGGCGTTGCTGGTGCTGCGATCACGCCCCAAACGCTCGATCGGAAAGAAGACCGTGTGCCATTCACCATCGGCAGGCATGAGGGATTGCGAGGTAAGATAACCGATCTCGTTTCGCTTCCAGAGGAAGGCGCGAATCGTGCCGGGAAAGGTCACCCGGGCGCGGACCAGTATGCCCTCGGCGCCGTCAAGATCGTCGCCGCTTCCGGTGCGCGGCACGGCGATGCGTGGATAGGCCCAGTAGCTGGTCGAGTCCCCGTCTTTCTGGAAGGAGATGTTGAAGGCGACGGAATCCTTGTTTTGCACAGCCTGCATCTCGCCGCCGGTTTTCCGGCTCACGTATCGGGTGTTCCACTTCGCGGCATCGCGGACGGGGATTTCGAGGCGTTTGGTGTAAAACTTGCGCAGTGTTTCGAGCGGAAGTTCGGCGGCCAGATCCACGGACAATGTGCGAATGGCGGGCTGGCCGTCGCCGGCCAGGATTCCGTTGATGCGGATCGTCACCTGTGGCGACTGGTCAAAAAACTTTTTCAGATCGATTTGCCAGGTGAAGTCGTGTCCGGAACGCGGAGGCAGCGTGATGGTTTCGGAAGGGACGCCCGGGATCGGCGTGGCGGCCTTGCCGCGCGGTCCGGCGGCCAACGAAACCGTGACGGTGCGCGCCGCCCTGGTATCGAGGTTCACGGCCCGGATGCGGAAGGGGATGGCGTCGAGAGAGCCGGGGGTGATGGCATTGATTTCGGTGCCAAATTTTATCCGCTTTTCGTCGGGAATGAATTGAAGGATGACGGGCGAGGCGGGCGGGCGCCCGGTGTCGGGCTGGCGGGCTTCGCGGTAAAGCGCCATGGCGGAGGTTTCGGTAGCGAGACGTCCGGAGCGGTCGAGCACGGCGCGGTCGAGCCAGACATAGGTCAGACCGTCGTCGGCGGGCAGGGTTTTTTCATCGGCCCGGACAAGCGGACGTCCGTCGATGCCGCGCAGTTGCCGCACGGGCAGATCGAACGAAACGGTCGCGCCGGTTTTCGGAACGCCGGTGTAGAGAACGAGCAGGGCTTCGCCGGGCGTATTCGCGAGAGTGAATACACGGGAAAGCTGGACCGGGGATTTTTCGGGGAAGCGAAAATCGCCGATGTAGTCGTGATGGGCGAGGATGCGGATGGCGGCGGCGTAGGTGGCGATGGAACGCAGCGGTGTGCCTTCCTTGCCGACCATGCCGAAGTTGCGTTTGCCCTCGGCATACCACGGCGTGACAAAGGGGAAAATGCGTTCAATGCCGGTCGCGCGTCCTTCAAACGCTTTTCCCGTGATACTCAATGCGCTGACCAGATCCTCATCGATAACGGGGCGATCCACGCCGCCCGTCCAGGGGCTGCCGGTTTCGGTGATCCAGATCGGGATGCCGGGGCGCGCGGTGTGCCGGGCGGCGTCGCGAAACTCACGCACGCCGGCCTCCAGTTTTTGCGGAGTCGTGTAGGTGTGGTAGCTGAGGGCATCGACACTCTGGAGCAGATCGTTGCGAAAGGCATTGGCCGTCGCGTTCTTGTGGTATCCTGCGAAAGATCCGCCCACCAGTGGTATTTTTTGTCCGAATACCTGCCCGTCGTTATCGAAAGCCCAGGCGAGGGCATGGACGAAGGCGGTGTATTGGTCCATGGCCCGGTTTTTGGCAAAGAGCCCGGCGTTAGGCTCGTTCCAGACCTCGAAACCTCCCCAGGAGGGGCGCCAGCGGCGGGCGATGGTGAGCATGTCGTCGGTCGCTCCGGGGAGATCGACGGGATAACTGTTGTTGAGCCCCATCCATTTGGGCGTCCCGTGGAAACATTCGAGAACGGGCATCTGCTCCCTTTCGTAAATCTTCCGGAGCCCTTCCGTGCCGCCCTTGACACGGGCCTTGGGTTCGGACCAGTTCCATTCCCCGCGGGCGGGACTGACGGCGCCCCAACTGAAGCGTTCGCGGGACAGCGCAACACCGGCACGGCGCATCATGCGGATGAGGCTGACGCGCTGCTTCGCGGATCGCTCCAGCCAGGTGAGCACGGAGTCGAGGCAAAAATAAGGATCGGTCTGCGAGCGGTCGAAGGCGGCGATCGACATGACGCCGAAGGTCTGGCGGGGCGAGTCAGGGGTGTTGTCGGCGAGCGGCACGCTGATCTCGAAATACCCTTCGGGCAACGTCAGCGTAAGTTCCGCCCGGTCGTCCTTGACGGACAGCGTTTCGGGAATGCCGGGGAGGTTGACCGGCGTGCCGTGGTAGTTGCTCAGGGTGAAGGTAGCGGAGGCGGGGATGCCGTCCCTGTCGAGTTTCCAGCGCAGCGTGGCGGGTTCACCGGGCGTGACGAAAAAGGTTTCGGTATCGACCGGGGTGAGGCTGGCGTGAGTGGTCGGGACACAGAAAACAAGGACCGCAGCCAGAACTGCCGCCATGCGGCGGTTTGCGCAGGATATCATGATGACAGTGGTACTCTTTTCTATTTCAGAACAAGAGTGGTCTTGTCGATGACTCCACTGGCGGCCGTGATCTGTTTCTTGGCCGGCAATCGGCCGACGTGCCCGTCGGCGAAAGCGATGTTTATCCGTTCATCGTGCGGAAACGCCGGTGTGCCGAGATTGCTGAGGCAACTGATCATCACCCGCTTGCTTTCGCCATTGATATTTTGCGGGAGGGAAGGCGTCAGGCCCAGGCTCGTACCGATGGTACATACCCAATAATATCCCGTTTGTCGAAATCGGGTTGAGTCGGTCCGGGCATTCTGGGTAGCATAGCAATAGGTTCCTTCGATTTTTCCCGGACAGTAGAACATCTTGAAACTATTGGGTACATAGGGAAGCAGGTGGTCCATAAGGCCACCTGCATTACCAGTCGTAAGTTCAGGATATTTAGTCCAGTTACGGATGCCTCCTGCCGCATCGAATGTTGTCGGGAAATCACCCTTGTTTTCGTTGGCGAAGAGATGGGCTGCAGCCATGATCTGGCGGAGGTTGGACACACACTCCACCCGACGCGCACTGTTCCGGACTTTGCTCACAACGGGAATGGTAATTGCGGCAAGAATACCGATGATGGCGATAACGGTGAGCAGTTCGATCAGGGTGAAACCGCGACGGCGAAAGTATTGTAATTGCATGGGTAATACGGGGTGAAAACGGGAAAATTCCGGATATTCTGAAAATCAGTCGCGTCGATGCTGCCGACGCAGCACGAGGGAAGCAAGTACACCAAGGCCCAGAATCAGGCCGATGTGCGCAGGTTCGGGAACAGCAGTGACCGTAAAGGTGAGGTTTCCGTTTTCGACAGAAAAATAACCCTGGGACCCGAGCGCGGTGAAGTCGGATGCGGTGAAGTCGGTGGTGCCGACAAAGGTCAGCAACGTGTAGGTGTCACCGATGGCCCCGGTGCCGGAGAAATCCACAATAAACGTGCTGCCATCACCCTTGAGAAGGTCTCCACCGATGGAAGCGGTGTAAGAAGCGTCCAGGCTATAGCTGAAGACCGCATCGACGTCGTTGGAATTCAGCGTGAGGTCCCCGCCCGAGGAGAGAGCCCCGTTCGTCCCGTCGAACAAGCCGCCGGCCTCGACAACCACATTGCCGCTGATCGTTCCCGTGCCGCCAAGACGGGCATCGGCACTTACGGTCACGTCCCCCGTTCCCGTTCCGCTGCCTGCGGTATTGTTGACGAGGAGCGTGCCGCCTTCGACGACCGTCCCGCCCGTGTAGGTGTTGCTTCCGGTGAGGGTGAGCGTGCCGGTGCTGCCGGAGGCAATCGTCAGGGTGTTGCCGCTGGTGCCGTCGGCGATGACGCCGCCGATGGTAGCACCCGTTGTGCCACCGGTATTGGCGGTGATGGCGACATCCGCGTTGAGCGAAACGGCCATCGTTCCGGTGCTCCAGTTTTGCGAACCGCCAAGCGTGAAGGCACCGTTGACGTTCATGGTCTTCGTGAAGTTGGCCTTCCCTTCGCCAAGCGTCGTGCCGTTGGAGGAAAGAAACGTCCCGCCATTGATGTTCAGGGCGTCATCAATATCGAGCGCGCCAGCCTCGGTAAAGTCGAGCGTGCCGCTGGTAAGGGTAATGGTTCCGAATTTGTTGCTGTTGTTGGCCAGACGCAGCGTGGCGGCGGCGTTCGTGGTATTGATGGTGAGATTACCGCCGTTGGTTGTACCGTTGGTGCCAGCAATGCCGGTGAAAGTAAGCGTCCCCGTGCCACTTCCGGCAAACAGGGTGGTTTGCGCAAATTGATAACCGTTGCTGATGATGAAATCACCACTGCCGTCCATGTAGATGGAGGGGCTTCCGTAACTGAATGATAACACCTGTCCGCTGATCGTTGATGTGCCAGTCGAACTGCTCTGCAGATAGAGCTTGTTAACGATCATCCGCGACGTATCGGCGACGATGTTGGAGGGGACATTGTCATTGGACGTGTAGGAAATATTGCCGCTGCCGCCAAAGATGAATGTCTTCTGCCCACCCGTCGTCCCAACGCCAGGTGCCACGCCTTCCTCCCAATTCGAGGCAACGCTCCAGTTGCCATCACCCGGCTCATCGGCTGTGCCGGAGCCTTTCCATGTAAATGTTGCCGCCGGAAGACTCGCTGCCGAAGTCAGGAGGATCGCGGCGACAGGCAGGAATCGGCCGAGACCGACGAACAAATGAGCAGGTTTCATTTTCATGGAATGATTGGAGTTTCGGGTGGCAACGGGTGTTTGAGGTGCAGATGCGCCTTGCGGCACACCTACAGACTCGCGCCTGTTTCGGGGTGAAATCAAATTCCCCGTTACTTTCCGTGGTGAGTAATGTGTAAAGCCGATAGACGTTCTCCGTGATGCCCGGCACCACACGACAGCGGAAACCCGCAGGTGCACCGATCAGACGCCGATCGCTCCGGAGCCTTGGCCGAAACGATGGAACTGCTCGCCAATCCCAAAGCCATGAAGGCACTCCGCGATGCCAGGGCCGGGCGTACCCGTTACCTGCCACGTGAAAAACTGCCGGGCTGAACCTTTTGGCCTTTGGAAGCGGATTATTGCGCAGCAAGCCCCGCTTGACCGTCAGGCGGTGAAGCGACAACGTGACCCCATGACCGCTTCCGCCATGCTCGATTTGCGTCAACGCCTCGTAAGACTGTCCGAGACGGAGCGTCGTGAGGTGTCGTCCTTTCTGATTCGGATGGGGCAGGAATCGCCTGCGTGGAAAAAAGAAACCGCCCGCCGTCTGAACGAGATGGCAGCTGGCAAGAAAGTAAGCGTGGCGGACCTTCGTAAACAGCTCGGTCATGAGTGACCGCCGTCGGCATTACGAAAGCCACCTGTCTTCGGCGGCTGCGGCTTTCGTCATTGGCCTGCCCCGTCGCAAGCAGAGGCTTGTTCTTGATCTTGCCGACCAGTTGGCGGCGCATCCTTTTCAGGTAAGCGATTACCGGGAGACCGATGCAGCCGGGCGCATGGTGGAAAACCTGCTCTGTGATGGCTACCTGTTCAGCTATTGGGTAGATCATGCGAGCCGGGAAGTACGCATCACGGACATCATAAAAATATGATTTCACGCCACGCCCGGCGCCGACTCCCCGTCGCGCCATTCGCCCTCCACCAGTATCCGTAACGGCAGGTCGGGGCAGCCACGCTCGTTGCGCTGGATCATGTGGATGAGATGGTCCACCGCGGCCGCCCCCGTGCGCTGCGCGTTCTGGTCGATGCCGGCAAACCACGGATGTTGCGCGTAGTGCGCCAGCACCGCCACGGCCGGACGTCCCCCGCACGGTCCTGCCGGCAATCTTTCGGATTGCCGCCGTCTTCCGGAGCCGGCTGCCGATTCCGGCCCGAAGCCCAGACGGATTGCCACCGTCGGATCGGGCAACAGCAACACCTCCGGTTTTTCCTCCTCCACCCAGGCCCAGGTCTGCCGTTTCCAGTTTTCGTAAAAAACCGCATCGCGCTCCCGCCGGTCGAGCTGGCTGTCCACCGTGCACAGCACCGGCGACAAACCCAGCCGCGAACATTCGCAGGTGTAGCCGGAAAGAAAATTGCAGTCCGAACGTTCCTCATACTCCGCCCAGGTAAACAGCGCGATCCGTCGGTAACCCAGACGATGCAGGTTGCGCACCGCAAGCCGGGTGGCGCGATACTGGGCATTGGCCACGAGGTGGAAGAGCGGCTTGTGCGAATAACCCAGCGCCACGACGGAAAACCGTTCCCAGGGCATGCCAAGCGACGTGTCCGAAACCGGCATCGGCGGCAGCAGGATGCCCTGGGTCTGCCGGCTCGTCAGGATTTGCGCCAATCTCTGTGGCGTCATGCCCGGCTCGCGCAGCCAGAATTCCTCCAGCGAAAAACCCGACTCGCGAGCACGAGTCTCCGCGCCCTTGCGATAAAGCACGCAATCCGGGTTATCCAGAAGCATCTCGCGTTCGGCAAATGCGTTCAGCCACGCCAGCCCGGCCTGAAACGCCGCCCCGCGGCGCGATTGCCGGTAAACGTTGAGCGCCGTCAGCATCGGGTCCGGCCGGTAGCCCATCTCCTCCGCCAGCGCCCGGAGCCGGTCGCGCGTCTCCGGCGGGATGCTCGGATGCGCCCGCAACGCCAGCGATACCGTCGAGTGCGATACCCCCGCCTTCGCCGCAACCTGCCGTAACGAAACACGCGTGCTGATGCTCATTCACCACGTAAAGTGCCGCATTCTGCGCAAGCCGGAAGCGCAAAAAGCACGGCGCACGGCCATCCTCCTTTTTCCTGCGCGCCGTCCTCTTCGTTTCACAGTCACCCCACCCTGCGAGACGGCCGGGACGACCCCGGACCCTGATTCTTGCCGAACATCGTCCAGTCCCGCTCCGGCAGGTCTTCCAGCGGCGTCGGTTTCCAGCCGGTTTCATCCGTGATCCGGCTAACGTCGATCAGGCACGAAAGCGGCTTGCCCGGCTCGCGGCGCGGCGCGTCCGGATAATACGTGCTCGCGATCTCCTCCGCCCCGGCCGTTCCCGCCGGCAACGGACCACTCGGGTGATACACGCGGAAACCCGGCAAGTCGCTCGCCAGAATCGCCGACACCAGCCGGGCCACGTCCTCCGTCCAGATCCAGCCGCCCCATTCCTTGCGGCGTCCCCCGTCCTCCATCGTGAGAAACTCGCGCCACCTCTTCGGCCGCCCGTGAATGACGATCGGCAGGCGCAGCGCCACCGCCGACAAATCATGCACGCGGGTGTAATAACGCAGCATGTCCTCGGTCAGCGCCTTGCTCAGCCCGTAACAGTTTCCCGGATACGCCGGCGTGTCGCCGTCGACCGGCAGCGCATGCGGCGGCATCGGCAAGTCCCCGAACTCCGGCCCCGGCCAGCCCGCCATCGCCTGCACCGAACTCGCAAAAATCATCCGCTCGATCCCGATCTCCACCGCCGCCTGGCACACATTGGCGTTGATCGTCAGGTTTTCCCCGAGCACCACCTGAGGCAGGGCGCGGCCCAGATTGCTGTGGTTGCCGAAATGCACCACCGCATCGACGCCCTCCATCGCCGCATAGATCGCCTCCGGCTGCCGCATGTCCACGACCAGCACCTGCGCTCCCGCCACCGGCACATAGCTGCGGTCCAGCGACCGCACCGCGTGTCCAGTCTCAAGGAGATGCCGGACAATTACCTTGCCAATCTTGCCGCTGCCGCCGGTAACGAGGATGTTCATAGCGAATCCGGAACGCTTAACCCCAAAGCCGCGGCCGATGCAATGGCGTGTGTGGGAAAAATGGAGCGGCAACCTCGCCGCAACCACCTCCTCCTCGCGCTCCGTCCGTTTTCAGCTTTGCTCCCTCAGCCGCCCAAGGGGCGCCCGGCTTCGGTCGGCCCTGGCGGGCCATCGCCTGCGGCGATGCCATCTCCGCGCTGTCGCGCTCCGTCCGTTTTCAGCTTTCAGTTTTCAGGTTTCAGCTTTTCCCTTCGCCCCATGTCCGCCGCTTCTCCCGCGACTTCTGCCACCTCCATGCCCGCCATCACCGGTCACACCGTCTCCGCGTCCGCGGCCACTGCCGGCCGCACCGCTCCTCCCGCCTCGCTCGAGGACCTCGTCGCCCCGACCGACACCTTTGCCCGCCGCCACACCGGCCCCGACGCCGCCGAACGCGCCGCCATGCTCGCCGCCCTCGGCTTCCCCACGCTCGATGCCCTCATCGACGCCACCGTCCCGGCCGATATCCGCCGCCGCGCGCCCCTCGCCCTCCCCTCCCCCGCCGGCGAAGCCGCCGCCCTCGACGAACTGCGCGGCATCGCCTCGCAAAACAAGGTTTTCAAAAACTTCATCGGAGCCGGCTACCACGACACGCACACCCCGCCCGTCATCCTCCGCAGCCTTTTTGAAAACCCCGGCTGGTACACCGCCTACACCCCCTACCAAGCCGAGATCTCGCAAGGCCGCCTCGAAGCGCTCCTCAATTTCCAGACGATGATCACCGACCTCACCGGTCTCGACATCGCCAACGCCTCCCTCCTCGACGAGGGCACCGCCGCCGCCGAGGCCATGACGCTCTGCCTCCGCGCTTCCCCCGCCGCGCACGCCGCCCCCGCCTTCTTCGTCTCCGACCGCTGCCACCCGCAGACCCTCGACATCGTCCGCACCCGCGCCCTTCCGCTCGGCATCACCGTCGTGACCGGCGACCACCGTGCTTTCGATCCCACAAGCGCACCCGGCCTCTTCGGCGTCCTCGTGCAGTATCCCGACACCGCGGGCAACCTCCACGATTTCGCCCCGTTCTTCGAAAAAGCCCGCGCCGCCGGCGCCCTCTGCGTTGTCGCCGCCGACCTGCTCGCCCTCACGCTCCTGCGTCCGCCCGGCGAATTCGGAGCCGATGTCGCCGTCGGCTCCGCCCAGCGCTTCGGCGTGCCCCCCGGCTTCGGCGGCCCGCACGCCGGCTACTTCGCCACGCGCGATGCCCTCAAGCGCCAGATGCCCGGCCGCCTCGTCGGCGTCTCGCGCGATGCCCAGGGCCGCCCCGCCCTCCGCCTCGCCCTCGGCACCCGCGAGCAGCACATCCGCCGCGACAAGGCCACCTCCAACATCTGCACCGCCCAGGTCCTCCTCGCCGTCATGGCCGCGATGTACGCCGTCTATCACGGCCCCGACGGACTCCGCCGCATCGCCTGCCGCGTCAAACTTTTGACCGAAACCCTCGCCGCCGGCCTGCGTCCGCTCGGCGTCACGCTCAATGCCACCGCGGCCTCCCCTGTTTTCGACACGCTCACCGTTGGCAATGTATCCGCCGCCCGGGTACACGCCGCCGCCGAGGCCCGCAAGATCAACCTCCGCCCCGTCGATGCGCACACCGTCGGCATCACGCTCGACGAAACCACCACGCTCGCCGACGTGCGCACGCTGCTGGCTCTCTTCAGCGAATCCGCCGCCCTCCCCTCCGGCCCCTCTGCAACCGCCGCCATCGAGGCCGCCGCCGCCTTTCCCGCGCCCCATGCCCGCGCCTCCGGCTTTCTCGCCGCCCCCGTGTTCAACCGGTGCCACACCGAGCACGAAATGCTCCGTTACCTGCGCCGCCTCGAAGCGAAAGACCTCGCGCTCAACCACTCCATGATCTCGCTCGGCTCGTGCACGATGAAGCTCAACGCCGCCAGCGAGATGCTCCCCGTCTCCTGGCCCGAATTTGCCCGCATCCACCCCTTCGCCCCCGCCGAGCAGGCCCGCGGCTATGCCCGCGTCATCCGCGAACTCGAAGCCTGGCTCTGCGAGATCACCGGCTTCGCCGCCGTCTCGCTTCAGCCCAACGCCGGCTCGCAGGGCGAATACGCCGGCCTCCTCGCCATCCGCGCCTGGCACGCCGCCAACGCCGCCCGGACCACCGGACAGGCAACCGGCAACCACAGCGAAAACGCCAAACCCGAAACTCCAAACTCCGAACTACCACGCACCGCGGCCCCCGCCGCGGTGCGTGACATCTGCCTCATCCCGACCAGCGCCCACGGCACCAACCCTGCCAGCGCCGTCATGGCCGGCCTCAAGGTCGTGGCCGTCGCCTGCGACGCCCGCGGCAATATCGACGTCGCCGACCTGCGCGCCAAGGCCGCCGCCCACGCCGACCGCCTCGCCGCGCTCATGGTCACCTACCCTTCCACGCACGGCGTGTTCGAAAGCTCGATACGCGAGATCTGCGACGTCATCCATGCGCACGGCGGCCAGGTTTACATGGACGGCGCCAACCTCAACGCCCAGGTCGGCCTCACCTCGCCCGCGCTGATCGGCGCCGATGTCTGCCATCTCAACCTCCACAAGACCTTCGCCATCCCGCACGGCGGCGGCGGCCCCGGCGTCGGACCCGTCTGCGTGGCGCGCCACCTCGCGCCCTTCCTCCCCGGCCACCCGCTCGTCGCCCCGCGCCACGGCCTGCATGGTATCGGATCGGTCGATACTCCGTCTGCCCCTCCCCCCCCCTCCCCCGCGCATCCGCTTCCGTCCGCCTTCCCCCCGCCGCACGCCACCACCGCCTTTTCCGCCATTCTCGGCGGCAGCCCTGCTCTCACCCCGGAAATCACGGGAGCCGTCTCCGCCGCGCCCTGGGGCTCCGCCAGCGTGCTCGTCATCCCGTGGATGTTCATCCGCATGATGGGCGGCGCCGGCCTCACCGACGCGACGAAAGTGGCAATCCTCAATGCCAACTACATCGCGCACCGCCTCGATCCGTATTTCCCCGTGCTCTACCGCAGCGACAATGGCCGCGTCGCCCACGAATGTATCATCGACCTGCGCGGCTGGAAAAAACACGGCGTCGAAGCCGAGGACGTTGCCAAGCGCCTGATGGATTATGGCTATCATGCGCCCACGCTCTCCTTCCCGGTGCCCGGCACGCTCATGATCGAGCCGACGGAGAGCGAGACGCAGGCCGAGCTCGACCGTTTCTGCGATGCACTCATTTCCATCCACGGCGAAATGCAGGCCGTGGCCAACGGCGAGGCCGACAAGCTCGACAACCCGTTGAAGAACGCCCCGCACACCGCCGCTGTCGTCTGCGCCGACGAGTGGACGCACGCCTACACGCGCGAGCAGGCCGCCTTCCCCGGCGCCTTCGCGCGCGAGGCCAAGTTCTGGCCCGCCGTCGGCCGCGTGGACAACGTCCACGGCGACCGCCATCTCGTCTGCTCCTGCGTCGGCATGGAAGCGTATTCATGAGGAGCGGCGTCATTCTTGCCGCTGCGACGAGGCGCGTCAGCGCCTCGCCCGGTGCCTCGCCCTCCGAACCGGCGTCGCGTCGCGTCGTCAGCAGCGGGATTGGCAGAAAAATGCCGCCGCTCCGTGGCTGGACGCTTACGCGGCGCCAGCCGCCGTTTCGCGCCGTTGTCGTTCAACAGGCTGAATCCAGGGCCGCCTGGTCGCATACCCCTGCTTGCCTGCCAGAGATCGCAGCAGGATAACCGACGCATTCCACCGAACGGTCAGCCGCCGCCCGCCCGGCCTGCGCCTCCCGGCACCTCCATTCCCATGCGACTCCCGCCCGCCATACTCCTGCCCGCCCTCGTGACCGCGCTCCCGGTTTTCGTCATGGCCAGTACCCATCCCGCAACTCCCGTGGTGCCGGCCGTCAGCCAGTGGCAGGCCGGCGGCGATGCGTCCACCTCTCCGCAAACCGTCCCCGATCTCGGCGGTATCGCTCCTCTCTCCTGGACCGGCGCCCCTGCGCTCGCCCCCGACGCCTTTTTCGGAGTCCCGGCCTGGCGACTCGACGGAAAACAGGCGGCCACCGCGCCCCATGCCCGCCTCCACGGAGCCATGCGCGAAAACCTCACCGTCGAAGCCTGGATCAACCTCCCCTCCTCTTCCTCCGCCAACCCCGCTCCGCTGCGCGACATCGTTGTCCGCAAACAGGGCCAGTTCTCCCTCGATTTTTTCCCTGAAGCCGACGGCGTTCGCCTCCGCTTCAGCATCTGGCAGGAAGGCCGCCTCCAGCAGGTTTCCACCCTCGCCCGCGGCACTCTCGACGACGGCAAGTGGCACCACCTCGCCGGCGTCCTCCGCCAGGGAACCATCGAGCTCTTCATCGACGGGCGTTCCGTTGACCAGGGGATGGGCAGTAAAACCTTCGCCGGCGGCGGTTACACCTCCATCGGCCCCAGCGACCGCCCTCTCTGGATCGGAGGCATGAAACAGGACCCTGTCACTCCCGCCACACCCGTCACGCGCGGGTTCACCGGCATGATCGCGCAAATCCGTCTCACCGGCCAGGCCCTCACCCCCGACCAGTTCGGCCCCCGCAATCCCCTGACCGGCCAACAACAACCCGCCCCCGTGCCCTCCGCGCCCGCCACCTCCGCATCAACCGCCACCATGTCACTCCAGCCACCGTCCGGAGGCCTCGAACAACACCCCGGCCTCACCCTCCTCCGTGCCGGCTCCGCCGCCCGCCCGGCCCTCACCGCCCCCGCGCAAGTCTGGCGGCTCGGCAACTGGTATTACGGACAACAGGAAGTCCTCCGCACCGCCCCCACCTCCGATGCCGCGCAAACCCTCCGCCTGCGCATTCCCCTTCCCCCGACGCGCGCCACCCTCTCCGCCTCATCCGCGACCGCCGTCCCTCTCCAGCTCGGCCTCATCGTCGTCAACGAAAACGGAGGCGCGCTCGACCTCACTCTCGACGTCAACGGCCGCACTGTCGCCACGTTCCCCGGCCTCCGCGACCGGACCACCTTCAAGCAATTCCACACCCTGACCACCGCGTCCCTTCCCGCCGACCTCATCCGCTCCGCCGCCGCCCTCGACATTGAACTCCGCGGTGCGCACCGCTCCGGAGGCGACCGCATCAACCTCGTCCAGCTCGCTCTCGGCGACACTTCCGCCATCGCCGACTGGAAAGACAGCCAGCAACTCCCCGCGCTCCCGCCGCCGCCTCCCGCGCCCGATCCCGCGACCATCGCTCCCTACCGTCTCGCCACCGGCGCCCCCTGGAATGGCATCATCTACTACTCGCGCCGCGTCCGCGACCTCCCCGACACCATCCGCGCCGACGCCCGCCTTCTCCAGGAACTCGGCTTCACCGCCACCTTCCAGGACCTCGACTCTTCCATCAACCTCAACTCCCTCCGCCTCGGCCTCCGCGACAACGCCCAGTTCAACACCGCCCAGACCTGGCAATTCGACCTCTTCCGCAATCACGGCCTCCAGGCTGCTTTCAACGTCTATCGCCTCCAGCTCTTCACCGGTGAAGATTTTTACAGCGACCTCCCGTTGATGGAAGATTCCTCCGGGCAACCCATCGGCGCGCCCCGCTACCCGAAATGGATGTCCAGCCCCGTCCTCTTCGCTCCGCAAACCCAGGACCGTTTCCGCGAAATCTGGCGCGACCTCGCCCGCCACTTTGTCGAAACCCCCGCCTACCTCCGCGTCCGCGGCGAGGACGGCAAACTCCATCCCGTCTTCCTCCTCTGGTCGCCCTTCTTCTTCGACCTCTTCGAAGGCCACGTCGCCAGCTACGACGCGTGGGCCCGCGCCGCCTGGACCGACTGGCAGCAACGCAATCTCGGCTCCGTCCGCTGGCCCGAACCTCCACGCAAAAACAAAACCAACGCCGACCCCGACTGGGCCGCCTGGCAGGATTTCCGCGGCGAATACGTCGCCAACGGCACAAAAGAAGTCGCCCGCATCATCCGCGAGACCGTCCCCGACGCCTGGATCGCCGTCCTGCTCAAACAGCACAACTTCGTCCAGTCCGTCGGCAAATCCTACGTCAGCGTCGGCCGCCGCGGGCTCGATCCGCGCAATTACGACTGGGCCGACCTCGTCGCCACCGAAACCCACCGTTTCGGCATCTACAGCGTCCTCGCCGACCTCGACCTCGCCCGCGACATGCCCAGCACCACCCGCCGCCCCATTTTTATCCATTACCTCGTCGGCCGCCAGAACAACCTCCCCGCCCGCTATCCCTGGACCAAGCGCGAGCTCGTCGGCAGCATGCTCCTTCGCCGCGCCTTGCCCGTACAGTACGGATACAACGAACGTGATGACTTTGCCGGCTTCGCCTGGTTCGAGCGCCCCGACAACCGGACCGCCGGCCGCACGATGTGGCCCGAAGTTTTGCCCGATATCCGCAGCGCCAACGCCGCCTGGAACGCCCTTTTCGACCGCGCCCAGGCCACGCCCCCCGCCGCCTCGCCCCTCGCCATCCACCTCCCCCGCGCCCTCTACACCATCGGCGACGACCGCGAAGACTGGAATGCCGCCATCGTCACCCCTCACCGGGAACTCCTCCGCCGCAACCTCTCTCCCCGCTGGCTCCTTCGCATCGAGGAACTGGATACCCATCCTGAAATCACCGCCCTCGTCCTTCCCGATCCGCTCTCCCTCGAGGATGACGAAACCGCCGCCCTCGCCCGCTTCGTGAAACGCGGCGGACGGCTCGCGTTCATCGAAATCCCCGACGCTCCCGCTCCCGGCGCAATCCGCGAAAAACTCACCCGCGCCGGCATCGCCCACACTGCCTGGACCCTCGCCAAGCTCGACGCCGCCGACTTCGGCCAGACCCTCGCCGACTTCCTCGGCACCCGGCCCACGCTCGGAGCCGCTGCGCTCGACGTGGAGACCGGCCTTATCGGCAAGCCCGGCGACCAGGTACTCGTCGCCGTCAACCACGCCGCCGAACCCCGCACGGTGACTATTTCTCTCACGACAAACATCACCCGCACCGTGACCATCCCCGCGCACGACACCGCCTTTTTCGCCGTCGGCTCCGACGCCACGCTCACGCCCGTTCATCCGCCTCCCGCCGCCACCACCGAACCCGTCGGTCCCACGCTCCGCGACCCGGACGTGTGGCAACGCTACCGCGAATACGTATTCCTCTCCGCCGGCGAGGTGGAGTAGTCACAACCCGACAACTACAAGGATCCATTTCATGAAAACCACACACACCCCGAACACCATCCGCCCTCGTTTCCGCCACGGTTTCACGCTGATCGAACTTCTGACGGTCATCGCGATCATCGGCATCCTCGCGGCGATCATCATTCCCACCGTCGGCAAAGTGCGAACAACCGCGAAAGCCTCCCAATGCGCCTCCAACATGCGCCAGATCGCCACCGCCGTTCTCCTGGCCGCTGCCGAAAACAAAGATCGATTTCCGAGTCAGCAAGGCGTTGACCCCGCCAATGCCAATCCACCTCCCAGCGTCATTTCCAACCCCCTGGTAAAAGATGAATCCGGCAACTACACCGCCGACGACAACTGGGTCAAAGCCATCGCCCCCTACGTGAACGCCATCCACAGACAACCCCGCGACATCCTCAGTTGTCCCCTCGCCAACCCGCCGGCGGACGCCGATGGCACTATCACCTTTGCCTTCAACATATTTCTCATCAGCCGACCTGTTTCCGCCATCACCAAACCCACGCAAATCGTCATGCTCCGACACCGTGGCAAACAAAACCAAGCCGCCGCCATCACCGGCGTGCAAGGCGACCTGATTTGGGACGACAAAGGCTCCAAATACCCCACGACCGACCAAACAACCCCCCGCGAGCTCAATTACGCCTTCGCCGACGGTCACGTTGCCCGCCACAAATTCACCACGGCAGACAACCAGGACCGCTTTGTGAAATACGATAAATAATCCCGGCCCATTGCGTCGCTAGCTGCGTTACCTCGCGCCCCCCGTTCCCTCTACACTACACGCACCCGCTGCACTCCGAACACCGGCAGCGCGCAATCGCGGCCATCCGTGATGTTGCACTCCGGCGCGTTACCGTGACCGTAGGTCAGCAAATACCTTGCTCCCACCTTTACGTATTCAGGAATAATATACACGCGCGCCATGTTCCCCGCCAGCGTCACCCGGTAGATCGCCGGCAGCATCCGTCCCGCGCCGTCCGGCCCATTCGCATCGAGCAGCACAAATCCCCGCGGCTCTCCCGGCGCACGCAGACCGCCCGGCACGTTGGCGAATTCCACATCGATGCGCCCCGCGCCCGTTACCTCGTCCATACGCAGCGCCGACACGTGCCGCAACGCCGGCGGCGGCACTTCCTTGCGGTTTCCGTAGACCAGCTGGTCCGCCGCCCGCGCCAGCCGCGCTCCGAAACGCGGGTGCGCCTCCGCCGACAGATGAATAAAATCGTCCAGCGGCAAATCCACCGTCGCCACCAGCGCCGCATCCGGTATCCGCTCTGCCAGCACGCGTTGCTGTTCCTGGACAAAATTCCACGCGCAATCCGGACGCTCCCCGTAAACCCGTGCGATCTGCGCAAAAATCCACGGCAGCCTCGGCAATTCCAGATCACGACGCACGGCCGCGACCAGCCTCCGCATCCGCCGTGAATAAAACGCCGCCCGTTCCCCCGGCGTGTCGCCCTCGCCCTGATGCCACAGCACCCCCGCCACCGGCTGTCCCGTTGCCCGTACCGACCGCAACATCGCCCCGTAAAGTCCGCTGCCGCCATCACGCGCCCGCGTTGGCAGCCACTGCTCCATGCGCGTGGCTCCGCGCGCCGCGCAGATCAGACCCTGCGGCACACCGGAACGCGCCAGCATCTCGCGCGCGAAATGCACACCCACGCCCGCTCCCACCCGCGACGTCTTCCGATACGCCTCCGCCTGCTCCCGGGTGAACGGCTTGCCGTCGTTGAGCGCCGGCTCCGGCGACTCCCACGGCACATGCAGGGGGTCCGCCGCCAGCCGCCACTCCCGTGCCAGCGAAAACACCCGGATCAACGGATGCGGCCTCGCCGAGCTCGCTGCCAGCAACCCGCACCCCTCCATGTTGCTCTGCCCCGCCAGCAACCACACGTCGCCCACATAAAACGCCCGGACCTCTCCACGCGCCGCCGTCTTTTTCCCCCGGATACAGGCGAGCGTGAGTCGCCACGGCCCACCCGCCGGGATGCCGCGCAACTCCGCCGTGAACCTTCCCTTCGCCGCCCGCCCGGCGCGCCGCCGCTTCCAGCCGCGCAGGACCCCCGCCTCCCCGTGCAATGTGACCATAATCTCACCCACTGCTTCCGTCTCGCCGGTGATCCGCACGCGCCCCCCGCGCTGTCTCCCCAAACGCTGGAGCACCTGACCTTCGGCGAGGCCGGCAAGAAGGGTCATGGGCAGGATGCGGGGGGAAGAGAGGAGGCGTGGCACAGCACGCAAGCGCAGCGGAAAAAACATCGGCTGGCGATCCCTTCGCAAACAAACCGCACTGCCCTGTTCATCCGGTTGAATCCGCCCGGGCCGGTTTCCGCCCCTCGTCTTGCCGTCCCGCTGCGCGCGCCGCTGGACTCCTCTCCGCCATGACCTCCCCGATCACCTGCGCCCGGATTCACCTCAACGCCGTTTCCGCGCTGCTCCTTCTCGCCGTCACCGCCGCGACGGCACCAGCGATCAACATCATCGCCATCGGCGACTCCATCACGCAGGGCGGCAACAGCTCCGGCGTCACCAATGGCACAAAACTCGCCTACGCCTCTTACCGTTATCCCCTGTTTTTTCAGCTGACCGGCGCCGGTTACGACGTCGATTTCGTCGGCCCGCAGAACGAAACCCGCACGCCGACCTCCTATTGGCCGATCAACACCGCTCTCTATCCGCTCTACGCGACGACCTTCGACCACGACCACGCCGGTTACTGGGGACAAACCTCCGCCAACATCAAGACTCCCGTCGTCAACTGGCTGAACACCGTGTCCGCCGACCAGGCGCCCGACATCGCCATCATCAACATCGGCACGAACGACGCGGCGGGCGGGGTCGCCGTCGCCACCTTCACCGCCAACCTGCAAGGCATCGTCGCCGCCCTCCGCGCCGTGAACCCCGACGTCACCCTCATCCTCTCCAACCTGGCGGGCATCGACAAACCGGAGTACGCTGCCGCCTTTGCCACCTACAATGCAGCCATTGCCGACTTCGCTGCCAATCCCGCCAACAGCACCCCGACTTCCGGCATCGTCCTGGCCGACATCAAAAGCGGTCTCCCCGACAATGCCCTCTATGACCTCATCCACCCCAACGAGATCGGCGAAGCGCACCTTGCGCAGGTTTACTTCGATGCCATCGCCGCATCCCTCGTTCCGGAACCCGCGGCGCTCGCGCTCCTCGCCGGCGTCGCCACCCTTGCGGCCGTAGTCATCCTTCGCCGCCGCAGCCACGCTCGTTCATCCGGTTGAATCGAATACGCCCCTTTGCCAACTCTCCCCTTGGAGACCCCATCTGTAACCTCATCCTCACTACGCCAGCCAAACCTCATCCAGAAATCTGCCGGTCATGAAAACCATGAAAAAACTTGCCCTCCTCACAACTCTCGCCGCCAGCCTCGCGCTCGCGGCCAATGCAAACGCCGCCGACCCGCTCTTCAGCACCGACTTCACCGGCACTCCCGGCTCCATCCCGACAGACTTCACTGCATCCAACTTCGCCATCAATGATAACGGCAACCTGTATCGCCTGGCGCCGGGACTCCCTTCCAATGGCAGCCAGAACCAGCTCTCCGTTTACACTGGCGCCGCCCTGAGTGGCAGTTCCGCCAACTACACGGTCAGTTCCACTTTCAACCTCGGTGGCAACGGCGGCTACGTCGGACTGGCCGCCTACCATACCGACGCCAGCCATTACTACCTCGGACGCCTCAACGGCAGCGGCAGCGGAACAGGATTTTCGCTGGAAATCTACAAGTTCAACGGCGGCGGAGCCAATAATGCCCAACTGAAACTGGAAAATTTCACCTTCGAACAAACCGGCGGAATTTTTACCGGCCGCCTGGAATTTACCGTCAATGAAGGCACGCTCACCCTGTCGCTCTACGAGAGCGGGACGGAGGGCGCGCTCCTGAAATCGATCTCCGCCACCGATACCGCTCTTTCCGGTGGCAGCGTCGGCGTCCGCGCCACGGCTGCCTATGCCGTCTCCTACGACAACCTCGTGGTCACCTCCGCCACTCCGATCCCCGAACCCGCCACCGCCGCCGTGCTGACAGGCGCCGCATTGCTGGCTGCGGTTGTCGTTTTCCGACGCACCCGCGCCTGAAATCAACGGGGGCGACACAACGCGGTTTTTCTCCCACGCCACTCCTTGCGAGTGGCGTTTTTATGCCCCCGGCCTGAACCCTTTGCTCAACTCCGCCGCCAGTTCCCGGACGTGGCGTTCGAGGCTTACGCGATCGTGCACCGCCACCTCCTCGTAGCTCACCAGCAGCGCCACCGCCATGCGCGGCGGATACAACGGCTCGCGGACCAGCGCCGCCACCGACGCCACCTCCGGTGTCGTCTCACGCATGTTCCACGCCACGCCCGATTCCCGCGCCGCCAGCAACTCCTTGCGAAAGCGCGCCGGGTCCAGATTCGTGTAGGATGTCAGCCTTTCATCCTTTTCCGTTGGCTCGTAAAACACCCACTCTTCCTCCGGCAAGTTCGCCACGATGACCTTGCCCGCCGAACTCGCATAAACCGGCCCCGCCGACCCCAGCGCAAACGTTCCCCCCAGCGGTCCCTCCGCCGACACCACGTACGTGCATCGCTCGCTCAACATGCTGAGATAAACCGCACAGTCCAGCTTCTGCGCCCACCGGATCATGACATCCTCCAGCTTCCGGTTGGGAGCGAATTCATGCGCCACCTCATATACAAAACGAAAAATCTCCGGACTGATCGTGTAGCGTTGCGTCGCCGGATTTTTCTGCACGAACCGCAACTCCATCAACACGCCCAGCAGCCGGAATGCGGATGACTTGGGCAGCTCCATTTTTTCGGCGATTTCCGTCACCCCGAGCGCATGGCGGCTGTGGGCGAGGAAACGCACCAGGTCGATCCCCTGGGAGAGCAGCGTCTTGCGATTTTCGGTTTCAGGGCGAGGCATGGCGCCCTCCGTCATGCCCTCCCCTGAACCTGCCGACAAGATGCAAAACGCCGTACCCGTGCCGTTCATTCCATTGAATCGGATCCGCCCCTTCCGCGCATCCGCCATGGCGCCGCTCCGTGTTTCCGCAACACCCTCTCCTCCATGAGTACCACGCCCTGCGAATACACCACCGAATGCCTGATCGTTGGCGGCGGCCCGGCCGGATACGGCGCGGCCATGGCGGCACTCGACGGCGGCTGTCCGGTGATCGTCGCCGAACGTCACGGTTTTCTTGGCGGCATGGGCAGCGCCGCCGGGCTCGGCTGTTTTATCAACTATCACTTTCGTGGCGAAGACCTCGCCGATTCCGTCTACCACGCGCTCATCCGCCAGATGATGGCCGACGGCACCTGTTACCATGGCGACGGCGACCACGTGGACATGTTCGATCCCGAGGCGCTCAAGCATGTCATGGAAAAAAACATACTCCGTCGCGGCGGCCGCCTCCTCTATCACACCCTCCTCCGTTCCCTCCGCCGCGAATCCGACGGCTTCTGGCGCGCCGATTTCTCCGCCAAGGGAGCCACCGTCACCATCCGCGCGCGTCAGGTGATCGACGCCACCGGCGACGCCGATGCCTGCGCCCTCGCCGGGGCCGAAATGACCCACGGCCGCCGCGCCGACGGCAAGACACAGCCCATGACCATGGTCGTGCAGATCGGCGGCTTCGACCCCGCGGCCTGGCAGCGCGCCGGGCACCAACTCGTCCATGGCCTTTACGCCGGCAAGGGCGACTGCTTCGCCGAAGAAATCGAAATCGCCCGCGCCGCCGGCGAATGGGACATCCCGCGTATCCACATTTCCATTGTGTGGGCCATGCCCGGCGACCCCACGCGCATCCTCGTCAACGGCACCCGCGTCCAGGGCTTCAGTTCCTGCAACCCGGAGGAGTTCACCCTCGCCGAAATCGAAGGCCGCAGGCAGGCCGTGCAGATGACCGCGTTTTTCAAAAAATACGTCGCCGGTTTCGCCAACGCCTTCCTCCTCTCGACCGGCCCGCAAATCGGCGTGCGCGAGAGCCGCCGCATCGTCGGCCGTGCCACGCTCACCGAGCACGACGTGTGGTCCAGCAGCATGCCCGCCGACACCGTCGCCCGCTGCGCGTATCCGATCGATCTCCACCAGCCCAACGGCAACGGCACGCACCTGGAAAGTTCCACCGCCGACTACCTTTATGGCATCCCCTATGCCTGCCTGCTGCCGCGCGGCCTCTCCGGCATCGCGGCGGCCGGCCGTTGCATCAGCGCCACGCACGAGGCGGCGGGCAGTTTCCGCGTGATGCCCACCTGCATGTCGCTCGGCCAGGCCGCCGGCACCGCCGCCGCCATGGCGCGCGAAAACGGCTGCGCCTTTGAAGACATCAACGGTGGCGACATCCGCGAACGCATGCTCGCCATCGTGCCCGCCTGCGTCTGACCGGAAAGCGGGCCGAAGGAAAAGCCGCGTCCGCATCGGCAGTCCGCACAACGCATCAGGGCAAACCTCCTGACCGGCTCCATCCGGTCACAGGCCAAGAACCAGCAACCACGTCATGGACGGTGCGCCCGCGCCACCTCCCCGGGTGGCGACATGTCAGGCGTGGTCCTCGAGAAACGCCCGCAGGTTTTTCTCCTCGCCGAAGAGCACGAAAATATCCTCGGCCTGAAACGGCTCGTCCAGCGCCACCACGCCCATCGTGCGGCGTCTTTCGGGAGCGTTGTCCGTTTTCAGCAGTCCGGCGAGCAGGCCCGGCTCGATCAGGCGCTTGATGGTGACGATCCGCACGCCGTCTTTTTTGAAAACCGCGCCCGTGTCGATGAGCGTCTTGCCGACCAGCGCGCCCGGCACGCGGGCCTCGATGATCGAGTGGCCGTCGCCCATGTCGAACCCGCCGACCACGCCGCGCATGAGGAGCGAGTGCGCCAGACCGCGCGCCGCCACCTCCTCGGGCACCACGAGGCGATCCACCTTGAGCAGGCGCAGCAGCCGCTCGTGCATCGGCGACAGCACCCGGCAGGCCAGGCGCTTCGCGCCGAGTTCCTGTGCTTTCACCGCAAACGACATCGATTGCTCGAAACTGTCGCCGATCGCCACCACCACGGCGTCCATCTCGGCGATCGGAAAACCGGCGAGCGCCGTCGGATCGTCGAAATCCATCACCACCGCCGCGCCCACCTCGTCCTTGATGAGCGAGACATTTTCCTCGCGCCGGTCGATCGCCAGCACGTCCGCGCCGAGTTGCGCGAGGTTGATCGCGAGATTTTTACCGAAGACACCGAGACCGATGACGCAGCATTTCATGTCGGGAGTTTGAAGTTTGAAATTGGCAGTTTGAAGTGGGTGGTTGGTGGCAAGGAGGGAAAGGGTAACGGTGCCGGAGACAAATTTCCAACTGCCAACTCCCAACTTCCCCGGCACGAGCCGGTCACGTAATCACAATCGTGGCTCCCGGATAACGATATCCCTTGTGGTCGCGCCGCCGGATGAAGGACAGCAGGAACATCAGCACACCGATGCGGCCCACGAACATCGCCACGATCATGACGAGCTTGGCCGGATCGCCGAGCTGCGACGTGACACCGCGCGCGAGGCCCGCCGTGCTCACCGCCGCCACCGCCTCGAAGAGCAGGTCGAGCGCCGGCAACTCCGGATGCAGCACGCAGAGCGTGGTCGCGACCAGCGTCACGAAGGCGCCGGCCAGAAGCAGCACCGCCAGCGCGCGGTTGGCGATGTCGTCGGAAATGCGCCGTCCGAACGCCTCGATTTCCGGGCGCCCCAGGAGCACGCGCCGCAGCGCCAGCACGGCCACGGCCAGCGTCGAGGTCTTGATGCCGCCCGCCGTGCTCGACGGGCTGCCGCCGACAAACATCAAAAACATCGTCAGGATCACCGTAGCCGGTGCGAGGTTGGCGGTGTCGATGACGTTAAAACCCGCCGAGCGCACCGCGACGGAGTGGAAGATCGCCGCCATCCACGGGCCGAGCGCGCCCGGGTCGCCGTTGCCCGTGGCAAACTCGGTAATGTAGATCAGCACCGCGCCGCCGGCGAGCAGCACGGCGGTCGTCACCAGTACCACGCGGCTGTTGGTCGTGATGCGCGGCGGCGTGGCGAGACGCAAGCCGATCCGCTGGCGTATCCGTGCAATCACGACCTCATGGAGATTCCGGATCACCGGAAACCCGATGCCTCCCGCCACCACGAGCAGCATGATGACGACGAGCACGCCTTTCATGCCAATCCCGGCGAGCGCCGGATCGGTGAGGTTGCCGGGCAGCGTGGAAATGCCGGCGTTGCAGAAGGCCGACACGGCGTGAAACAGCGCGAAAAATGCGCGGTCGCCGGCCACAATCGGGGTCGCGGCAACAGAGCCTTGCCCGGCCAGCAGCCAGATCGCCACCGCGCCGGCCAGCTCGACGGTAAGCGTAAAGCCGACGATCATGCCGAGGACGGTGCCGATCTGGCCGAGGTTGTCCTCGCTGAGGAGATTTTGCAGGGCGATGCGATTGCGCAGCGAGACGCCGCCCGTGAGGAAGTGCGCAAAAAAGTAGGTGAGCGTCATGATGCCGAGCCCGCCCGTCTGCACGAGGCCGAGGACAATCCACTGACCATACCGGGTGAGCTGCGTGGTGATGTCCACGGTCCCGAATCCCGTGACGCACACCGAGCTGGTGGCGGTGAACAGCGCGTCGATCCAGCCGATGCCCTGGGTGGTGGCGCGCGGGGTCTTGAGCATCAGCGTGCCGATGACGATGAGGAGGGCGAAACTGAGGATCAGCGCCATGCCGGGCGTCAGGCGCCGGGTGGCGAGCAGGCGGTTGCGACGGAGCGCACGCAGGCAGATGAGGGCGAGGAGCGTGAGTTGCGAGGCGGCGAGGATGAACAGGGTGAGGGTGCCGCTGCCGATATCGGGAAAGTGGTGGTTGAGCCAGCCATGCAGACGCGGGCCGAGGATCATTTCGAGTACGATCAGCATGCAGAGCCCCGCTTCCAGCCGGCGGGTTTTCAGCCAGGTCATGCGGTGGCGTTGCAGCCACATGCGGCAGGCCTCCTGGAAAACGAACAGCTTCAGGACGAGTCCGGTGGCGATGCGCACCAGCTGGTGCGTTTCGGGTTCGAGCGGCCAGCCGGCGACGAGCACGAACAACGCCAGCGCCGCCACGCTGCACAGGACGAGCAGGGTGTTGAGCAGGAAAAAGACGACCGCCCGGGAGCGGGCATCGGTGCGTTTGGTACTGGTGGCGTTCCGGGCCGGGAGCATGGAATGGCCGGGAACACTGGACGACCGCCTGCGCGACGTCTAGCCGGGAACGCAGGGGGGCGAGGTTAGTCCGCACAGTTCATCTCGAGACCCGGCGGTTCAGGCGGACTGTCCGGGTGATGGAAAAGAACGTCCAGCACCTGAACAGGACAGACCCCCCTCCATCACTTTCATCGGGTGTTAACTTTCAAGTGGTTGTCCGGTTTCCGTGATGACTGGCCGGAAATGGGTGAAATATGCGGATCAGTTACTTCTGGCGGCCTTTACGTGCCAGTCGAAATACAGGACATTGCGCTTGTCGGGGTGGGCGAGGCGGTCGATGAATTCGGGGTCGCCGACCTTGTAATGATCGCGCATCGCCCAGCGCGCGGACGGAGAATCGATTTCGGACAATCCCATGGCAACCTGCGCCACACTCGGGTCGCCCCAGGGTTTTGTTTTGGTGCTGTCGTTGTAGAGATCGTAATTGAGAGCCCAGGCCCGCCCGAAATCCCTGCCTCGAATGCTTTGCCAGGAGGGGCATACGAACACCGGGATTGCCCGGTTCTCACCTGCCGGAAGTGTATCCCAGGCGGGCATACCAAGGTAAGGCGCCACGTAATGCGCCAGCATACCTTCGTTTTCGCTGTGCTGGTAATAGGTGCGCTGACCGTTCCAGAGACCTTTCTTGGTTGATCCCGGCAGCGGAAAATGGCCGGGCAACCAGCCTTTATGGTCCTCCGCATACATGGCAACCGCCGCGCCGATCTGACGAAGATTGGAGGCGCAGGTCGCGGCACGCGCCGTTTCTCGAACTTTGCCAACGGTGGGGATGATGATGGCGGCAAGGATGCCGATGATCGCGATGACGGTGAGCAGCTCGATCAGCGTGAAACCGGCGGCGAGGTAATGGCGGGTGGAGGGGTTAAGGTGCATGGCGAAATGGTGCGAAACAGATGGAAACCCGTGTCGCGCCTTGTACTCAAGGGCGCCCGCGCTCATACAAATGAGAAAAATACCTTCATGCCGATGAACGAAGCCCGAAAACGTGTCACCCAAAAAGACATCGCCAGAGTGGCGGGCGTGGACCAGTCCACGGTGTCACTGGCATTGCGCAATCACCCGAGCATTCCGGAAGCGACGCGAAAACGGATCGCTGACGCGGTCGAGGCGCTGGGCTACCAACCGGATCCGATGCTGGGTGCGCTGGCCTCCTACCGCACGCGGTCACGTCCGGCACAGTTTCACGGAACGCTGGCGTGGCTCGCGGACTGGACGGACTGGCGGCGGATTCCGCACTTCAGCGACTATTTCACAGGCGCGAGCGAACAGGCCCAGCGGCATGGGTTTCGGCTGGAAGAATTTTGCTTGGGGAAGAAGGGGATGAGTGCCGCACGGGTGGCAGGGATCTTACGGGCGCGGGGAATCGGTGGAATTCTGGTTTGTCCGCTCTGGCATGGTTCGGAGCTGGTGTTTCCATGGGAGGAATTTGCGTCAGTGGCTTTTGGATACACGATGATGTCTCCATTGCTGCACATGGTGACATCGGCGCATGCCCATGCCTGCGCCACGGTGGTGCGCCGGCTGGCGGAGCGGGGACGGAAGCGGATCGGTTTTTGCCTGATGCCGGCGCATGATCAGCGTGTGGATCATTCGTATCTTGCCGGTTATCTGACGACAATGACCGTGCTGGGGCTCAAGATCCCGCCGCTCTTTGACGAAAAGAAGTCGGTGCCGGAGGTACGGGCATGGATAGGAAAACACCGTCTCGATGCCGTCGTATGGGGAGCACACGGGACGGAGGCGGACCCGACGGAGTTGCGGGGGTCGATGGCGGGGCTGACAAAGTTCCGGCGCCTGGGGCTGGCGATTCCCGATGAGCTGGCACTGGGGTGTCCCTCGCTGGACCGGGCGGATGGACCGGTGTCGGGTGTCTACGAAAACAGTCTGCGCATCGGCCGGGTGGCGATGGATTATCTGGTGGGCATGCTCAACCGTGGCGAGCGCGGAGTGCCGGCGTCGCGGCAGCGCATCCTGGTCGAAGGCGACTGGTGCGAGGGGGCGACGTTGCCGGCAGTGAAAAACGGGAAGTGAAGGCTGATTTCTATTCTATGCGGACATTGTCACCGGTGAAGATGACGCGGTCCGTTGATCCATCGGGACGCGTAATGCGGAGAGCGGTGCCGGAGCCGGCGGCCGGACGTGAAAGATCGAAAGACAGGTCTCCGGGATGCGTATCGTCAGACAAAATACGATCGGGCCAGAGGATGGCGACAATGGTGCGGACACTGCCGCTGTTGCCGGTGGTTGCGGCGGTGAAATGGCTTTGCGTAGCGATTTTCTGGCTATGCAAAAAGCCGGCGGAAGGGGGCGTAGGCCAGGTGTTTTCCACCTTGCCGTCAAGAGAGCCTTCGGGGGAGCGGAGGGCGACGAAAAGGCGGGCCTTGTTATTGGTGAGGGTGGCGGCTTGGGTGGCTTCGTCCCAGGTGATGGGGCGTTCGGCATGGAGGAGCCATTGCACGGGAAGGGCGGCGTGCGGGGGCGCGAGGCGGACGGTGTCGCGAATGATGAAATAACGGCGGTCAACAAAGACGATGTCGCGCCGGACGGTTTCGACGAGGGGATCGGCAGAGGGGCGCTGGTCGTTGTAGGCGGCGGTGGCGTCACCGGTGGTCCGGATGAGGCGGGGCTGAGTGGTGTCGAGGCAGAGGATTTTGCCGGTGGAGGTTCTGGATTTCGGGGCCTGGCCGCGACCGCCGATGAGAAGGGCGTTTTTGGAAAGAGTGTTGCGGGTGTAGCGGTCGTGGTGAGGTGAACCGTGGTATTCGCGGTAGCCGGCGTTGACGGCGAGTTCTTCGCCATAGGCGGAGAGGATGAAGGCGTTTTGCGCGGCATGGCTGTGGCTGAAGGAACCGTAGGGGCTGGAGAGAAAAGTGAGCATGATGTCATCGTCGGGACGACCGGGGGAGGAGTGCATGACAACCCAGCCGATGTCGCGGAACCAGCGGACGGGGGGAAGCGTGGAGAGATCAGCGGGAGGAGGAAGCGGGAGCGCGGTGTCGGCGAAGGCGGAAAGGAGATGCTCCATGCCGGTGGGATAACTGCCGGCGGCGAGAGGGAACGTGGCGGGCGGGGACTGGCCGAGCGCGGCAAAAGCGGCAAGGTGACCATCGTCGAAAATGCGGGCGAGTTTTTGGAGGAAACGGACGTTTTTCCAGTCGAGGCGGACTTTGCCGTTCATGGAGATATCGCCAAAGGAAGTGGCGGGGTAGGGCTGAAGGACGCAAGCGCCGTAGTAGCCGGTTTGCCGCCAGAAGGAGCGGGGGTTGTTGCGATCCCAGGCATCGGGATGGCCGATCTGGTGGAGGGCGTCTTGAAAGCGGACGGGTTCGGAAACGACGCCGGTTTCCCAATAGCGGGGACCTTCGGACCAGCCACCGTCGTCGCCGCCCCAGGGGGGGAACTGGGTGCGATACCAGTTGAGCGCATAGTCGAACCATTGACGGGCTTCGGGGAGGTCGTCCAGGAGCGCGAGTCCGGCGATGCCGTCCATGGATACGAAGCGCACGGGGTGGCTGCTCGGGGTGACGGCGATGGAGTTGCGAATGGTCTTTTGGGTTTTGGTATAAACGTGGTGATGGATGGCGGCACCCCAGGCGCGGAGGGCAGGGAGGAGGGTGGCGCGTTCGTCGGGCGTGAGAGTGGAGCGAAGTTGGTCGTAAACGAAAGGGATTTTGCGCCAAAGGCGGAAGGCGGCTTCATCGTTGTAGGCGATGCCGGCGGCTCCGTCGGGCGACCAGCGGGCGGCGGCCTGGAGAGCGGCCTTGGCTTTTTCGAGGTGGGGGGCGCTGCCGGTGACGAGCCAGATGAGAGTCGCTGCCTCGGCGGTGCTGGTGATGCGGGAAGCGTCGATTTGCGCGGCGCGCCAGGCGCGGACGGCTTCGTTGGTTTTGGCCTGGGGATAGGGTTTGCCGTAGGGTTGAGGTTCCGGCGGGAGGGGGAGATTGAGGAGCGTGGCGTCGAACTCGGCGCGCATGGCGGCAAAGGAGGCGGCGCCATCGCCAGTAGTACACCAGGAGCGGAAGGCGTCGCGTTGCGCAGAGGTGACGAAGGTCCGGGGGGAGGGGGGAAGCACGGATGCGGAGACGGAAGCGAGTGGCGTGGACCGGGCGCTTTCGCCGAAGAGGAGAAGGAACAGGAGGAAGAGGAGGGGAAGGTGCCTGATTGTCATGATGGGCGGAGTTTCGGAAGCTGTCAGGTGGCGCGGTCGTAGTGTTGGAGTGTGACGAGGTTTTCCAGTGGTTTCCCGGAAAAATAGCGGACGAGGTTCTGCAAGGCAGTGGCGCCGATGCGGGGCATCATGTCGCTGGTGGGTCCGGCGATGTGCGGGGAGAGTACCGCGCCGGGCAGGGTGCGCCAGGGAGAATCGGCGGAGACAGGTTCGCTGTGCATGACGTCAAGCGCGGCATGGAGACGACCGGAGCGGACTTCGTTGTAAAGAGCGGTTTCGTCCACAAGTTGCCCGCGGGCAATGTTGACGAAGAGGGCGCCGTCGGGGAGGCGCGCAAGGGTTGCGGCGTCAACGCTGGCGCGGTTGGCGGGAGTGAGGGCTTCGCATTCGAAGAGGATTTCGTTTTCCGAAAAAAGCGCGGCAAGGGTTTTTACGGGGCGCAATCCGGCTTCGCGTATCCTGTCTTCTGGCACGCCATCGGCATGACAGTCGATTTCGCGGCCGGTAGTGAAGGGGCTGAGGAGGGTGGCGAGCCGGCGGGCCACGGCGCCAAAGCCGTGCAGGCCGATGCGGCGTCCGAAGAGGGTGCGGGTGCGGGCGGTGGGGAGGCGGATTTTTCCGGCGGAGGCAATGCCGGCCACGCCGATCCATTCGGGGGCCCGGCGCAGGGAGGCGAGGGCCAGGAAAAGGGCATGTTCGGCGACCTGGGCGGCGACTTGCCCTCCCCAGTTGGATACAAGTCCGCCGCGTTCGATGAAGGCGCGGGAAACTTTTGCCCGCACGGAACCGGCGAGGTGACACATGTAACGGACGGGGAAACCGGGAGCGGCATCGTCGGGCAGGGGTGGCGAGCTCCAGGCGGTGACGATGACTTCGGGACGGGTGTCGCGGAGCAGGGCGAGCCAGTTGTCCGGACTGGCCTTGGCGGCGGCGGTGTCGGCAGGAGAAAGCCAGACAAGTTCGGGACTGGCCGGGTATGTGCCAAGGGGCAGGGTGATGGCGGCAGCATCGAAATCGGGAAGGAAGAGCGCACATTCCCCTTCCGTTATCGAAAAAAGGACACGCGGACCGGTTGCGGTGCGGCCGGCAGGGTGAGGCGGCGGAACCGTCAGGGAGGCGGATATTTCAGCTTCAGAAATCACGGAGAGAAAACGGGGGCTACTCGGGAGCGACATAGCCGGCAGGGCCGCCGAGTTTCATGAACCGGGTGTGGACATAAAGCCCGGCAATGAGAGCAAGCACGCCAAGGATGATGGCGACGGTGAACGCGTGGCGGTAGGCACCACCGGTGCGGTCGATCATGAGGCCGACAAGGGGGATCAGAGTCATGTTGGCGGCGGTCGTGCAGACGCCGACCGCAGAGGCAAACTGGCCGTAGCGCGATTGCGGGAAGAGGCGCGCCTGGAGCGAGGCCGCACTCGTGAAATAACAACCGGAGATGACTCCGTGCGCCACCCAGGCCATGAGAAAAGTGCCGGCAGTATTGACATAAAACCGTCCCCAGATTGCCACGACAATATAGGCGGCAAGCGTGAGGATGGCCATACGGAGGGGATGAATGGCATCAGCCAGCCAGCCGAGAAAAAACGACAGGGAAAAGGAAATCGTGAAAGTAAGCGCGAGGCATTTGCCATAGGTATCCATGCTGACACCGAGGCTGCGTGCATAGGGGATCGAAAAAGTGTTGATGGGGGAAAAGGTCATCACGGCCACTTTGATCAGGATAAAGAGGGCGATGTAGTAAGGGTTGGTGAAGCACTCCTTGCAGTAGCGTTTCACTTCGCTCAAAAAACGGATGGGGCCGGCGCCGGCGATGGCCGCGGACGGGCGGGCAAGCGCGGCGGGAGCGAGAGAGGGAGGATAGTCGCCTTCCTTGACCTTGAAGCAGACGAGCATGAAGGAGGCTCCGTAAAAGGTGCCGATGATGCAGAGAATGAGCGTGAAGTGACCGGGCACCTTGCCCATGATCCAGTAGTTGAAGATAATGCCGTCAATCAGGCTGACGGCGCGGAACAGCCCGTAGAAGCGTCCGAGCAGTGGCTTTGGCACTACATCGTTGATGAGTCCGCCGAAGACGGCTTGCGAGGCGATGGTGGCAAACTCGAAGGCGCTCCAGAAGACCCCGAAGCAAACGACGCTGACAAGCATCTCGCTTTGTCCGGGAAAATGTCCGTGGACCCAACGGGCAACGATGGGAGTGAGACCGAGGCCGATCATGCCGGCGGCGGCAAAGGGAGTGGTGATGAGGAGAAACGGGATACGACGTCCGAAGCGTCCGCGGTGGCGGTCGGATTTCACGCTGATGACGGGCGCGAGGACGACCGAGATGAGCGCGGGAAGGGAACTCATGAGGAGTCCGAAAACGAGGTTGGGGACGCTGAGGCTGTTAAGATACCATTGCGCCATCGGTCCCACGGAGCGGTCGCGCATGGACCAGGCGAAGTCACCAAAGAGGAGCCAGCAAAAGAGAATGACCACTCCACCACCCGTGTAGGCGAGGGTACCCGCGCGCCAGGTTTTCGGTTCGCGGGAGGCGGGGAGGATGACAGGTGAGTTCAAGGGGAGGGTGCGTGTCGCGGAGCGGCGATCTTTTCATCGAAACCGCCAGCGGGAGCGCAGCACCGGCAGTGTGGATGAGTGACGGGGGCGCCTCGTCCGGCGCTCCGGAGAACGCCATTTCGTCGCACGCGTCTCCGCTGGCCAATTCTTATTTGCAACGACGGAGGACTGCGAGAGCGAAGACGATTGCGCCGGCGAACAACGCCAGGGCCGCAGGTTCGGGAACGGCAGCGGGAGCGATGGCGGTGTTGTCGATATTAAGGTTGTCCACATAGAGACTGCCGATGAAGTTCTGCTTGGCGGTGAAATCGACGATGTTGACGTAGGTTTGTTTGTTGCCGCCGTCTGCCCGTTTTCCACCGGAACCGGCAAGCGCGGTGCCGACGAGGGAGCCGTCGAGCCACACGTCCATCTTGCCCGCGGCAAGCGAGTATTGGTCGTTGTTGCCGTAGGTGATGCCCGTCGCAGTGTAGTTAAAAACGACTGATATGCTGTGCGTTTGATCGATGGAAAAATCAGTAATCCTGGTGCTGACGTTTACATTACCATCGTTGGAAGCGGCGTAGAGGGCACCATTCTGGATGAAGAAGGCAAAGGAGGTGTGATCGTTGCCTGTGTAGCCATCATTTTGGCTGAGGATGCGAACCATCCAGCCATTGCCTGCGGCATTGGCCACGGCGGGTTGGCGGAAGTCAAAGGAGAGTGTTCCTGTATTTACTTTTCTATCACCAAACATGGTGGTCGCCGCGGCGGGGGCGGAACCAGCGATTCCGCTGACGAGGGAGAGGTATCTGTTGGTGGTAGAGGTGCCGAAATAGTCGGATGAATCGTTCTCGATGGTGATGGTCTGCCCGGTGGTGACCGTCGGGTTCTTCCAGTTGGCGTTACTGGTCTGGGAACCGGTTGCGTAGGCGTCGAAGTTGTCGGTGAAGACGACAGTGGCGCAGGCGGATGCAGCACCGAGGAGGGAGACGAGCGTAAGGATGAGCGCGCGGGGGGAGCTTTTCATTTTCAGGTTCATGATGCGTGTGGTGGTGAACGGGTTTTCGGGTTTGTGTGCGGGTGCTGTCGTCCGCGGAGAAACCCGCAGGGCGAAGCAACGACGCGGGTTTATATCGTTCAGCCTTCGAAAACTCACCAGTACGGCGGCGCTCATACTTATGAGCCAGTGTGACGAAGTACCATCGCCTGACACGTGATATGTCGGTTTCGATTCAGCAGACAAGACCCCATGGACCGGCAGAGGACTCAGCGTTTTTCCCTCGGGGCAGCAGCCGGAACGATGAACGTGCGCATGACGACATGCGTGGCCGGGAGATTGAGGTTCATGCCGAGCCGGGTCGGCTTGATGTCCGGATACAGGAGCATCCCCGTGACAGGCTCCACCTTGTTCTCGATCCGCAAACCCGCTTCCGCGCCTGCACTGTCCACGGTAACAGTCACATCAACTGCCGTATCCTTTTCATAAATGCAAAATTTGCCGGGTCCATTTTCCCGCCAGTCCGAAAGCGTCACCACGGCCGAGCCGTAATCGACGGGTTTCCGGAAATCAGCCTCGTCGATCACTTCCACCGAGGGGCGGACGCGGTCGAAAACAAACGTTCACGTCAGGCGAACCATGCCGGGAATCGGGTAACCGCTGGTCAGATCCAGTTTCAGTATGTCCCGGCTGTCGGTGAAACGGGTCTCGATGATCTTGCCTTCCGAATCGGCACCGCCCTTTTGCAGGGTCTTGCCCACCCAGGGAACGGAATGCCCCCAGGAATTCATCATCATGCTTTTGAAGCGGTCAGGACCGAAGGTTTTGGTCGTGTATTGCTCCATGCCGGGATCGGCGATGAGCGGCACGCCGTTCATCGCCACAACGTAGCTGCCATTGTCGATGTGGGAATGGGGTCCGCCATTTTTCCCTCCCTTGATCGCGAGGCCGAATGCCGGCCGTCCCGGCGTAAGCGAGCGGGTGATCAACACGCTGGCGTCACGGAAGAAAAACCGTTGGTCCTCCACACGAGCTTCCTCCGGCGAGGCAGGCGAGCCCGCCGCCATTTTCCGAGCGGGCCGCGCACGGTCGACGTAATCCGGCCAGGGGAAACCGTACACACCAAACCCGAACAGGCGGTCGCCCAGCGGATGCCCTCTGAACATGTCTCCGCCGAGCGGATTGAGGTGCGTCCAGCCCATGTACCAGCGGCGGTTGATCAACAACATCAGCGAAGGTGGCATGCCGCTCGTGCGGGGCCTGGCATCACCAAAGGCCGGATACACGCCGGGTATGATCTCCAGACGCGGCAGGAAAAGGGCCATTTTGCGGGTGTTGGGCCCGGCATACAGATTCACGTTTCCATGGGTCGCCTGATAGAGCGTCTCCGCAACCGTGAGGTAACAGCCGAAGCCGTAGGCCCAGTAATCGATGCCTTCCGCGCAATAGCCGTCGTCGGGAAAGGCGTCGGAATAAAACGTGAGCGAATTGAGCGCAGCCTGGACGAAAAACGCGCGTTCCTGCCGCGAGTCGAGCGACGCCAGGGCGGCGCCGAGCACTCCCGAGGTGCACACCGGGTTCCAGTTCGTGTTGCCCGTCATCCACCACCAGACCGGTTTTCCCGAGCGGACGGAGGCCGCGTAGTTGGCAAAAATCCGGCGTTGCAACGAGGCCCGGATCGCCTGCCGCGTTTCAGGCCTGAGCTTGTTGCCGAGCCAGTAATCGACGGTGGCCAGGTTCCAGGCGCGGGCCGAGGAGGCCAGATCGACGATCCCTTCGTAACCGCCGTAGGGATGTTCGTCGATCTGCGTGGACACGCCCCAGGTTTTCTCGGCGAGGATGGCCTGCACTTCCGCCTCGATGAACGGCAGCCAGGCGCCGTCGTCGCGCACGCACTCGGCCACCGCAAACGCGACGAGTCGCGTGGTTCGCTGGCGGAACGGTATCTCGTAAATGTCCCGGCGCCCGGTCTTCAGCACTTGGGCGAACAACTCGTCTGTCTTCAGTTCCGGGACAGGTTCGCGGGCGAATCGGGCTGCTTCCTTGACCTGCCATTGGAAGGCGGGCTGGCGGGCCGCGTTTTCCCAGGCTCGGCGGTCGTTGATGGACGCGCCAACACCGGTCGGTTTTTCGGGAAGCCACGCTGCAATCTGGTCAATCTGCGTCTGCGTCGGGACAGGCAGCGACGCGGTGCCGCGGACAGCTGTGGAAACGATCAATCCGAAAAATGGATACGCTGACGCCAGCAACAGCCGGCACAGGAAAAAAGGCGAAAAAGCGGGGTCTTTTATGATATTCACAGCCGGGAGCATGGTGGGAAGAAGCCGCTGGGGAGGGCGAGAGGCAGACAGAGGGCACAGGAAAGCAAGAAAATGGCGGCAGCGATCATGATCGCTGCCGCCGGGACACAAGGGGATGTTATCTGTGAAATGAGGATTCCGACTACGCCCGGCAAAACCGGCGACGGGCGAGGCCGGCGAGCAGGAGGACCACACCGCTGGCCAGCAAGGCAACCGTGGAGGGTTCGGGGATCGATGCAGCGACGTTGGTCGTCACCTTGATGTTGTCGAGCTGGAGGCCGACGGGAGAGGTACCTCCAACCTGAAATGTCGCCTGACTCACGAACCAGGAACCTGTGACGCTGACCGCATCACCGGATGTCGATACTTTCCCGCCATCAATGTAGATTGAGGAAACCAGACCGCTGGAGGTCATTTCCAGACGCACCGCCAGTTTATAGACGGTATCATTCTGCGAAAAAGTGAAATTTGATCCCGCACCCCATTGGCGATCATCATAAACCTTGGTCGTATCCGGAAGATACATACCTATTTGCTGGGTGTTGGCAGTCCGAAAATATCCCTGGAAGGCCGATCCTGCCCCGTTGGTTTCCGCCGGATCCCGGTTAGTGAAACCAAGTTTGAATTCGTTGTTGGGACTGGTGAAAACAGCGTCCAGGGAAATCTCCACCCAATCACCCACGTTCTTCAGCTCAATGGTCTCGGGAAGAGCGGCGCTGTAGATATAGTTGGCCGTGGTTTCTGTACCCGTTTTGCTGCCAACCTGGTTGCCACCGGTCGTAGACCAGGGCGATGCAGCGGTTGTCGCACTGAAGTTGGGAACAGTCCATGCGGGGTCTCCCGCATCGAAACCGTATTCGATGACAGTGCGCGTGGTCTGTGCGGCGAGCGGCGTGAGCGCCAGCGGGCAGAGAGCGATAGCCAGCGCGGACAGTGTTTTGAGTTTGGTGTGCATACAGTTTGACGGGTTTGCGGATGGGTTAACAGTTGCCGGGAACGTCGTGAACAGAGACGGCGCCCGGCACGCCAAAGCCTGCCCGGTGCTGCAAACGCCCATCAAATCTTTGCAACTGTTGTAATCGACTTCGCCTGACTCCGCTGCCCGCGCGGCGCCGGCACGCCGGGCCCGTAACCCACATCCGGCAACACCAGTTCAAACAGGTCGGGAGGCGGGGCCGGCAGCCTGCGGAGAGCCTGCTGCTCCTGCTCGCGGCGGGCGAGTTCCTCGGGGGTAGCATCAGAGAGCGGGCGCACGGTGACGCCCTCCACCCAGCTGCCTTCGACAAAGGTGTGTTGCACGATCGAAGGCACGCCGTATTCACGGCGCTGCACGAGGCCGGCCAGTTGCTCGATGGCGCGCGCGCCGATGACCTCGGGGTTTTCGAAAATGCCGCTGCCAAGCGCGGTGGCGTGCGCGGTGTCGGTCAGCGACACGCTCACGTCATCGGGCACGCGGAGACCGAGGCGTAACAGCTCCTCAATGACAAACCACTCGTCGGTGAGGATCGCGTCGGGCTGGTGACGCTGGCACCAGTCGCAAAACGAACCGGTGGCGGCGACGTCGGCGTTGATGTCGGCGGAGTTGATCCCGGAACTCAGAATGAGCGGCGGCAGCCAGGCGACATGGGGCACGATCTCGCGACAATATCCGAAGGCGGCGCGCACGAGGTGATCGGCGCGCAAATCGGCATTGTTGAACAACGCCAGCCCCACACGCCGGCTGTCCCTGCGCAGGAGTTCCTCGAGAGCGAGCAGGGCGCTGCGAAACTGATGCGGCACCACGGCATGAAAACGCGGCCGCTCCAGCACGTAACCGATGGAAACCACCGCCAGTTGGCTGAAATCCAGCGTCTCGCATACGGGGGCCAGGTGCATCGCGCAAAGCGCGGCGCCCTCGATGCCGCGCGCCGCCAGGATCTGCTGCACGGCAGGCACCGTCGAGGCATCGGGCATGCCAAACGCCACCAGCCGGTAGCCGAGCGAGTCCGCCCGTTCCCGCGCACCGACGAACAGCTCCCAGAGGCGGTGACGCTTGCGCAGGTCTTTTTCCGTGCGATACGGATGCAGCCAGGCGAGCGCGGCATGCGGGAGTTTTTTGCGTTTCCGTTCCCGATAACCGGCCAGCGCGCTGAGCATGGGATCGGGCCGGTAACCGAGTTCATGGGCCGCCTTCCTGATACGCTCCACGGTCGCCGGAGCAAAACGCGGATCGCCACGCAGGCAGCGCGAGACGGTGCTCAGGCTGACTCCGAGCTGCTGGGCGATCTGTTGCAGATTGGTCCGGGGCGCATCCGCCATACCCGGTATTCCATCCTGCAACGCGGCGGCGGGCGAGGTGTTTTCAGAACAAGCTTTTTCAGGGGAGAAGGACATGCTGCACAGTGCGCAAGCGGGCGGGCCGGGTGCACGTCCACTGGTTACAGACGATCCTCCACCCGGGAAAGCCGCGACCTTGGCCAAGTGTGTTACAACAGTTGCAAAGAATTGCTTGCGGCACCCGCACCCGGCCATGGTTCGTATCAGGCCCACGCCTCTCTCCCCTCCCCGTCAACTCCCCGCATCGCATCCCTGCATCGCTATTACTTTCACTTTTCATCCCGATCCGCTGCTCCGCAATGAACCGCATTCTTTCCATTTTCCTTCATCTTGTCGCGCTCGCGCTGGCCGCTCAGGCCCTGCCCGCCGCCACCGCGTCATCACAGGAAACCGGCACCGGGCTGCTGATGACTTCCCGGATGCAGCGCGAGTTGTTCTCCGCCCTCGATCTCTCGCTGCCGGCGCTCAAGTCCGTATCGGACACAGCCGCACGCGGGGATCTTTCGGTCGCACAGCTCAATTTCGCCAGCTACCTCCGCCAGCGCACGCTTCTCACCTCGGACGTCGACCCTCGCCAACCGGATCGCAACCGGCGCTTCAACCGGGAGGTTGCGGATGCCGCGGCCGAGGGACGGGTCGTCGGCGGTCTGGTGAAGCTCTGGCATACGTTTCCCGACAACAGGATCGACTGGCTCCACGACGAAACCCGCGCCCCCGAACGCGTCGCCCGGGGGGTGGCGTCCAATCCGGAATGGCAATGGCAACTCTGCCGCATGGCATTCTGGGCCGACCTCGGCCAGGCCTACGAGTCCACCGGGGACGAACGTTATGCCCGCGCCTGGGTTGCGCAGCTCCGCTCGTTTGCCGCCCAGTGTCCGCCGCCCGAAACCCGTCCTCACCGGCCGGGCACCGCGTGGCGCACCATCGAGTGCGGCATCCGCACGCGCTGGTCGTGGCCCGCGGCCTGGCACAGTTTTCTGCTCTCGCCCGCCGTCACCGACGACGACCTCGTCTTCTTCGCCTGGCTCTATCTCCAGCACGGGCGCTTCCTCCAAAAATTTCCGTCTGCCAACGGCAACTGGCTGACCATGGAAATGTCCGGCCTGCACATGTGCGGCGTGCTCTTCCCCGAGTTTCGCGAAGCGCGCGCATGGCGGCTCTTTGCGATCAACAAGATCCACGAAAACTTCAACAGCCAGTTTCTGGCCGACGGCGCCCAATACGAACTCTCGCCCGGCTACCACGAAGTCGCCACGGGCAACATCCTCGCCATCCCCGACCTCGCGCGCCGCGTCGGCCGCGCGGACGAGATTCCCGCCGGCTACATTGCCATGATCGAACGCGCCCTCGACTTCGATCTCAACCTCATGACCCCCGACCGCAGTCTGCCGCCGTTCAACGACTCCTGGCCGCTCGACATCCGGCGGCAACTCCGCGGCGCGCTGGACTTTTTTCCGAAGCGGGACGACTTCCGCTGGGCCGCCACCGACGGACGCGAAGGACGCCCGCCCGCCGGCACGTCACACGCGTTTCCGGACGCCGGTTACTACGTCATGCGCTCCGGCCGGGAACGCGACGCCAACTATTTGGTGCTCGACGCCGGTCCACTCGGCGCAGGGCATGTGCATCAAGACAAGCTCAACCTCGTCCTCTGGGCCTGGGGGCGCGAGCTCCTTTTCGACAGCGGCGGCGGCTCCTACGAACGCAGCAAGTGGCGTGATTACGGAGTCGATACATATTCGCACAACACCGTGCTCGTGGATGGCCAGCCCCAGCGCCGCCCCACCCGGGGCCCCTCCACCACGGCCGCCGACACCCGCGCCGCCGCGCGCTGGCAAACATCCGCAGAAAGAGACTTTGCCGCCGGCACCTACACCGAAGGCTACGGCTCCGAAACCTCCCGGCCCGCCACCCACACCCGCCGCGTGTTTTTCCGGAAGCCCGACCTGTTTGTCGTCGCCGACACTCTCACGCCCGGCGACAGTCAGCCTCACACTTATCAGGCTCGCTGGCACCTCCTGCCGACGAAAACCACGAAAGACGCGCATACCCTTGCCGTAACCACGCAAGACAAAGGACAGCCCAATCTCGCCGTGATTCCCCTTCATCCCGAAGGTCTGGAAGTCGCGGCCGTTTCCGGCCAGACCGAGCCCGAATTGCTCGGCTGGAACATCCGCAAGGATACGATTCCGCAGAACGTCCCGGCCACCACCGTCACCCACACCCGCCGCGGTTCCGGTGTGCAAACCTTCCTCACCTTGCTCGTCCCGATCAAACCCGGTGCGGCCAATCCCGTGACCTCCGTACAGCCAGCCGGCGCCAGCTCCGGCTCCACCCGGATCACGTTTGCAGACGGACGCCGCCTGCTCCTCACCGTCGATCCCGATCCGGCCGGCGCCATCACTGTAAACGACGCGACCGGCCTGTAGTCAGAAAACGAACACAGAATAACCGGACGTATAAATCCCCCTGCATCCTTTTTCGCTATTATGAAAACGAGAACCCGAACCACCCGTTATATGGACAACCCGAACATGCACCGCATCATTGCTCCCGTGCAGCCGCGTTCAGCAGGGTTTACCCTGATTGAATTGCTTACCGTCATTGCCATCATCGGCATCCTTGCCGCGATCATCATTCCCACCGTGGGCAAAGTCCGCAAAACCGCCCGCGACACCCAGTGCCGCAGCAACCTCCACCAGATTGGCGTCGCTGTCACCCTTTACGCCCAGGAAAACAACAACAAATTCCCTCCCGGTAACGACTGGAAAAACCCACCTGATGGCATGACCCGCCTCGTCTGGATCAACGCCCTCATCCCTTATCTCAACAGCGGTGCCCCGACCTATGAAGACAAGTATCGGAGCCCCATCACTTCCTGTCCCTCCGCTGAACGACCCGTAAACGCTTGGGACAACACTCAATACAGCGCCAACCAATACCTCACCTCCGACGGCTACACCCCTGCATCTCTCAGCGTCATTACACGTCCCTCAGAAACCGTTTTTGCGGCCGATGGCGTTATCCGCGCCAATTCATTGCAGGCTCATGCAGTGCTCAGAAATACCATACTGGGGATCAGCGACACCACTCCCGACCAGCCCATTGCCTCGCCTAGCCCTGACCCTGAAGAAGGCATTTCTTACCGCCATGGAACCGACACCACGCAAGTTGTCATGGTCGATGCCAGCGTTCGTGCCTTCAAAAAAGGTACTCTCAAAAGTCGCAACTTTTCCACCAGCTACTGACTCCACCGATTCCAAATTTTCCTGATCGTGAACCTGTCTGGTTTTCCGATAACCTCACCGTTCTCTGTGTTCGTATTCGCCTATGCATTTTGGGCGATACCGACACCGATGCGAGCGACGGAAGACCGCAACAAGACGGAAAATGGCTACGTACTCGTATGGAACGACGAGTTTGACCTCGCAGGCGCGCCCGATCCGGTCAAATGGGGCTATGAAACCGGCGCCAGGCTGCGCAACGACGAGGCCCAGTTTTACACCACACGACCGGAAAACGTGCGTGTGGAAAACGGCTGCCTGGTCATCGAGGCACGCAAGGAAGACTGGCAGGGAGCGCGCTACACGTCGGCCAGCGTGATCACGCGCGACACCGCGCCCCTGCTCTACGGACGGATCGGGATTCGCGCCAAAATCCCCGGCGGACGCGGCCTGTGGCCGGCCTTGTGGTTGCTCGGGTACAACAACGACAAAGTCTGGTGGCCGGAAATCGGCGAGATCGACATGATGGAGCATGTGGGCTGCGAACCCGAATCCCTGTATTTCACTTTCCATACACTCCGGAACAATCACGCCAAAAAAAACGAAACGCAGGCCCATCTTTCAGTCCGCAACATCCATGATGATTTTCATCTCTACACACTCGACTGGACGCCACAAAGCGTCGCCCTCTCGTTTGATGGCCGCGAAGTCCTGCGCATGGATCGCAGCGGGGACACGCTGGCGGAGTGGCCCTTTTCACAGCCGCTGTACCTGATCATGAACGTGGCCGTCGGCGGTCAATGGGGCGGGATGAAGGGGATCGACGACACCGTGTTCCCCCGGCGCATGCTCATCGATTACGTGCGTGTTTACAAACAGGCCATCGCACCGTAGCGGCCTGTCTTCAGTTGACGGACCGGGATGGGTTATCCCCGGATGCAGTCTTTTTCCCGGACATGAAAGTGAAGATCAGCACCCAGAAACAGATGATGATCGCCGCCACGGGCAGTTGCAACGCGGGAGGCATGAAATAAACCACCAGCACACCGGGTATCCAGACGGACATGACGGCAACGATGAGCGGGAAATACTTCTCCCGGAAAAAATCACCGGAAAAAATCTTCCTCCAGACGGAGGCGGAAAAACCCGCCTCGCGCCAGGCAAAAATGATCAGGATCAAGCCATTGGCAACCGGGCTGTATCCAAGTTGGTCTACCACCAGTTTTTTCGCCATCGTTTGCCATTCGTTGCCTGCGCCGAACCAGACTGTCTGGCATCGGTAAAACCAGTCCGAGCCTATCCCCGCCAAGCCCCAGACGAGGGAACCGAACAGAAAATTCCGCACGTTCTGGCGGGTGGCGCGGCCATGCTGGAAAAAGACGACTTGCAACAACTCGGGCAGAAATCCGGCGAACAGCACATAGATGCAGAATGAAAAGGGATAGCCGACGCGAGTCTTGAAGTCGGCCACATGCTGTAAAACGACACGGAAATCTCCACTCGCCAGATAAGACAGGAGGAAAACGAGCAATACTATCCACAGCACTACGCCGGGCCGCAAATTGGCCCGGGCCGCCTTGCCCGCCGTTTTCAGGGAATCCCGCAGATTCATAAAATCCCGGTAGTTACCCATGCCGTATTCGGAATCTCAAGATTATCCATGGAGCCGCGCCAAAAGGGACATGGGTATTACACAGAGATCGCAAAGACAGCGAAGTCGCAGGAAACCAACATCTTGTGGCCTTCGCGATCTTTATGCAAAAACCCGAAGGCTTCAAGGCATGGGTATAACCTGGCGCGACAGGCGGCGGCGGAATCAGTCCATGAGGAGCGCGATCTGCTCGCCGGGGCCGTGGACGCCTTCGATGAGGATGCCTTCGACGTCGGCCGTGCGCGAGGGGCCGGTGCACCAGACGATGTTGGGGTCGTCGGGCAGGGCTGCGATGGCATCGGCCACGGTCGCGTGAAGCTGCGCGCGGGTCAGCGTCGCGATGTGAACCCACGGGGCGAGCGCGGCGAGGCGGCTGCTGGTACTCGCATCGGAAAGAACGAGCGATCCGGTCTCGGCCACGGCGGCGGCGGCGCGGGTGATGCCGAACTCGTAATCATCGACGCGGGCGCGGTCGAAGGTGGTTTCGAGCGCGAGCGGTTTTCCGTCGGCGTCGGTGAGATGCGGCCGGAATTGCGCGAGGAGCGCCGGATCGCAGTAACCGCGGGTGAGTTTTTTCTCGCGCAGCCAGACGGCCAGCGCCGCAGGGCCGCCGGCGAGCGGAGTACCGTGGACGAGTCTGGCGCGGGCGGAAAACGCGGCCCAGAGGTCGGCATCGGGGCCGGCGAGCGACGGGGCGATCGCGGGCGATACGGCGACGTCGTCGGTAAATTCCGGATACGCGGCGCGTTTTTCCAGTGGAGCGAGGGCGTCATGGACGCGGGCGAGGATGGTATCGCGGGAGGTGGTTGGCATGGAGTTTCCCTGGGAGATTTTTTGAACAGAAGTTAACGAAGAGAACGAAGATGTTTTGGGTTGACGGAAGCCGGCTTGCGGACGTGGCGTTTTTTCTTAAAGAGAAAGAGGTTCGTTTGCGACGAAGTACAGTAACCTCTTCGTTATCCTCTGTTCAATGGATCGGATCGCTTGTGGTTTTTCATCCATTTGCGGAACTTGCCGCCGCGCCATTCGGGGAGGCCGCGGGTGTTGACCCACGTCTTGCCGGCGCGGGGCATGAAGAGCGTGGGCACATATTTCGCCACGCCTCCGGTGCTCATCGCGGTTTTCCAGAGCATGGGGCTCGTTGCGAGCAGCGCGAAGCCGCCCATCGGCGGGACGTCGGCGGCGGCCACCTTGCTTTTCTCCTGCTTGCCCTTGTCGCGCAGGCGGAGGAGCAGGTCGGGGATCGGTATGTTGACGGGACACACCTCCTGGCACGCGCCACACAGGCTGGAGGCTTTGGGCAGGTCGGCCATCTCGGGGAATTTTTTCCCGGCGAGGAGCGGCGAGAGGACGGCGCCGACGGGGCCCGGATACACGGCGCGGTAGGCGTGCCCGCTGGCCTGGCGGTAAACGGGGCAGACGTTGAGGCAGGCGGCGCAGCGGATGCAGCGGAGGATTTCCCGGCAGTTGCTTTTCAGGACATCGGTGCGGCCGTTGTCCACGAAGATGACGTGCATCTCCTCGGGTCCGTCGGGTTGCGCGGCGGATTTCGGGCCGCTGATGAACTCGGTGTAGGAAGTGAGCTGCTGGCCGGTCGCGGAGCGGGCGAGGAGGTTGAGGAAGAGGCCGAGGTCGCGGTCGCGGGGGAGGATCTTTTCGATGCCGACGAGCGCGATGTGCACGGGCGTGGCGGCGAGGCAGAAGCGGGAGTTGCCTTCGTTGGTGACGAGGACGAGGCGTCCGCTTTCGGCGGATACGAAGTTGGCTCCGCTGAGGCCGACGTCGGCGGCGAGGTATTTGTGGCGGAGGTGCTGGCGGGCGCGGCGGGTGATGGTGGTGGGATCGTCGTTGTAGGCGCCGAGTCCGTTTTTCTCGAACGAGGCGGCGATCTCGCGACGGTTTTTGTGGATGATGGGTTTGACGATGTGCGAAGGGTGGTCGTGGTCGATCTGCACGATGAACTCGCCGAGGTCGGTCTCGAGGCATTCCATGCCGCGCTCCTGGAGGTAGTCGGCGAGGTGGATCTCCTCGCTGACCATGGTCTTGGCCTTCACCATCCTGGTCGCTCCGCGCGCCTGCATGATGCGGTGGACGTGGGCGCAGGCTTCGTCGGCGTCGGCCGCCCAGTGGACCTTGGCGCCGTTGGCCTGGAGGCGGGCCTCGACTTGCGGGAGGTAGGTGTCGAGGTTTTCGACGACGTGCTGCTTGATGCGCCCGGCGAGGTGGCGGAGTTTGTCGGGCGTGGTGTAGCTGGTCGTGAGCGCGCGGAGACGCGCGTCGTAACCGGATTTGGAGCCGTCGTAAACGGCCGCGCGCGTGTCGGGTTTATCGGCGGCGAGGCGGGCGGCGTACTGGTCGATGGGTTGGCGCATGGCGGCGTAGGGAGGACGGGGAAATCAGACGGTTTGCGGCTTGAGTACCCCCGCATTGCGGAGCGAGTCGCGGAGGAGTTGCGAGATGTGCATGATCTTCACCGGCCGGCCGCCTTTCGCGGCGAGACCGCTCAGGCTCATCAGGCAACTCATGTCGATCGACACGATGTAGTCGGGTTTTTCGGAGAGGATGTGGTCGAGCTTCAGTTCCCCCATCGCTTTCGAGATGTGCGGGAACGTCACCGAAAACGTGCCGCCAAAACCACAACATTGCTCGGCCTCGCCGAAGGGCAGGACGGTGAGGCCCTCGATGGTGTCGAGCAGCGTCTGCACCGCCGCCGGCGTCGGCGTGCCGCGCGAGTGACAGGAACGGTGAAACGCGACCTTGCCCTCGAACTTGCCCGGCCACGTTTTCACGCCGAGGCCGTTGACGATATAGTCGGTCAGCTCCCAGGTGCGGCGGCCGAGCGCGGCGACGTCGGGAAGGTCGGGCTCGTTCTCGAATTCCAGCAGCGCACCGTGAAACATCATCGCAGCGCACGAACCGGAAGGAACCACCACGGGGACGTCGGCCGCGGCGTCCGGTCCGCCGGCATCGTCGGCAAATGTTTTTACCGTATGCCGGACGACCTTGCGCGAGGCCGGCCAGTCGCCGCCGTTGAAAGCGGGCTGGCCGCAACAGGTCTGGGCCTCGGGAAACGAGATGTCGCAGCCGAGGTGCTCCAGCACCTCGACGGTGGCGATGGCAACGTCGTCGTAAATGGCGTCGCACAGGCACGTGGCCATGAGCTGGAGGCGTTTGCCGTTGGGGCGCGGGGAGCGGTGGTGGTGGGAGCTCATTGAGGGAGCAGGCAGAAAGGGAGATGGACGTCGGATGGGTCGGGTCGAATCAGTAAAGGGTCGATATGGTCAGTCGGCGCGCGCCGGAGCGCGCAGGCAAGAACCATCCCGGGCCGCAACGGTGATGGCAAACCTGTTTGTGGCAGATTCTGGAAGTTTCTGGTAGTTTTTGGTAGATTTCGAAAGGCGACCTGGACAAGGTTTCCTCTTTCCTTTCCCTCTGTTTCCGCCCCGTCCTCCTTATCCACACGCTCCCGATATCCTATCCTGCCATGGCCAAGAAAATCGCCTCCTCTTCTCCGTCCCGCCCGCGCTCCGGTTCCGGTCGGCGTGCCGCCGGCCGTTCGCGCTCCGTCGCCACCGCGGTCGCTGCGGCGGCAAAAACCGGCGCGACGGTCCATGCCGCCGCCATCGATCTCGGCGCCACCAGCGGGCGTGTGATCCTCGGCACCTGGGCCAAAGGCCGCCTCGCGCTCCGGGAGGTGCACCGTTTCCCCAACACCTTCCGCTCGCTCGGCGAACACGATTACTGGGACGTCGCCGGCCTCTGGGCCGAAATCCGCACCGGTCTCGCGAAGGCTGTCGAAGCCCTGCCGCGCGGCGCCCGGCTCGCCTCCGTCGGCGTGGACACGTGGGGTGTGGATCACGTGCTGCTCAACGACGCCGGCCGCCTCGTCTTCCCCGCGCACGCCTACCGCGACAACCGCACCCAGGCCGGCCTCAAGCGTCTCGCCAACACGCGCGCCGCGCTCGCCCGCATCTACGAGGCCACCGGCATCGCCAACGTGTTTTACAACGCCTCGCTCCAGCTCGGGGAGACCGTTGCCAGTTGCCCCGCCATCACCGACCTCGCCACGCGCTGCCTCTTCCTGCCCGACTATTTCAACTACCTGCTCTCCGGCCGCATGGCCAACGAGCTCACCATCGCCAGCACCACGCAGCTCCTCGACGTGCATTCGTGTGACTGGTCGCGCGCCGCGCTCGACTATTTCCGCATCCCCGCCAGCTGGTTTTCGAAACCCGTCCTCGCGGGCACGCGGCTCGGCAAGGTCCGCGCCACCCATGCCCCCGGGCTGGAACCTCTCGCCAAAAGCGGCACGCAGGTCGTCGTGGTGCCCGGTCATGACACCGCCTGCGCCTACGACGCCATGCCGGCCTCGCCCGACGGTACCGACCTGTTCCTCAGCTCCGGCACGTGGTCGCTCGTCGGCTTCGAGAGCGACACGCCCGTGCTCGGCGCCGAGGCCATGAAAAACCGCATCTGCAACGAACGCATCGGCGACGGCCGCTACCGCCCGCTGACCAATGTCATCGGCATGTGGCTCCTTGAACGCACCATGCACGATCTCGGCCCTGCCGCCCGCCCGAAGACGCCCGAAGCGTGGGACAAGCTCATCGCCGGCGCCGCAAAACTCCCGGCCTCGAAAGTCCTGATCGACGTCGCCGACCCGGCGCTCGCCAACCCCGCCTCGATGAAGGCGGTCATTGACGGACAACTACGTCGCAAAAAAGCCGCGCCCCCGAAGACCATCACCGGCTACATGCGCCTCATCTGCGATTCGCTCGGCCGCGGCCATGCCGACGCGATCCGCGTGTTCGAGCGGCTCACCGGCCGGCGTTTCGGGCGCATCCTCATCGTCGGCGGCGGCTCGCGCAACCGCCTCCTCTGCCAGGCCACGGCCGATGCCGCGGGCGTGCCGGTGGTCTCGTTCAGCCTCGAAGGCACGGCGGTCGGCAACCTCGCCAACCAGCTCGTGGCGCTCGGCGCGGTGAAAAACATCGCGGAATTCCGCGCCCTCTCCGGCCAGCACCTCGAGCAGACGGTTTACCGGCCGCGCAGGTAAACAAATCCCCGCGCCGCCACCGCGACAAAAACCCCGGGCGGCATGGCGATATGGAAACGGCCATCCCGTTTGTAATCTCCCTCTGCTTGCGCAAGGGTGGATGCGCCTGCTTGCTCTCGCGTTTCGACCATGGCCCATACGCCGATCAGTTTCTGGATAGGATTCAACCTTTTCGTGCTCCTCATGCTCGCGCTGGATCTCGGCGTGTTCCACCGCAAGGCGCACGAAGTCTCGCTCAAGGAGGCGCTCGGCTGGAGCGCCGTCTGGATCGGCCTCGCGATGGTGTTCAACGCCCTGATCTGGTGGTGGCACGGCCACACCGCCGCGCTCGAATTTCTCACCGGCTACCTGCTGGAAAAGGCGCTCAGCGTGGACAACCTCTTCGTGTTCCTGCTGCTCTTTGGCTATTTTCGCATTCCCACGATCATGCAGCACCGCGTGCTGTTCTGGGGCATTCTCGGCGCGCTGGTCATGCGCGCGGCGTTCATCACCGCAGGGATCACGCTCATCAACCGCTTCCAGTGGATCATCTATGTCCTCGGCGCGTTCCTCGTGTACACGGGCTTCAAGATGGCCTTCGGCAAAAACGAGGATCCCGATCCGTCCAAAGGACTCGTGTTTCGCCTCGCCAACAGATGCTGGCGCATCACACCCGAGCTGAAGGGGCAGCACTTTTTCTGGCGCGACGCCAAGGGGGCGCTCTGGTGCACGCCGCTGTTTCTCGTGCTCGTGCTCGTGGAGACGACCGACGTCGTGTTCGCGCTCGACTCGATCCCGGCCATCCTCGCTGTCACGCGCGACCCGTTCCTCGTCTATACGTCCAATATTTTCGCGATTCTCGGCCTGCGCGCGCTCTACTTCGCGCTCTCCGGCGTGATGAAAATGTTCCACCACCTGCACTACGCGCTGGCCTTCATCCTGGCCTTCGTCGGCGTGAAGATGCTCATCTCCGGCTACGTTCACATCCCCGTCTGGATTTCGCTCGCCGTCATCGCCGTGTCGCTGACCACCGCCATCATCACCTCGATCAAAAACCCGGTGGCGGCGGAGGAAAACGCTGAAAACCTGAAGGCCGAGTCCTGACACCGGTGACCCGGATGTTTTTGGCTTTACACAAAGATCGCAAAGGACGCGAAGACGAGATTCGGCAATTCTTTGTGCCCTTCGCGCCCTTTGTGTAAAAATCCGGAAGTTTCGGGATGTTGGTATGACCCGCCGGCTCAGCGGTTCACCCACCACGCGCGCAGCGCCTCAAACCCCTCCTGCACCGCGCCGCCGAGGAACACAAAAAACACCACGCCCGCCGCCGCCACCGCGTAGGCGCAGGCGATAGCCCGGCTGTCGCGCTCCAGCAATCCGCCGGCCGCGAGCAGGATCGTCCACGCCGGAAACGAATTGGAAAACGGCACCGGCAACGGCAACAGCAACACCAGCGCGCTCACGAAGATCAGCAACGCATGCGCCCGCCGCAGCCATTCCTGCTCCGTGAGCAGGCCCGGGCGCGGACGCAGAAATTTTTCCAGAAATCGCACCACCTTTTCCGTCACCGAAAACACCCGCCCGAAAAAACCGGGCGGCAGCCGCTTCTTTTGCAACCACTCCGGCAGCCATGGCCGTTGCCCGAGCATGAGCCGGAACGCGATGATGGCGATGGCCGCGCCGAACGGCGTCGAAAGCCCCGGCAACGGGATCGGCGTGATGAACGGCAACGCCAGCAGGATCAGCAGCAGCGTATAGGCGCGCCCGCGCAGCGTGGCGATCACGTCGGCGAGCGTGACCGCCTCCGGCGTCCCGTCCGGCCCGCTGTCGCCGGCTGCCGCGAGCCGGGCGCGAATCGCTTCCAGTTCCCCGGACAACGGCAACGCCCGTGAAGACTCCGCGTTGTTATGATCGGGAATCGTCTTTCTCGCGGAAGATTTTTTCACAAAAGGCATTTTTCCCGGAAGATTGGACAGAAGATAACGAAGATGTCCCTGGAAGCTGGCAGGTGATTGCGCAAGCGTGACATTTTCCAGAAAAACAAAGGTCCCGGATGCAGGACCGAGCGGAAGGAACCGGGATATCTTCGTGATCTTCTTGTCTTCAGTGAAAGGGTTTGGTCCAGGCGTAGCCACTCGTAACCGGGTATTCTGCACTACCAAAGCCTTCGGATTTTTACACAAAGGCCGCAAAGGACGCGAAGAAGTTAACTGGCAATCCTTTGCGCTCCTTGCGGCCTTTGTGTAAAATCAAAAACATTCGGGACGCTGGTATAAAAACGAACAACAGAAGGGCGTGGCCGGCCGCTCGTCGCTTGCACCTCAAATCCGCCGCCGCGCCCGCCAGCGACCCGGCGTCGTGCGCGCCCGCGCCCGGAACCAGACCACGAAGTGTGCACCGGACCGGAAACCGAGACGCGCCCCCATTTCCTTCAGCGGCATCGCCGACGTCTCCAGCCAGAGTTTGGCCGATTCGAAACGCCGGCGCTCCCATTGCCGGCGCGGCGTCACGCCGAAGGTCCGGCGGAAAACCCGGTTGGCCTGCACCGCCCCCAGGCCCATCGCCGCGAGCAGCGCGGCCCCGGGGAAACCCTCATCCAGCGGCGTGTCATTGAGCAGGCGGGCCGCGCGCAAGGCGCGTTCGTCGCCCGCCTTCCCGCCGCCGCCGGTCCGGGCCGGCACGGCGCCTGTCGCCAGCCGCACGCAGAACCATGCCTCCAGCCACTCCAGAAACGCTCTCTGGAATTGCAGGAAAAGCGCGTAGTCTGCCTGCTGATACACATGGAGGTTGTGGGGCGTCCCGAAATGCCGCCGCACCAGTCGCGCCAGCCGCCCGCCCGCCCGCCCCAGTTGCGGGTGGTCGCACGCCTCCAGCACCGCGGCATCGTCGGCCGCCCGGCCGCCGGCGGCGCGCGCGAACACATTGCCGCCATCCGGCCACTGGCAGAGAAACCGCACCGACAGCAGCCGGGCGTCGTCGGAAAAATCCTGCCTCGTGATCGCAGGAGGCAGCAGCAGCCATTGCCCGGCCCGCGCCCGCCACGTCCGCTCGCCCAGCCGCAAGGTCACCTCGCCCTTCCGGATCAGCCACGCGAAGTTGCCCTCGCGATGGTCAAACGTCGCATGCCGCGACTGCTCGCGCGGCGCGCCTTCGTAAGCCCACACCAGCTCCGGACGCAGGCAGGACCATTCATGCAGCGACAGCCGCACCGGATCGGCGGCGGAAGAGGCGATAGCGGCAGACACCATGCATCCATCCTGCCCGGCCCCCCCTCCCCTGCCAAACACCGTCTGGGAGGTTCCGGAAATTCATTTTTGAACAGAAGGAAACGAAGGGAACGAAGATGAAACAAAGAAGATTTTTCAGACAGAATACATTGTTTAATAACTGGTGTTACGCGACGGAGGGGAAGTGGCGCGGGCGTCTCGCCCGCAGACGGCGCGGAGCGCCGCCCTGAAACAAGGCTGAGAGGCACCTCCAGCAGATGCGGGCGAGACGCCCGCGCCACGACGCTCCGCGTCACATCCGTTAATAAAGTTAAAAAATAATGAACGGTAATCACCCTTGGTTGTTCTTCGTTATCTTCGTTGCCTTCTGTTCAATTTTTAGGTCCGGGCAAAGGACCGGACTCTTCCGGCACCCGGCGCAGCGGGACGGGCACGGCGGGCGTAGGATTACGCAATCCCCGCCACCTGTTCCGGCACGTGTCCTGCCTGTCGGCAGGGATATGTGTCCACGTCATCGCCATTCCTGCCGGCAGGTGCTCGCGAGCCTCCTCCTGCTGGCCGCCTTTTCCGGAGGACCGCCTCTTTCCGGCGCCGGCAGCACCTCCGCGGACGCCACCACGCCGTTCCTGCGCGATGCGCTTCAGGGGTTTGACCGGTGGGACGCCGACCATGACGGCACGCTCGTCTTGCGGGAGATCGATCTCGCCATCGCTTCGCCCGAGGTGACCGCCGGGCAGGCCGCCGCCGCCGTGGCCCTCCGCCGCGTCGCCGGCAACCGGCGGAAACCCGTCACTTCCTTTACCCGGGAGAGCATCCGCGCCCTCGCCACCGTGGCCCGCGTCGACGATTCACCTGCCTGGCAGGAAGATAGTGGCAGCGCCCGGTCCGCGACGCTCGAAACCTGTTACGCGGACGCTCTTGAAAAAATCACTTCCACGCCACGCGATCTGTTCATCGACGGCCAGCCAAGGCTCGCAGGCTGCCGGCAGGGTCGCCTCGGCTCCTGTTTTTCGCTCGCTCCGCTGACCGCGCTCGTGAATCGCGATCCGCAGGCCGTTGTCCGGCTTTTCAGGGCGGAGGAGGACGGCTCCATCACCGTCCTCCTCGGCGGCGGAGCCACGCCGGTGACGATCGCTCCGCTGACCGATGGCGAACTCGCCCTCACCTCGTCCACGGGCGGCAACGGCGTGTGGATCGCCCTCTACGAAAAAGCGGTCGGGCAATTCCGCGCCGCGGGAAAGGCCGGCGCGACCCCGTCCACGCCGCTGGCCACCGTGACACGCGGGGGCTCCGCCGGAACCATGATCAGTGTGCTGACCGGCAACGCCATCCGGCGCTTCTCCTGTGCTCCCTGGCGAGAACCGCTGGCCGACAGCGCCACCCAGGCCGCCCGGCTCGGGGAACTCCGGTCGTTGCTCCGGAGCGGCACCGCGGACAGGCGCCTCATGACGGCGGGCACCTCGGCCACGACCCGCAAGGTTCCCGGCCTCGCCCGCAAGCACGCGTACGCCGTGCTCGGCTACGATGCGGCGACCGATCTCGTGACCGTCCGCGATCCGCACGGGCAGACCTTTGAGCCCGCGGGAGAAACCGGACTGGAAAACGGTTATGCCGTTCGCGAGGGCATCTTCAGGGTGCCGGTTCCGGAGATCGTGCAGTTCATGAGCGGGTTCGCCTTCCAGAGGGAGACGCCTGCCTCTCCTGCAAAGCATGCGGACCCGTCCGTCGCCACGGACGCCGGCGCGTCCGGTGACGAATGAAGACCGCACAGCCCGTCACCAGACAGAGGAGGCCCGGCGGGATTCGAGGAGGTTTTCGGCTTCGTCCGGGAGTTCGTGCAGGAAATCGAGCCCGGTGCGCTGCTCGATATCGTCGATCGTGGTCAGGTAACGGTCGAGCGAACCTTCGGCATCCTGCGGAAAAAGAAAAGCCTGGGCACGGACGCGTCCGTCGCTCTCGTCCACGATAATCATGTAACACGCCTCGGGGATCGCCACGCCGCCGCGCAGGGTGGCGGGCCGTTGGCCGAAAACGGGGCCGGCCAGCACCCAGATTTCACCGAAACGGCCGGGATAGTTGTCGGTGATTTTCGCCTCGAGCTGCTTCCAGAGACCGGCGTTGAGCGCGTGGCGCTGCGGGATGATGTTGCTCATCAGGAACGTCTCGAGCTGGGCGTCGCGCCCGTAGCGGGTGGCGATGGCGTGATTGGGAGCGAGGTGGCCGCGGTCGTAGCCGCTGCCGGTGTAGTCGCCGGGCGAAACGCGGGCGGCCGTGCGGGCGTCGATGACGAACCGGTCGGGCCGCTCGGGCGAATCCGGCCGCGTGCGCAGGTCGAAGATCCGGTAGGCCGCCCAGACGGGGTTGCCGAGAGCGTCGGCGTAGCCAACGAGATAGGAGGAGTTGGTGAGGACGCGGATCCTGAGGTCGAGGCCGGGCGTGCGCGGGATGCCGCCGTAAACGAAAGTGCGATCGCCGGGCGCGGTGGCGGCCACGAGGCTGTCGTCGTAGTACAACCGCCAGAGGTCGCCGGCGAACTGCACCAGATCGATCTGCTTCTGGCTGTCGAATTTGTTGCGCGCGAGCCGGATGATCTCGTCCTTGCGCGCGGGCGGCTGGACAACGAACCACACGCCGAGGGTCACCGCGAGGATGGCCTGGAACCAGAGGGCGAGCTTCAGCTTGCGAAAACGCGACCGGCCCGGAAGGCCCGGGCGACGGGTGATTTTGGCAAAGGAGGAACGGCGTGCGCACATGCAGGCAGGGAAACGGGAGCGCGATGCCGTTTCGAGCCCGGAAAAGCGGCGTGGCACGGGCATCCTTGCCCGTGAGTTTGGCGTGGCATGGGCATCCTTGCCCATGATTGCCGGGCAGGCGAGAGGAACGTTTGCGGCGCGGAGCGCCGTCCACGGGCAAGGATGCCCGTGCCACGCCGATCAGGCGGCTTCGCCGTCGGCGGGCGAGACGCCCGCGCCACTCCGGGCTCTGTCCACTTTTTGAGATGCACCCATCCAGAATCCAAAATACCAGATCGCGATTGCCGGGAGAACGCGAGGCGGGCAGCGTGCAGGGAATGAGTCCCGGCAGCCTTTTGCTCACTCCTCTTCGTCCGGTTGGCCGCTTCGTTGCGAGCATGCTGGATCGTGTCGTCTGCGTGGCCGGAGCGGTGGGGTTGTCGCAAGGGCCGGAGTTCATGCAGCAGTACCTGCAACGGCTGGGCGGACATCTCGACGAGGCGCGCCGGCACCTCCAGCAGTTCGTCGACACGGCCAAAAGCGCAGGCATCACTCTCGATCAGCTCGTGGAACGGACGGGCGCGCACGCCGATCCGGCGCTGGCGGGGCTCGGGCAGGTGATCGTCGAAACCCGCGAACGGGTGGAGGTCTTGACAATCGCCGAGCAGACGCTGCGCGATGCGTCGCTGTGGGAACGGCCGTTTGTATTCGTGCGGTACCTCGACTGGCAGATCGCCGAGGGGACGTGGCGCGTGTACAAGCCGGCGGTGCCGACGACGGCCGAAGGTCTGGCCTATGCCGGCGTCGGACTCCTGATCGCGCTGGGGCTTTACCTCGGCATCAGCGGAGCGATCGGCAAGGGAGTGGGCCGCTGGCGGCGACGGCGCGAGCTGGCCAAGGCGGAAGCCGAGGCGGCCTTGCTCGACCACGAACCGGAGCCATCGCGCGAGCGCGAGTAGCCAGCTCGCCGGGCATCACGCATGTACCGGCATCATCCGCCCAGGCGGGTTCATGCAGACGGACTGCCAGCAGGCAGATTGGACCGCAGGCAGGGCAAATCGCTTTGTTGCGACCAGGTGTGAACGGCACGCTGGCCGGCATGAATCCCGTCAAAAAATACGCCCTGTTCATCTGCATGGCCGCCTGCGCGGCCCCGTCTTTCGCGGCCCTGCTGGTCGAAGAAACGTTCACCTATCCCGCTGGTAGTCTTTACGGCAAAAGCGGTGGCAGCGGTTTTTCACAAAACTGGTGGGGTGGCTCCAATGGCACCGGCGCATGGACGGTGGAAAACAACGCCGCAAAAATCAGTGGCAACAATGACACCTGGGCTATCCGGAATGTTTCGCCGGTCAGTGAAACCGGTTTCTATTTTTCCTGTGAGCTCGGTGTGGATACACTGACCGGCGTGACCGGGAGTTTTCGGGATGTCGTCATTATTTCCGTCGGCGGCGGAACCTTCTCCACGGGTGTCGCCTTCAATACGTGGGGATATGGCATTCAGGCCAGTATCGCCGGGCAAAACTATAATCTCACCGCCAGCCAGGCGATCCAGAGCACCGGCATGACCTATACCATCGTCGGGCATTATACCTTCAGCGAGAGTACTGGCCAGGCGACGCTGGCACTTTGGTTGAATCCGGAAGACGGGACATCCGGTTTCATCCACGAGGTGTCATGGACGGCAACCGCTGCGACGGTATCCCGGATCACCCTGCAACGCTACGACAACGGATCGAGAAGCGGGATCGCCAGCACGACTTTCGATAATATCCGTATCGGCACGGAATGGGCCGATGTGGCTCCGACCCAAGTGCCAGAGCCGGGAACCTGGGCGGCCATCGCCGGGGGCTTGCTCCTCGGGTTGGCGGTGTGGCGTCGCATCCGATCCCGGTAAGTGACCCCGGCCACCTCGCCTTTCCTCGGCTGAGGGCGAAGGCTCAGGGCGTTTCCGTGTCCGGGAGGTTGCCGGTGTGGTCGTCCGTCTTGCCGCCGTTTTTCCGGAAAGCCGAGGGCGTCAGGTGGTAAAGTTTCTTGAAAAGCCGGCCAAACGCGGACGAGTCTTCGTAGCCGCTCATCCAGGCGACCGCGTCGATTTTGTAGTCGGAGTGAAGGAGGAGGTGCCGGGCATGCTCCATACGCACCAGCATGATCTCCTTGCCGATCGGATGGCCAACCGCACGTGTGAAATGGGCAAAGGCCGTGGAGCGCGAAACTCGCAAATCTTGCAGCACCGTCTGCAACGAAATGCGCTCGGCGAAATGCTCGCGGATGTATTGGCGAATGGATGACACGGCACGGTCGATGACCGCATTGTCATCCGTCGAACGGCGTTTTTCGATCGTGAGCGGAGGGATGAGGACGAGCGGGTGGGTTTCGTAGTCGCCCCGCATGAGTCCGTCGAGAAGGCGCGCGCCTTCATAACCCAGGCGGGAGAGATTCACGTCGATGCTGGAGATGGAGACGCGGCAGCTCTCGCAAATCTCCCGGCTGTTGTTCACTCCGAGCACGGCGATGTCGTCGGGAATGCGGTAGCCGAGATCAAGCGCGGCTTGAATGAAAATGTCCGCGTAAATGTCTTCCGGCGCGAACACCGCCAGCGGAAGTCCCGTGTTCCGGATGGCCAGTGATATGCGGTCTTTGACATTGCGCGGATCAAACACGATCTGTTCCGCCCAAGTGTTCAGGTAGAATTTCCGAAAGTCAGCACCGCGTGACACAACGTGCTTCCGGAAACCGCGCAAGCGCGTGGTGACGGGCTCCCTGGGTTTGCCTCCGAAGCCAAGAAACTTTCGGAATCCAAGACTGAGCAAATACTCGGCGGCGAGGCGGGAAACCTGCTCATGGTCGATGCTGACAGCCGCGTCGAAAGCCGCGTCGAGTGCGCGGCCCGGCTTGCCGTGAAGATTGACGATGCAGGCGTTGGGATAAAGTGCCCGGTAGTCGATCTGTTCCTGCCCGGGCATGATAAGCAAACCGTCCATTTGCGTGGAGCCGACTGTGAAGTCACGCGTGTTGTGCATGAATGACAGTATCCAGTCCGCTTCACGTGCATAGGCCCGGATGCCGTATTCGAGTTTGTGTGTGGACCACTGGAGCCATGCCAGCACATGCCGGGTGTTCATTTTGGGGACAGGGGAGTGTGAACGTGATGCGTAGCGCGCAAGGGGCATGATGCGCATTCAGTCAGAACACGCGGCCAGTCTGCAAGCCGGAGGCTGTCAATAAAGGCGGATGGCGCCGTTAACGGACTATCTCCACGTCCGAGAGGAGAAGGCTCCCGGTAGCCATGGTTCCGCGGGAAACCTCAATCCCGAAGGCGATACCGTTGATTGGAAAATCAGGTTTTTTGTTCAGGATGGCCCCCTTTTTATTAGGAAACGAAGTGGTGCCGCGGGCGAGTTCGATGCGCAAATCCGTCCACTCTCCGGCTGTATTGACGGGGAAGGCATACTGGATCACTTCCCCGTCCGAATCAAAAAGGCGCACCAGGACCTTGCCCGGCGTGTCGGTGCGCACGGAAAAACGCAACTCGGCGGCGGGTGATGTTATCCCGGCATGCAGGTAGCCTGCGGCGTAGTACCCGCCGGTTTCCTTGAAATGGTAACGGATACGAAGTGCGCGGCGTTCGTCGATGCGCACGGGCTCGACCGTTGTTTCGACACCTTTGGCCGAAGCGGGCTTCCAGTGTGCAGAGGAAAACCACGCAGGCGTTTCGCGAGCCGATGGAGCTTCTTCCGCCGCGAAGGTGGACGATATCGTTCCGACAAACACAAAACCGGACAGAAGGAGCGGGACGGTGAACAGTTTCATTATGAAATCTAAAAATGAATACGTACTTACTTTCCGGTGACGGGCAAAAGGCGGACCAGAACCGGGTAGTCGGGCACCGGAAACTGTTCGAGCATGATGTAGCCGCCCTTGGTTTTGACATTTGGCCGGAAGGCTTCGCCGGTCATGAGATCGGTCGCCTCGACCACGAATTTTTCAGGATCGACGGGTATCTCAATGTCAGCGCTGCGAACATTAAGGTCACTGGGACGCTCCGCCGACCAGAACGCAAACACCGCGCGTCCTTCGGGATCGGTAAAGGCGTAATTCATGATGCGACCGAGCGCGGGAAGAGGTTCACCATCCCACGTGCGGGGACGGCTCTCGGTGCGGTCGGAAAAGGGAAACACCTTGGCGCGAACGTTGCTGCCGGGGATAAATCCGATGGTGGCGCGGGTCACATTTTGCACGGCGTGCCAGGCCGGTTTGAGCGAGCCGTCTTCGCGGACGAGGCCAAAGTAACGCTCGGCGTTGAACTCGCCGCCGCCATGGCCGGAGTCGTCGAGGAAATCGTACCAGATGTTGACCGTGACATCGAGGGCGATGGCTTCCATGAAGCGGCGCTGCGCGTAGCGCGCCTGAGCGGCCTCGCTAAAACCGGAATACATGTAGGTGCGCTTCCTGTCGCCTTCCCGGAAAGTGCTCCAGCCAGATTCGGTGAGCCAGATTTGCCCGGGGCCGTTGTGCTTTTTCAGGTGATCGCGGTACATGCTGACGAAAGAGGCAAAGGTGCCGCCGCCGTCGGCCACGGGGAAGCCGACTTGCCTGCGGTAGGCCGGCGTGTCGCGGTGAGGGATGATTTCCGGCGGGGAACGGAAACTGTAGGGGTGATCGGTAATGCCATCCACGTTACGCGAGATGCCCATGGCAATCTGGCGATAATTTTGCGGCGTAACGTTACCCAGGCCGATGACGGTCATGCGCGGGTTGGCGGCCTTGATGGCGTCGGCGGTCGTGTTGAGGATTTTCACATAGCGGGCAAGCCAAGGGACGGGCCTGCCCTCGGGGTCGAGCCCCGTCCATTCGTTCCAGGGCTTGCCTCCGGTGAAGTGCGAGGAACCGAAGGGTTCGTTGAGGATTTCGATGGCGTGGATTTTTCCATCCAGCTCCTTTGCCAGCCAAGCGGCGGCGCGGGCATAGGCGTCGGGATCGAATTCGTCTTCGTAGAGGGAGTTCCGGTCGGCGAGGATGGCGATGATCTTGAGGCCATGCGCATTGGCGAGGTCGATCCACTTGCGGGTGTTTTCCGAAACGCGATACTGGCCGCGTTCAGGTTCGGTGTCGCGCCAAGTGATTTCGTCGCGAATCCAGCCGACGCCGAGCCCGGCGATCATCGGGATATGCTTCTCGGCTTCCCAGATGCGCATCCATCCGGTTTTGTGGCAAAAATGGGTGGCGACCCCCATCCGGTCGTTGAGCAGAGGACGGGCGTCAGGATGGGTCGCGGCTGCGAGCGGGCAAGTAACGAGAAGGGACAGAAGGAGTTGTTTGAACATGAAGGAACGAGGGTATCCGCGCAAGGATCGTGCGTGGACAGGAAATGCACAGGGGATGTCGAGAGACAGCGGAGGACAATGGCAACGGCGGTGGTCGCGGCAATCAGGGCGGCGCGACGGAGCCCATGAAGATGCGGCTGGCGAGGCGGGCGGCGTTCAACTCGGGCTGGGTCATCGCCACGACGTGTCCGTCAACAAAGGCCATGTTGGCCTTCGAGTTCCCGGCGTGAGGGAAGGCCGGATGCTCGTTGTTGGCGGGGCTCCTGACGGCGAGATTGTCGGTGATCCAGTGAGGCTTGTCGGCGTTCCATGTCTCGGAGAGTCTCCGGTCATTGAACATGTAGTCGATGAACATGACGGTGCGCGAGGGCACAGAAAGGCGGGTGAGCGACTTGCCAAGAGGCTTGAAGGCGTTCTCGCCCGGAGAGCCGTAGGAGACCGTTCCGTTGGCCAAGGTTTTTCCGTTGCGGGTAAAGGTGGCCTTGTAACTGGAGGATTGGGTGGTGTTATCGGCGGGGCAGCGGAAGACGCCGCTGCCGGTAATGTAGGCCGGATAGATTTCCCACCACCATGCGGAGGTTGACGTGCTGCCATCGGATTTGGGGGTGCCGAGCGTGGGCGGGAGCATGCCCTTGTTATCCTCCGCATAGAGGAGGCATCCCTGGGTGATCTGGCGAATATTGGAGACACACTGCGCGGTGCGGGCGGAGTCGCGGACGCGACCGGTGACAGGAATGATGATCGCCGCGAGAATACCGATGATGGCGATGACGGTGAGCAGCTCGATCAACGTGAAGGCGCGGGAAGAAAATCGCGAAAAGGCGGGTGCGAATCGGGGGACTGGAAGCATGCCACCACAAACTTGGCAGGATGGGTGTGTCTTCAAATGCAAATACCCTGCCCGGAGGCCAGAATACCTGCCGGGCGTCCAGATGCAGGGCGCGGGTGGCAGACCAGGACCAGTCAAACCGCGGGGCAGCACGCCCACCTGCCGATGGCAGCCCGGATTGCCAGGCAACCGGACCGGTTGCCACGTGGGCCGGCTCAGAAGCCGAACAGTTTGGCGGTGTCGCGGAGCTTGCCGGCCTGGGTCGCGACGTCGGCGAGTTTGGGGTTCCAGCTTCCCACCAGCCCGGTGACGAGTTCCTTCTGCGTGTCGGTCAACCGGGCATTGCCGTAGAGGCCTTGCAGGCTCGTCACGATGTCGGTCGTGTTGCCGGTCTTGATCGCAGTGATGGCAGAGCCCACGGCGCTCTGCGTGGCGGTGTTCGCGGTATCGAAATTACGACCGAGCGCGAGCAGGGCGAAGTTGTCGCGGACATCGTTGAGCACGGCGAGCTGGCCATCCGTGGGTTTGGCGGCCATGAGCTTTTGCAGGGTGCCGGAGGCCTCGGCGTCGTCACCCGACTGGATGCTGGTGGCGAGCGACTGGAGCTGGGTGACAAACGAGTCGCCGGTCGTAGCGGCAGCGCCGGTGGTCGTCCCGGCTTGCGAGGCGAGCCCGGTCAGGGACTTCGTGATCTGTTCGAGAAGCGACGCGCTCTCGGCCTTCACGGCGTCGATCGCATTCGCGGACGTGGTAGCGGTATCGGCAAAGGCGGCGACGCCCGGGAGGAGCAACGAACCGCAGAGTACCAAGGAGCTGAGTCGTTTCATACGGCCGGTATTTTTGGACAGAAACTTGCAGCTGGCAACGGCAGCCGTGCGATCGCGAGTTAAAAACAGAACCACGGATATCACGGATAAAAAATCGGATTACACAGATAATACATTGGTATATGGCATCTTGATTATTTCTTGACCATCCGTGGAATCCAAAATCATCCGTGAAATCCGTGGTTAAAAAACGGCGCTTTATTTGAACCGCTCCAGACGCGAATAAAACCAATGGCTCCGCTATTTCTGTCTTCATTCGCGTCCATGGCAGGCTGTCGCTTCGCTCGGTACGCGTTCATTCGCGGTTACGGTTTGTCTGCCCTGGGTTTGAGAAATCCTTTGCCCTGACATCCGCCCGAGTTGCACCCGCAAGGCAGATCGGGGCAACGGCAGGGTTGTCCTCGGCGGGGCGAAAGGTTCACGGTGAACGGATATGTCAGAATCATCCGCCGATGCCCGTTCCGATGCTTCTCTTCGGGAAATCCCGCCGCCTGCCGGCGTTGGCCAGCGGCGCTGGCGGCTGATTCTCATTCTGGGCGCACTGGCGGCATTCGGTCCGCTGGCGATCGACATGTACCTGCCGGCATTGCCCGCCATCGCCCGCGACCTGAAGGCGGAGGAAGGAGCGGTGCAGCTGACGTTGTCGGTTTTTCTCATCGGCGTGTCGCTCGGGCAACTGGTCTACGGTCCGCTTTCGGACCGCATCGGACGGCGCGGGCCGTTGCTGTTCGGGATGGGGTTGTTTGTGGTGGCGGCACTCGGGTGCGCGCTGGCGCGGTCGGTCGAGGCGCTGATCGGATGGCGGTTGCTGATGGCACTGGGCGGATCGGCGGGCATGGGGCTGTCGCGGACGGTCGTGCGCGACCGGTTCGAGGTCCACGAGGCGGCGGATATGTTTTCGCTGCTCATGCTCGTGATGGGCGCGGCGCCGATCCTCGCTCCGGTGCTGGGCGGACAAATGCTGCTCTTCACGGGCTGGCGAGGGATTTTTTCGGTCCTGGTGGCGGCAGGCGCGCTGGTCTGGGTCGCGGTGTGGCGCTGGCTGCCGGAGTCGTTGCCGGCGGAACGGCGAAACCGGCTGAGCGTGGCGGGCGCGGTGGCCGGATACGGAAGGCTGCTGGCGGACCGGCGGTTTCTCGGGTACGCGCTGGTGATGGCCTTCAGCGCGGGGGCGATGTTCACCTACATCACGTGCGCGGCGCATGTGTTCATCGAGCTGAACGGGGTGTCGCCGCAGATGTTCTCGGTGTTTTTCGGCATCAACGCCGGCGGAATGATCGCAGGGTCGCAACTGAACCGGTGGCTGTTGCGGCGGTTCACGTCGCGGCAGATTCTGGGAGGCGTGCTGGCGGTGGTGGCAGGCGCGGGCGCGTTGCTGGCGGCGCAGGCGCTCACCGGCCTGGGCGGGTTTCCGTTGCTGGCGGGGTTGCTGTTCGTGACGCTGGCCTCGGGCGGGCTGATCGGGCCGAATGCGTCGGCCCTGGCGCTCGCACCGTTTGCCCGCGCAGCGGGAAGCGCGGCGTCGCTGATGGGGACGATGCAGTTCGGCATGGGCGGGCTGGCCGGCGCGCTGGCGGGCATGTTCGCGGCCAACAGCGCCCTGCCGATGTGCGCAACGCAAGCGGCGTGCGGGGTGGCGGCCTGGGCGGCGCTGCGGTGGGTGGCGAAGGGGTAGGCAGGCAGCCGATTCACCCCGGAGAACCCGGATTGGCAGTGTCCAAACCCGGCTCGTCCAGACCTTGACCACGGAATGCCGGTGTTGCCGGAGCCAAAACCGGGTTCTTTTTTAACCACGGATCCCACTGATAAAAAACCGGATCAAGGCAGGGATGCCCAAAAACAGGGAACTTTCCGTCCGTGTAATCTCCGGAAATCCGTGCAATCTGTGGTCAAATATCACTCGAAGGCGCTGGTGACGGGGCGGCCCCAGAAGCTGCCGGGGACGTCGATGCCGAGCAGCCAGAGCGCCGTCGCGGCAGTGTCGTACTGCACGACGGGAGCGGTGATGGTAAAGCCGGGTTTCACGCGCTTGCCCCAGGCAATCCACGGAATGATCACGTCGTCGGGATCGGCCGAGCCGTGCGTGCCGACGGTTTTGCCTTCCTTGTTGACGGTGTCGTGGCAGCCGTGGTCGGCGGTGAGGATGATCGTGCTGCTGTCGCCGAGGCCGGCCGCGTCGATGGCATCGCGGATGATCCCGAGCGCGGCGTCGCTGTCGGCAAAGGCCTTCATTTTTTCGGGCGACCAGATGCCGTATTTGTGGCCCATGGCATCCGGTTCGCCAAAGTGGATGAAACAGAGGCCGGGCTTCAGTCTGGCCACGTCCCCGGCAAAGGCGGCGGCGACGCCGAGGGAGCTGGTGTTTTCCGGAAGGACGAAACGGTCGATGTCACCGCGAAATTCGAAAAGACGGAATTTTTGTTTGGAAACATACGCGGCGGTGACGAGCGAGGGATCGGCGGCTTTGGCGAGGTTGAAGATGGTCGGCACCGTGAGCTGGGGTTTGCCGGGAGCCCAGACGTCGTTCCACTGGATCTGGTGTTTCTGGATGCCGACACCGGTGAGCATGGACGTATGCGAGGGCAGCGTGATGCTGGGGACGATGGTGTACGCTTCCCAGGTATGCGCGCCTTCGGCGGCCATTTTTTTGAAGACCGGCATATCGGCTTTCCCGATACCGGCGGGGGATCCCTGGTCGAAGCTGATGATGAAGACATGCCCTGCGCGGGCCGCCGGAGCCGCGGCGAGGGCAGAGGCGGAAGCGGCAAGGCAGCAGCCGGTGATGGCGGCGGCGAGGAGGAGGCGAATTTTCTGGTTCATGAGCAGGTGTTGGAGGTGGCGGCCCGGCTGCCGGGAAGCGGCCGGACGAAACCGGAAGTCGAATCCCGAATACCGGAAAGGGGCAAGCCATGACGGCTGCCCCCCCCGGCCGGTTGACATCACTTCGGGTTACCCCCCCCTAGAGCCCGCCCGTCCCGATTACAGGCCGGTATCGAGCTTTATTTCGGAAACCTTCCGCGTCTGTTCGGCGCGGAACTCGCCCAGCGCCTTTTTCACCTTCGCATCGCCGAGCGCGAGCATGGACGCAGCAAAGATGGCGGCGTTGACGGCGCCAGCCTTGCCGATGGCAAAGGTCGCCACAGGCACCCCGCCGGGCATCTGGACGGTGGAGAGCAGCGAGTCGAGACCCTTCAGCTGCGGCGACTCCATCGGCACGCCCAGCACGGGAAGTTCGGTGAGACCGGCCATGACGCCCGCCAGATGGGCCGCCATGCCGGCGCCGGCGATGATGCACCGGAGCCCGCGCGATTCGGCGGTGGTGGCGTAATCGAAAGCGACATGCGGGGTGCGGTGGGCGCTGATCACGCGGGCTTCCCATGCGATTCCGAAGGCGGTGAGGGTTTTCGCCGCGTTCTCCAGCACAGGCCAGTCGGACTGGCTGCCCATGATAATACCCACCAGAGGTCGTGAAGTGTTTTCGGTGCTCATTGAAAAACGACGACAGGTAGGAGGTTGTTCCGAAATGGCAAATTCCAAGGAAAGTTCCTGGCACATGTCGCCGGACCGGCGGCTGCCCGTCCCGGCAAGGCGTCAGCATTCGCAGGCGACGCCGGCAACGAGCAGGTTCTCCTCGCGGCCCATCTTCATCGCCAGCCGCCTGGCCAATACCGCCGGCAAACAGGCATCCGGAGCGAGCGCGTTGCGGGCGGAGGCCCGGTCAAGAAAACCGGGGCTGGCTTCGCCCAGGCAACCGCTTGCGTAAGATTGCCGCGCCACCAGGACATCGTTGCGAGCACCGGCGTCGCCGGATCGGGGACCGGGACAAGTCACCGTCAGCGCATCCGTACCGGCGGCGAACCGGAGGTCCGGCAGCTTGCCGAACGGGTCGCGCCAGTGAAGTTCGTGGCGCGTGGTTTCCGGACGGTTGGCAAGATGCCAGTCGGTGAACGCGTGGAGCTGGACGACGTTTCCGAACTCCGCCGCCATGCCGCCGAGGATACACGCTTTCTGGTTGGCCCAGATCTCGGAGGAGGGGCACATCTCCTCGTCGTGGAAAATGCCCGAGGTATCGAGGCATTCGCAACCGGTGAAAAATTCCGTGAAGGCAAAGGGGCTCCTCTTCGCCTCGTCGGCTCCCTGGCCGAGCAGGGCGCGCACGTAGTTTGCGGGCCAGGTGCTGTTCCAGCGGGTGAGTTCGCCGGTGTGTGTGGTGAAGGGCGGGTGGTCGTCGTAGAGAAATGCGTTGCCGAGGTCGGCCCGATACCAGGGGAGCAGGAGCAGGCCGTCTTCGCGCGAGCGGACGGGCGCCTTGAAATCGTCGGGCGAGGCGTAGTAGGGGAACCACGGCGAGCCGCGATGGGTGGCGCCGTCGATGCCTTTCTGGTCCCAGCACAGGCCCCAGAGCGCGTCGAGGCCGGCGGCGCGGGCGGCGTGCAGGACATCGGCATTCCACCAGAACCCGGCGCCGATGCGCACGTCGCGGCCGAGCACATCGGCGGCGAGGTCGCGGCTGCCGCGGATGAGGGTGACGAGTTCGTCGCGGGTGTAGTTGCGCAGGCCGAAGGTGCGCTGGGTGATGCCGAGTTGTTCGTAAAAGGGCTGTCGCGCGAAGACATCGAGCCAGAGGACAACGTCGTCGCCAAACACATCGGCAAACTGGCGCAGGCGGCGTCCGGCCTGCTGGAGCGCGACGGTGTCCACCATCCAGGTGAGCGGCGTGCCGGTGGTGTGGTGGAGCCAGGCGGCTTTTTCGAAACCTTCCCACGGGAGCCCGCCGCCGTTGCGTGATTTCCACGGATAGGCGTCGAAGGCGGGTTCGCGCGCAGCAAAGCGGTAGGCGAAGTTGATGGAGTGGCGGTTGGCGGTGTTCGTTGACACGGAAAAAACAGGGAGGACGGAAAACGTGAAGGGGGAGGGACAGGAGGAGAGCGGATGAGAGATCAGTTTTCGGGCGATTCGGGCGAGAGGGTGGTCACAAATGTGGCGGTTTTGGCGGGTTGTTCTTTTTCGATGTAAAAGCCGGCGCGGCGGGCGGGCGGATAATCGGGAGAGGAACCTTGGTAAACGGTGAAACGTCCGCCGCCGGCGAGCGCGAATCGCACACGGAGTGTTTTGTTTTTGGCCAGCGTCACGTCGAATGTCATTTCGTTTTCAAACGTGGCGGTGCGAACGTCGCGCCAGTAACCGAAGGCGGCGGGACGTCCGGACGCGAAGTTTTTGCTGGAAACGGGCGCGAAATTTCCGGGGAGTTGCGGTGTGCCTTGAAGGTGGAGCGCGAGACCGAGCCGGGCGGGATCAACCTTGCTGGCGAGGGTGATGGTGGCCTCGTCAACCAGGCGGTTGCCCTCGATGCGCAGGGTGCGGCGGGCGGCGGCATCGGGACGGTACTGTGGTTGAATGGCGGATACAGCAGCGCGTCCGGGCGCGGGATCGAAGGCGAGCAGTTTTCCCGGATGCCAGGGTTTTTGTCCTTCGCCGTTGATGAGGGGTACGTTGTGGTTGAGGCCTCGCCGGTAGTAGTCGCCGGTAAGTTTCGATCCGTATCCGACGGTGCCGGGATCGTGCGTCACATCGACACCTTCGAAGGAGGCTGACCAGTTGAGCGCCTCGTCTTGCATATGCGGGGAGTCGATCTGTCCGTAATGGAAAAACACCTGCCAGGGTCCGTCCTTGAGGAGGGCGAAACGGGTGGACTCCAGCGAACGCGAGACGACCAGCGGGGCGGGAATGGCGGAAGAGGCGGGAGGGAGGCGGCCGGCGTATTCGCCACGGACAGCGGCAGGCGGGTCGAGGAGCGTGTCCCATGTGCGGTTGTCGGGGAGGGTGGCGGCGGCGAGACCGGAACGAGTGGGGAGGATGCGGTAGAGGCCGGCGAGGGTTTTTGCGATGACTTTGGCGATGCGGGCGGGTGCGCCGGAATCGGCGGGATTGGGAAAGGTGCCGTCGGGGAATCGAATGGTGAGCGGGGCAATGGCCAGGTTTTGGATGATGGCGGCTTCGTCGCGCAGGAGGTCCGCTTTGCCGAGTAGTCCGGCAAAGGTGAGCAGGGGCTGGATGGCGATGATGACGTAGTTGTTGTAGCCGATGGATTGTTCGAGCCAGAAGTAGTCGCTGGTGACGCCGCGCTGGAGTTGGGCGCGCAGGCCGTAGGGGCCGTCCATCTCGCGCCGCCACATGGCGTCGTCGTTGTAGAGGAGGGCGACTTGCGCGGCGGAGGCGCGGTGCCAGACGGCGTGGTTCTGGATCCGGTTGTGCCAGGTTTTATCGAGGAGTTCGACTTCGGGTTTGAAGAGGCCGTCGAACCATGCCTGGCGGCGGGCGGGCGGCGTGATGTCGAAGAGGAGCCGGGCGGTCTCGACGAAATCGGAAAGTAGAACGGCATCGCCGAGGCTTTCGTAGGCGAGGCGGGGTCCGGCTGGTTCCCGGGAAAGGTTGACGGTCGGCCAGCGGTGAAGGTTGGCGGCGTAGAAGTCGAGCTGCCCGGCGGCCCAGTCGGCATAACGTGTGTCACCGGTAATCCGATACAAACGGGCGGCGTCGCGCATGGTGCGGATGTGGGTTTGCCGGAATTTGGCAACCCAGGCGCCAAAGATTATCGGGGTGATGGCAACGTGCGGATCGGAGGGGCTGGAGAGGTGATCGGTTTCTTCACCGGGGATGGCGGCGGTCCAGGTGAGAAAGGAGCCGTCGCGTGGGCTGACGAAAGCGTGTTCGCGACCCCCGGCCCACTCCACGCGGTCGCGATGGCGGGCCATCCAGTCATCGGCGGCGGCGCGTTGTTTTTTGAGCCACGCGGCCCATGCGGGGTCGGCGTCGGGGCCGGTGGCGAGGCGGCGGGCGGCGGTCCAGTCTTCGCGGGCGGCGCGGAAAACGGAGCCGTCGGGCTGGAGGAGTTTTGTTTCGGCGCACCAGGTTTCCGGCGTCGGCTTGGGAAACGCGGGGAGGGCGCTGTCCGTTGCCGCCGTTGTGGTTGTTGCCGCCGTTGTCGAGGCATGTGTGAGGTCGGGGCGGCTGGCAAGCAGCAGGGCGATCAGAGCGGTGATGGTTCTGATGATGGTCATGGCAATGGGCGCTGGTGTGTTGTGCAGCGCTCCGGGGGGGGGAAGAAAAAAAGGCGGGGGTCACAGGGTGCCGAAGAGCAATTCGAGTTTTTCCCTTGAATCGAAGTCTTCACGGGTGAGCCATTGCACGTGGCCGTCGGCGAAGGCGGACAGGTATTTGCCGGGCATTCGTTCCGCAGGGCGTTGTTCTTTAATGGTGGGGACGGTTTCGATGGCGGAAAATCCGTTGGCGATGATCGCCTTGGCATTTACCCGCCAGCTTCCGGGGAAGGGCGGGCGTCCGCCGCTGCCTGCGAAGGTGCCGACTTCGGAGGCCATCACGATGATGCGGCGCGAGGGGGCTTCGATGTCGGTGATCGAGGGACGCGGCCCGGTCAGTTTTTCGATGTTGTTTTCCTTGTTCACGTCTTCGGAGCCGCCTGCCGCGGTCACGAGCACCAGACTGTTGCACCCGTAGTCACCGAAGCGATGGTGCCAGCCTTCAGACAGGAGCGGGTCCAGGAATATCTCCGTCTGCGTGAAAAACTTTTTGTTGGAACCTTGGTGGGGGCCGGAGGCGCTGTCTTCCGTCGAAAGCGGCCAGCCCATGTGGAGGTTGAGCGCGTCCGACCAGATGGCGCCACTGCCGGAGTTGTTGGAACGATAGGGGAAGTGTTGTTTGTTGTCGTTTACGTAGGAGAGCGCGGCCTGCGCGATTTGTTTGAGGTTGGAGGTGGAGCGCGCCGCCCGCGCGCTTTGGCGCACGCGGCCAACGGTGGGGATGATGATCGCCGCCAGTATGCCGATGATGGCGATGACCGTCAGCAATTCGATCAGCGTGAATGCACGGGAACGACACCGGATGGAATGTAGTGGAGTAATCATGACAGAATCCGAAAGGCGAAAAGAATACGGTGTGTGTATTGGGGGGGGGATACGGAGGAGGTTGATCCGGAATGTGTTTCGTTGCTCCAGTCATATCCGGCGGATGCGGCGCAGCACGATCCCCGCCGCCGCCAGCGCACCGACGCCGAACAGGGCAACGGCCTGCGCCGGTTCGGGAACCGCAGCGGCAACACCAACCGCATCGAGCGAAATGGAGGTTCCCCCGGTCGCCACGGCTCCATTGTTGAAGCAACCCAGCGCGAGCCATGAGCCTGCCGCAAGGTGAGTGGATGCGAAGTTGGTAAACGTGCCCGAAACGGAAGACGACGTTGTCGTCCCGAGGGAGCCGCCTGTGAGCGTGGCGCCGGTCAGGGTCAGCGACCACGTTGCACCGGTTCCTGTGCCATCGATCGTCCAGTCGATGATGGTCGGCATGGCGCTCAACGAATAGGTGGTATCAATGATGGACACGCCTGCCGTGCGCTCGCGCACGGTGAGTTGCAGCACGTCGGTGCTATCGACGCTCTTTTTTTCGATCAGGAGTGACGTCCAGCCGTTGCCCGTGGAAGGGCCTTTCGTCGGATAAAAATTCGCGCCTGCCGCGTCAGAATCCACGTTGCCGAGCAGCGCATAAAACGCATTGGCCCCAGTGCCTGGATTGCCGCTGATGGACAGGCCGGAAAAGCTGAAACGCAATGCCTGCTCGAAGGGGTTGATCGCGGAACTCTTGCTGATAATCACGGCGCGGTTGGTGCTCCCGGTCGATGTTGTGGCCGCGGTCAATTTGCCATCCGCGACGGCAAGCGAGGCGTTGGAGCCGGACTTGTATTCGGTCCACCGGGAGGAGTCCACGGCGGCGCCGGTGAACTCTTCGGTGAACGGAACAAGGGCGGCTCGCAACGATGAGGAAAATGCCGGTGCCAGCGCGAGGCACATGGCACAAACGATGGCGGCGGTTTTTACCGGGAAATGCAGTGCGGGGAACGACGGGGTTTGAGTGATGTTTGTCATGATGGGCGTGGGTCGGGTGTTGGCGTGCAGGCGTGGAGAATCGCCTGGTGGATATGACGAACGATTCCGCCAGAGCTCGATGCGGACAACGGCAGAGTCATGCAGCACGTTGCGCCAACCTTGCCATTGTCGGGGATATTGGCGTAACAACACGCATCATGGACCGTGCCCCGACCATCCGCGACATCGCCGCAGCGGCAGGCGTGCACAATGCGACGGTGTCGCGCGCCTTGCGCAACGACCCGCGCATCCCGGCGGCCACGCGCGAGCGCATTGCGGAGGAGGCGCGCCGCCTGGGCTATCGCGTCAACCCCGTGTATGCCTCCCTCATGGCCAATGTCCGCGCCGGCCGGCTGGCCTGGCACAGCGAGACCATCGCCTACGTGACGGCGCCGGGTGCGCCGCAGGGCGACTGGCGAAAGAACCACGCGTTTCGCGAGATCTACCAAGGCGTGTGCGCACGGGCGGAGGCCTTGGGCATGACGCTGGATGTGTTCGAGGAAAAAACGATCATCGGCCCCCGGCTCGACGCCATCCTCAAGGCGCGCGGCATTCGCGGCGTAGTGATCGGCATGATACACCCGGACAATGTTCCCGGTCCCGTCGCCCTGTCGTGGTCCCGGATCACGGCGGTGCAGATCGAGCCGCATACGCACCTGCCCATGCTGCCCGGTGTGCACAATGACCGCGCGCGGATCGTGCAGGAGGCCTTCGCCCGGACGCGCGAACTCGGCTACCGCCGCGCGGGGCTGGCGATTCCCGCCTTCTGGGATCGCTATGGCCACTGGCTGTCCGGATATCTGGGCGCGGCCTGGGGTCTGCCGAAAAACGAAACCGTCAGGCCATTTTACCCGACAACAACCTGGAACCGGGCGGGATTCGCCCGGTGGCTCCGGCAGGAGCGCCCCGAGGTGATCCTGACGCTGGATCGTGCCTTTGTGTGGCGCTGGCTCGGGGAGCTGGGTTTCCGCGTCCCCGGAGATGTCGCCTATGCGGAACTGGATTTGCCTCCGGACGACACCGCGACCGCCGGCATCCGGCAGTCCCACCAAACCGTGGGGGCCGAAGCCGTCAGCCTGCTGGCCAGCCGCCTGTATCACAATGACACCGGCCCGGTAGACCGGCAAATGATGCTCCAGATATCCGGCCAATGGAAAAACGGCGCGACAGCCCCTCCGAAATAGACGGCCGCGCGACCGGCGAGCCCGATGCCGGCGATCAACCGATGGCAGAAACAGCCGTTCCGGCACATTCCCTGCTGCCGGCTGCGCTTTCCGTGTTTGCCGCCCCGGGCGCAGGCATGCCACGGTTTGCGCAACCGTTCCGACCAGCCAGACTCACGATCACCACCACCATTCCACCATGAGCGAACAAGGCCCGCTTCTCACGACCAACCGCAAGGCACTCACGATCAACCTCGACGAGGCGAAATACGGCACCTTTGCCGAAATCGGCGCCGGGCAGGAAGTCGCCCGCGTGTTTTTCCAGGCGGGCGGCGCGGCCGGCACCGTTGCCAAATCCATGTCCGCCTACGACATGACCTTCAGCGACGCCATCTACGGCAAGGCGCCCCGCTACGTCTCGCGCGAGCGCCTCGCGCTCATGCTCGATCACGAATACGAACTCCTCCGCGAGCGCCTTCATGAAAAACGCGGGGAGACCACCACCTTCTTCGTTTACGCCGACACCGTCGCCGCCCGCAGTTTCAAGGGCAACAACGAGTGTCACGGCTGGCTCGGCATCCGCTTCCAGACCGAACCCCGCGGCCCCGTCAGCGACGTCACCATCCACGTCCGCATGTGGGACAAGGACAACCTCCTCCAGCAACAGGCCCTCGGCATCGCCGGCACCAACCTCATCTACGCCGCCTTCTATTACCGCGACGACCCCGAACGCTTCATCCAGTCGCTCATCGACAATGTCGGCGCCGAACGCATCGAGATCGACATGCTCACTATGAGCGGCCCCGCCTTCGCCCACGTCGACAACCGCCTCATGTCGCTCTTCCTCGTCAAGCACGGCGTCACCCATGCCGTCATGTTCGGCCCCGGCGGCGAAGTCCTGCAGCCTTCCGAAGTGCTCCACAAAAAACCCGTGCTCGTCGAGCGCGGCAGTTTCCGCCCCGTCACCCACGTCAATGTCGACATGCTCAACTGCGCCTGCGCCCAGTTCCTCCAGGAGTCCGGCGTGAAGGGCAAGGACATCGTCGTGCTCATGGAAATCACCATGAACAACCTCCTCGCCGACGGGCACCTCAACGCGCAGGACTTCCTTTCCCGCGTGGACCTGCTCGGCGACATCGGCTTCACGGTAATGATTTCCAACTACAGCGAATATTATCGCCTCACCACCTACTTCCGCCGCTACACCAACGAAATGATCGGCGTGGCCATGGGCATCAACAACCTCGTCGAGATTTTTAACGAAAAGTACTACGAGCACCTCCAGGGCGGCATTCTGGAAAATTTCGGCCGCCTCTTCCGATATGCCGTCAAGCTCTACATCTATCCCATGCAGCAGAGCGCCTTCGACCGTTACATCGCCAGCGGTCATCCCGCCACGCCCGACGGCACCATGCCCCCCTTCCCTGCCGCCGTCGCGATAACGCCTGCCGCCAGCCACCATCCGGGCACCTGGGCAGCCTCGCACGTTTTTATCACCGCGAAAAACCTGCAGGTCGAGGACCACCTGCAAAACCTCTACGCCCACCTGCTGGAAAACCACTACCTGGAGCCCATTGTCGGCTTCAACACGGAGATCCTCGCCATCTTCTCGCGCGACGTCCTCCAGCGCATCAAGGCCGGTGATGCAACCTGGGAAACGATGGTTCCCGCCCCCGTTGCCGACGCCATCAAGCGCCGCGGGCTCTTCGGGTACGAAACCGTGACCTAAGCCCCGGCTGTCCCTGCAAGGCAGCGGACGCCGGCCGGCCGGATTTTAGCCATTGACGGACCGCTCCGCCGTCTTCTTTGTCGCTCCCCTTCCCTCGTCGGAGGCGCCTTTGCCGGTGTTTCCGACGGAAGCTTCCGGAGAGGTGGCAGAGTGGTCGAATGCGCGCGCTTGGAAAGCGCGTGTAGCCGAAAGGTTACCGGGGGTTCGAATCCCTCCCTCTCCGCCATTACTCATTACAAAACAACGAGTTAATACGCCCGATAATCGATTTGCCAGTTGACGTGGCAAATCGGCCATGGAGCAAGGCAGTCCGTTCGTCATCACTCCCTTCACGAATCCCTCCGGGGAGATCGTTTTTCGCGTCACCGGCTGGCCCGACGGCAAGCGCATCCGCAGAAACTTCCCCACTCGCGCCGAGGCGGAAGCCGAACGCCAGGTTCTCATCGTTCAAAGCCTGCAAGGCGAAGCCGGCCCCTGCCCCCCGTTCCGTTCTTCGCGCTCTGTCTGTTCGCCGACATCCGGCCCTGCCTGCGCACCGGTGAAATCCTCCGGCTCCAACCCTCGGATGTGAAAACGGAAACCAACGTGATTCGCATCGATGGCGAAGTCTCCAAGGTGCGCGAGCCGCGCAACATCACGATTCAACCCAACCTGGTCGCGTGGTTGCGGGCCTATCCGTTGATAGAAGTTCCCGATCATCCCGACCAACCTCCAGCACATCCGGGAAAAGGTGACGCAGAAATTCCCGCTTTCGCACGATGTCATGCGGCACACGTTCATTTCGATGTTCGTGGCGAAATTCCGCTCCATCGACGATGGCTGCGCTGCAAGCGGGCAATCCGGAGAGCATCATCCGCAAACATTACCTCGAACTGAAAACCCCCGATGAAGCGGAGCAGTTCTTCGGTACCCTTCCCAAAAAAGCGGACGCCGGCCCCTCTCCGGCAATGCCTATCGCAGCCTGATTCCGGCCTGCCGCCAACGCGGCCCTTGACCGCGTGGGCTCGGGCATGGAAACGAAACCGCCCCCACGCAAGACTCGCTCACAGACATCGTCGGCCTGCGCAACAGCGGGATTTTTCCCATCAACAAAGAGCCCTCCATCGGCACCCTGAGCAACTGGACGAAACTCCGGCGCATCCCTCGCCACCTCTTCCCGGGACTTAACGGCTACCCTGCCGTGTGGGCTTTCCGCTTTGATGAATTCCATTCCGTTTACTCGTCCTGTCCACTCGATGTCTTCGCTTGTCGTGCAGAACCTGTAACATGATGCCGAGTTGCGGCTGACACCAGCCGTCCAAAGTGGGAAAAGGGAATGGCCCATTATACAGCGTTTACCCGACTACCATCTACCCCGGGGTATTTAGTATCATTAATCATTTGGCTGTCCGCCAGAATGTCCGATCAACCTAATGAAAGCTACTCACACGCGCAAGCACTTCACCGTCCTTCTCATCACTTCGGTAACCACATCTGATTGGTCTGCGATCGCGTCTGTGCTGGTATTCACGCTTGCGCTTTTTGTGTCCGGACAACTCTGCGGCTCCACTTGGAACGGTTCCGCCAACAGCAACTGGGACACCGTCGCCAACTGGACCGCCACTGGCGACGAAACGCTTCCCCCCAACCTTGCCGGAGCCATTGCCATCTTCAACACCAGTCAGGCCGCGCTTGGCGGCAAGACCATTACCCTCGAATCCGATATCACTTTAGGCAAACTCCAACTCGACGGCACCACGACAGAGACGGCGTTCAATTTTTCAGGAGGAAAATTCATTTTCGACAATGTCGACACGACCGCCGAACTCCTCCTATCCGGCTCCAACCGCGTAACGTTCAACAGCGCCATTGAGCTCCGCAGTCATCTCAGTCTCAATACCAGCACCCCTACCACCACCCTCACCCTTGCGAGCGCGATCACTGGCAACGGTTACAAGATCACCAAAGCCGGTTCCGGCACCACCATCTTCACCGGAGCCAACAAAACCTTTTCCGGCGGCCTCGACCTCTTCGCAGGCAAACTCGAAACCACACTTGCAAGTGCAACCAACGCGCAGCTCGTGATCGGTGCGCTTGATGCAGCCAGAAACTACCTCGGCACAGGCGACATCAAAGTCGGCAACACTGGCACCCAGCTTGAAATCAAGTCCGCCATCGGCAACTACGCCAACCAAAGCGTAGCGCTCAACGGCAGCACGGTGACTTTGGAAACCGGAGGCCAGCTACGCCTCTCCGAGACAGACACCCGCAATAAATTCACGCTCAACCTCAACAGCGGCACCCTTGATGGCGGCACCAACGCCACGCACGGCACCCTCTACCTTGCGGGCACCGACCTCGTTTACAACGCCAGCGGGCAAGGCGGCACCACCATCGTCAACACGCCCAACCTCGAGTTCGACACCTCGGTCAACACGACTGCCATGAGTGTTCTCCTCAACGGCAGCACCCTCGACGGCTTTGGCATGGTGACCAAAACCGGCGTCAACGTCCTCAACTTCACCGACACCCTGAACAGCGCCACCTTTGGTTCGCGCGACTTTTTCCACGAAGCCGGCGTCATCAATTTTGGCCTCGTCACCCTCGACATCACCAACGGACTCACCTTTTCCAACCTCACCCCCACGACCAACGTACTCCAGCCGACCGGTCTGGCCACCTTCGGCAAAGCCAACCAAATGCGGTCCACTGGCAACAAGCTCAACGCGCTCGATGGAGCCACAGGTTCGCTCAAACTCGGTGGTTTCAACCAAACTTTTGGTACCATCACTCTGGGAGCTAATTCCAACCTCGGTCTCTACCTGCAACCCGCCACCCCTGCGGCCACCCCCATCAACCTCACCCTTGGCAGTGTAAGCACCAGCACTTCCGGCAACGAACGGCTCTCCATCTACGACTGGCGCGGCAACCCCGCCTCCTACCGTCTCACCGGCAACGCCACGGTTACTGACAACGTTACCCTCTCCGACCTTTCCTCTGACCTCGGCAAGATTTGGTTTCGCGGTTTCGATCCCGGTGCCGTGCGCGACGCCGATGGCACCCTCCGTCCCGTCGATTTTCTCCACACCACCTGGATTGGCGGCACTGGAACCACCACCCCGTATAAAAAATGGTTCGACTTCGCCAACTGGTCTGTTGACGCCCCCAACCACGCTGGCGCGACCGTGACCTTGAGTGGGGCTGCCGCGACCACCACCACCCTTGAAAACCAGACTGCCACCATTGGACACATCATCACCAATACGACGTCCACCTTCAGCATCAGCACCGGTACCCTCGCCTTCGATTCCGGCGTCGCCAACACTGCCTCGACCATCAGCGGCACCGGTGGCGTTAACATCCACACGGCTGATCTGAAGAATAACCTCACAATCAATTCGGGCCTCGCCGCCGTAGTCACCGGCGTCCTCAAAGGCAACGGGGACATTACCATCGATTCTGGCGGTCTCCACCTCGGCACTGCCAATATCAACACCACTGGCTATCGCGGCACCACCACCCTCAACAGCGGACGCCTCACCATCGGCAACACCACGCAAGTCCTTGGCTCCTTCGACAACCTCCTCGTTATCAATGGTGGAGAGGTTTATGGCGGCACCAATGCCTCCAACGTCCGCACCCTCTCCAACCAGGTCGACTTCGCTGGCGACTTCACCGCCAGCTACATCAAATTCGCCTACGCTGGTGACGTCTCCTGGACCGGCACCCGCACCATCACCGGCGAAGGCACTGTCGTCTTTGACGAACCCCTGCGCCTCACCGGCGACGGCGCTCTCGTCGTTTCCGGCGGCAGCAACAACGGCGACTTCCACTTTAACAACAATAACAATGATTTCACCGGCGGCCTCACCCTCCTCCCCCGCAAAAACTACGCCACCGGCAGCGCCTACGTCTCCCTGCGCGGCGACATGACCCTCGGCGCCGACGTCCAGGATCAAAACTACCTCGGCTCCGGCTCCATTCACGCCTACGCCGCCCTCAACATCGCCACCAACAACCACGCTACTACCCTGCGCGGCGCAGTCATCCTCGACAACGCCGTTACCAGCGCTGCCGGCGGTGCAAAGATGACCTTCACTGGCGGCGGCAAAGTCACCCTTGATTCCACCGCCACCCTCACCCGGGTCGGCAACAGCACCTCTGCCCTCATCACCGACGGCGACCTCGCCATCAACGGTGCCACCCTCGTCGGCACCCCCGGCCTCACTTTCAACCCCGGCACCAACGCCACCTCCACCATCACCTCCACCGTCGGCATCACCGGAGTCGGTGCCATCATCAAAAACAACGCCGGCAGCACCATCCTCGATACCCCCATCTCCGCCACCTCCCTTACTCTCAACGGAGGCGCATTCGTCCTCAACCGGCACACCTCCATACTCGGCGCCCCCGGCGCCACTCTCGCTGCCGGCACTCTCTACTCTGTGGGCGGCAGCGAAGACGCCCCCATCGACAACCGCTTCGGCCTCCTCACCCTCACCGGCAACGCCTCCATTTACCTCGAAAACCACTCCTCCATCAGCTTTACCAACGTCACCAACGGCTCCTGGTCCACAGGCAAAGGCTACTCCCTCACCTTGCAAAACAACACCGGCCAGTGGTCCACTGCCGCCCACCCCGAACTCAGCGACACTTATGTACGCTTCGGCGACATAACCTATTTTAACGCCGCCAAACTCGCCGAAATCTCCTTCACCGGCTACGAAGCCGGAGCCGAACTCGTCAAACAAGCCGGCACCGGCTACTGGTTCCTCGCCCCCACCGGCAGCGCCCTCACCGAATGGCGCGGCTCCGCCGACACCGGCATCCCCGTTGACCGCCTCTGGAGCACCGCAAGCAACTGGGTGGGCGACATCGCCCCCAACCGCGCTGGCATCGTCGCCGCCATCCGCGACCTCGACGGCCTCCTCAACAACAACCAAATCATTGTCGATCAAGACGTCACCATCGGAAAACTCCGCATCGAAAGCAACGGAGCCCAAGCTTTCTCCATCACCTCGAACAACAACGCTACCATCACCTTTGATAATCACGGCGACGGTGCCCAGCTCACCGTTACCGGCGACAACAGCAGCACCCTCGCTGCCAACCTCATCCTTCAGGCCGACGACACCCTCGCCCTCCATCACATCGGCAAAAAAATCCTCACCCTTTCCGGTAAAATCACCGGCGACGGCGGCATCGTCAGCGACTACGCTGGCCCCGCCTCCGACACACAACTCGAAACCGGCATCATCCGCTTCGCCGGTAACACCGGCGCCAGCACCTACACTGGCGGCTTCTGGTTCACTGGCGCCGTCGGAGAAGACACCTCCCTGGCTCGCAAAGCCCGCAAAATCATCATCGCCACCGACGGCAGCATCTTTGGCCAAGGCGCCCACACCGGCGACCCCGCCACCAGCACCCAGGCCCTCCACATCGGCAACAGCACCGGCGGAGGCTCCGGCTGGTACCACATCGAAGCCGAAGGTGCCCCCCGCACCGTCAACGCCTCCGTCCGTTTCGACGGCAACCTCTTCATCACACCCGGCAACGCCCTCACCTTCCAGAGCACTGAGTCCAGCTATATCACCGCCGGTCTGAAAAAACTCGATGGCAACGGCTCCATCCTCCACCTCCGCACCCCCATTGCCGGCCCCGGCGGCTTCCAGCTCGGAGGCACCAACCAAACCGTCAACTTTTACAACACCAACACCTTCACCGGCGGCATCTACTTCAAACAATCCTACAGCCCCACCCTCGGCATCGGCGCCGACAACGCCCTCGGTACTGGCACCATCACCTTCGACGCCATCAACCTCGGCAACGCCCCCAGGCTCTCCGCCCTCGACGGCCCTCGCATCCTCTCCAACCAGTTCATATTCAACTCCACCACCGTGTCCCCGACTGGAGACTCCTCCATCAACTCCACCGTCCGCTTCACCGGCAACCTCACCCTCAATCACGCCGGCCGCAGCCAGTTCCTCGTCACCCCCGGCATCAACGTCGTCGGCACCACCGACCTCGTCACCATCACCGCCGGCCACACCTTCGAAGGCATCGGCGGCTTCATCAAAAACGGCGACGGCACCCTCCGCCTCCTCGGCGCCCACGAATACCAAGGCACCACCGAACTGCTCGCCGGCACCCTCCAAGTCGGCCACAACAACGCCCTCTCCACCGGCCCCCTCTCCTTCACCGGCTCCGGCACCCTCGCCTCCTTTGGCGGCGCGCGCACCCTGGCCAACAAAATCAACTTCCTCAACGCCACCATCGGCCTTGATGGCACCGCCGGACTCCTCACCCTCAACCCCGGCGTCGCCAACGGTGACACTGCGCTCACCCGACAACACACCTTCAACGTCGCGGGAGACGTTGCCTTCGGCCAAAACCTGAAACTCACCGGCACTGGCGGTCTCACCAAATCCGGCCTCGGCACCCTCACCCTCAACAACGCCAACGCCACCTACACCGGAGGCACCACCATAGCCGACGGACTCCTCCGCATTGCTGCCACTGGCGACGTTACCCTTGGCCGCGCCGCCGCCGGACAAAACCACCTCGGCACCGGTGCCGTCTCAGTCAGGAACACCACCAACCTCACCCCCTCCACCCTTGAAATCGTCACAAGCAACGGAGCCAACGTCCGCATCGGCGGCAACCTCTCCATCATCGGTTACAATGCCAGTGCGCTCTCCTCGCTCAACATTACCAACGCGCCTGGTGCAGTCTCCGGCTCCAACATCAAAACCTGTCTTGATGCCAACCAGACCATCAGCGGCAACAGTTTCGGTTACCTCCGCACTCCCGGCCAGCTCATCAAGACCGGCGTTGGCACCACCACCACCATCAGCGACGTCAACATCGTCACCCCCGAACTCATCATTCAAAGCGGCACCCTCTCCCTCGGCGGAGCCAACCTCGCCTCTGGCATCCAAAAATTCACACTCGGCAACGGCACCCTCCAGACCAACGGCACCAACCAGACCTTTGCCACCGCAGGCACCTTCAACCTCGCTGGCGACGGCACCATCGACATGGGCGGCAGCAGCCTCCTCACCTTCAACACCGTCGGCACCTGGGCCACCGACGGCTCCCTGTCCATCGACAACTGGGCTGGCACACTCCTCTACGGCGGCGGCTCCAGCCAACTACGCTTCACCACCGACGTCACCGGCCTGTTCACCAACGCCATGCTCAGCAGCATCATCTTCGGCGGCACCGACATCAGCTACGCCCCTGGAGCCAGAATCGTCAAAAACGCCACCGGCTACTACGAACTCATCCCCCTCGGAGCCAGTTCCGAGTGGAACCACCTCGGCAGCGGCTACAACTGGGGCACCGCGCAAAACTGGACCGGCTCCATGCAGCCCAACGGCATCGGTGCCTCCGCCACCTTTGGCGACCTCGATACGGCTCTTAACGGCAAAACCATCAACGTGGACGCCGACATCAAACTCGGCAGCCTCGTCTTCAAAAACACCAAAAACGCCGCCTTCACCATCTCCGGCGCCCCCATCACCCTCGAACAAAACGCCACCGACGCCAATGCCATCATCACCATGACTGGCAACAGCAACCCCACCATCGCCAGCAACATCAACCTCCAAAACGACCTCCTCGTCTCCCAACGCGGCACCGGCACTCTCACCCTCTCCGGCATCCTCTCCGGCGACCATTCCCTCACCCTCGACGGCACCGGCACCCTCTCCCTCATCGGAGTCAATACCTACACCGGCGGCACCCACATCCTCGGCGGCACCCTCCTCATCAATGCCGACAACACTCTCGGAGCCACCAGTGCCCCCCTCACCTTCGACGGAGGCACCCTCAAACTCGCCGCCACCTTCGACCTCGCCCCCACCCGCGCCATCACCCTCCATGCCAAAGGCGGCGTCATCGACACCAACGGCCACGCCACCCGTATCGCCCAAGCCATTACAGGCGAAGGTAACCTCACCAAGACCGGCGCCGGCACCCTCACCCTCGCCAATTCCTCCAGCAACTACGCCGGCGGCACCACCATCCAGCAAGGCACCCTCAAGCTCTCCCACGCCCAGGCCGCCGGCCCCGGCGCCATCGACATCGCCACCGCCGCCACCCTCGCCCTCGATTTCAACAACAACTCCATCACCAACACCCTCACCGGCAGCGGACACACCAACGTCCTCGGCCAGAACATCACCCTCGCCACCGACTCCACCACCTTTACCGGCACCTGGGACATCGCCGCCGGAGCCTCCGCCACCGCGACGACCACCAACAACCTCGGTGCCGGCTCGCGCATCAACCTCGCCGCCCCCACCGCCACCCTCACCATCGCCCCCGCCACCACCGGCGCCTACACCCTCGTCAACGAACTCGACGGCAACGGCATCCTCGCCATCAACCTCGCCGCCACCACCGACACCTTCACCCTCGCCAATCCGCTCCCCGCCTCCAACTTCACCGGCACTCTCCGCCTCGCCCGGTCAGCCTTCACCCTCGACGCCGGAGCCTCCACCCGCCTCGCCGCCGCCACCCTCGCCCTTGCCACTGGCAACACCACCACCGTTGCCGCCGGCATCCAAACCACCGGCAACCTCACCTTCGACGGCGGCTCCCTCATTTACCCGCACACCACCGTCCCCTCGCAAACCGCCTCCGCCGGCATCATCTCCACCGGCACCCTCACCCTCGCCTCCGGCACCGTCCAGATCAACGCCCCCGATACAACCGCCACCACCCCCGCCATCCCCACCGACGCCACCCTCCTTGAGCAGGACGACATCGTCAGCCTCGCCCTCGTCACCGCCACCATCGTCAACGGCTCCGCCAGCGCCCTCACCCTCGCCGACCTCGATGGCAACGCCATCACTTCACCCCGTATCCAAGGCATCCATCAGGCAGGCGACCGCGTCGCCACCGGCACCTACGACTACTCCCTCGCCACCTCCAGCGGCGCCGGCACCGGCCTCTACCTCAACTACGGCCTCGCTCAAGCCGACATCCTCACCGGCAAAACCCTCGCTCTCACCGAACGCACCGGAGCCACCGGCACCGCCGCTGCCATGAGCGCCCTCATCACCGGCGCCGGCAACCTCGACATCGCTGCACACAACACCGTCGCCCTCACCCGCCAGAACACCCACACCGGCGCCACCACCCTCAGCACCGGCATCCTCGCCGCCGGCACCACCGACATCATTGCCCAAAGCAGCCGCATCACCCTCGCCACCGGTACCACCTTCGACCTCCAAAATCATAACCAAAACGTCAACAACCTCGCTGGCTCCGGCACCGTGAAACTCGGCACCGCCTCCCTGACCGCCGCCTACACCGAAGCCGCCACCTATTCCGGCGCCCTCATCGGCGGCACCACCAGCCACTTCACCAAAACCGGCTCCGGCAAACTCACCCTCACCGGCGCCAGCGCCGACCTCCTCGGCGGCACCACCATCGCCGCCGGCGAACTCGCCCTCGCCTCCACCGCCATCCTCGGCGGCGCAAGCAGCACCATCACCGTCAACTCCGCCGCCACCTTTAGCGGCGCCGGCGCCGCCCTCGGCAGCGTCACCGTAAAGACCGGCGGCATCATCGCCCCCGGCAACTCCGTCACCGCCGTCCCCGGCATGCTCACTGTTGGCAACCTCGCCCTCGCCAGTGGCTCCATCATCGACTGGCAGCAAGGTGACCTGATCGAGATCAACCACCTCTTTGACGTATCCGCCATGGGAATACTCGTAAACCTCGATGGCTACGTCACCGGCACGACCGTCCGCATCGCCCACTTCGGCGACCTCCTCGGTGCCTCAACACTTGCCGACGCCAACGACTACTTCGGACTGAACTTCGCCCACAACGCCGCTTACCGCGACTACACCGGCCATTTCGAGTTCACGACCGACAAATACCTTATCTACACCTCCGGAATCGTCCCGGAACCAGCGACCGTCGCCGCCCTTCTCTCTGCCGCCTCCCTCGCCTTCGCCCTCTGGCGCCGTCGCCGTTGATACCAACGTTTCCTTGGACCCGGACGATTGAATAAGTCGATTATAAAACTCTCCAGGACCTCCCCTTCTTTAGATCATTTTATGTAGCTCTGTAGCCGCAGGAGCTTCACTTGCGCAGCCCGCCCATGCAGTTCGTAGCATTGACCGACTGATGCTGGCATCCCAAGCGTCTTGTTTAGCGACGAGGAGAACGGGGGCCTGTAAGAACTCCTCGAAGCCACCGTGTTCGACGGCGAATCAAACCGGAACACCTACGCCTGGTTCATCAGGCTGCGCGACGGTCGCATCGTCGAGATCACCGCTTTCCTTGACTCCATCGCCTTCGACAAATTCTGGCGACGCGTGCAGCCTCGGAAGCCTCCTTAACACCTGAACGCATCCGGCATCCTCTCTCTCCCTGTCTCACTCGACGGCGCACCCAAGTCCGACTCCCGCCTTCCCGGCCGGATGATGTTGAATTACCGGACCGTCGCGTGAGGGCTCCCGTCGCTTCACATGCGACCAACACAGTAACCAGCCAAAAGGAACTCCTGCGATCCCCTGCGTGTCACCCGAGTCTGCACGCTCGATTCCGAGTGGTGCAACCGCGTCGGGTTCCTTGCCCGCAAGTGGCGGCGCGAACTGGACTATCGCTTGCGCAAAATGCTCTGGGCGTTTACCGACAACCGCATCGCTGTGCGAATGGCACGACGGTTGCGGACAGTGGTTCCGCAGCCGGTCTCTCAAACCGGGCCAACCCCGTCGGTCGCCGGGCCTGTGGTCGAGCGAGATGACCGAGGCTTCGTCTGGCCGCCCCAGCCGGTGTCCGACCTCATAAATCAGGCGCATGCAGTCCCGCATCGCCTGATGGCTCATCCCGCCGGGCAACCCGAGGATTTTCGACGTGACCGTTTATTCCCGCGTCCGGTTGTCACTCACCGGCGAACCGCCTCCCGGACGGCAGTTTTCAGGTCGATGTGGTTTTCGGGAGTGAGCACGAGGAAAGGCACGTCGAACTTTTCGTAACGCTGCCGCTCGATACCACTGATCTCCTCGACACCGACGGCCAGAATCGTGCCGGCGTAACCGGCTTCCCTCAGCGCGCGGACCACCCGCAGGCCGGAGCCTTCCGCTGTCTGGTGATGATCCACGATGATCACTCCGAACGGCGGCTCTCCGGTCTTCCCGACAAGGGCCACCGCCTGCGCCGCATCATCGGCATAACTCCACTCGCACTCCACGTCCTGCATCAGGTACCCCACCGTCTTGCGCGCGAGCCAGTGCGACTCCACATACAACAGGCGCAGCGGCGGGGTTCCCCGTCCGGCAGCGACGACATTTCTTTCGATCGGTTTCTTCATCAGGCAGTCTTTCGGGATTCGGTAAAATCACCACCGGGGACAGTCGCCTCCGCCCCCGCTTCCCCGAAGCCGTCGGCCCGTCCGCCGTCCAGCTCCCGCAGCCGGATGAGAAAATTCCGGATACCTCTTCCGAAGTCCGTCATCCGGTACTCGCTCGGCCGGTCGCGGACAAAACGGCTGCGCACGAGCAGGCCGCGTGTTTTCAGAAACCGCAGCATCAGCCCGGCCTCCTGCCGGGCCGCCGCTGCCGGCATCCCGTCCAGCAGATCGTTCGCCGCAAACCCTCCGGCCGGCGGCAAACGTTCCAGCCAGGCGGCCATTCCCCGCTCGCGCAGCACCCGCCGCACGGTCACCGCCGACACACCGGCTTTCGTTCGTGTCCGCAGCACCTGCACCGGATGCGTTTCGAGCGTCTCCGCCAGCCGGTCCAGCCAGTCCAGGTCGTCCACCAGCCCCAGCAGCTCCTGACCCCGGAGGCTCAGGCCATGCCGGATTTTCCCGCGGGCCGCGGCCGTCCTCTTGACGACGCCCTCGGCCAGCAGCACGTCGAGAAGCGGGCCGGCCACCTTCCCCGGCCTGCGCCGCTCCGGAGCCTCGCCCAGCCGGCGAAACTGCGCCAGGTACACCGGCTTGCGCAGCACCACGTCGAGCGCGCGCCGCAGGCTGCCCGACGGAACGGGACCGGCAGCGATGGCGGAAATGGTTGCAGACGGTTTCAAGAGCGTCGGGGGGGGGGAGGGCCTGCGAGCGGGATGGCGGCGTCACTTATTTTCACTGATGTTACGCATCAGCGTAGGGGCGCGTAACATCCATTTTTTCAGAAGCTGAGCGAGGCGCGGAAGTGGAAGGTGGCGTCGCCTTTTTCGGTGACGGCGGCGTCCTTCATCGCAAAGCCGACCGCCGCTCCGAGAGAGAAGTGTTTTCCGGCCCGGTAATCGACGCCGCCGCCGACACTGAACAGCTTGATGTCGTCCTGCCCGGTGTCCTTCTGTTCGCCCCAGCCGTAGTCGACGAACAGATACGGTGAAACACTGTCCTTCCACGCGGAGATCAGGCTGACGGAGGGCAGGCGCAGTTCGTTGCGCAGCGAGAAGCCGGTGTCCACCGCGCCGTCGTCGAGCGTGTAGCCGCGCACGGCGTAATAACCGCCGAGCGCGATCTGCTCGGTATCCGGCAACGGATCACCCGCGAGCACGCCGCTGAACTGGATCACCCAGTTGACCCCGCCGGGCAGGGTCGTCACCCGGGAGGCGTCGAGCGCCGCATACAGGTAGGTCGCGTTGTCCACCCGGCCGCCGGTGTAGGTGGCAAAATCCTCGTCGTCGTTGTTGCCAAGCACGCCGCCGGGGCTGCCTTTCAGCCGCAGGTCAAACGTCGTGGCCCCGTGCCGGTCGCGCAGTTCGTGCGCCCAGCCGAGCACGATCTGGAATACATCCACGTCGGATTTTCCGTCGATGGGCAGCCCGGCGAACTCGATGTGCGAGTCGCGCGTGCTGTGCTTGTATTCAGCGCCAAACGTCAGGTCGCCGAGGTAGTGGCCGGGAAACAGATTGGAGAGGGCCGTGCGGTAGAGCACGGGGATTTCCCAGGTGTCGCTCTCGGTGTGCGTCTGGAAGAGGCCGCCAAGCTGCGAACTGTCGGTGGTCTGGGCGACGAAGTTGGGGGCGATCTCGATCGCCTGGCGCGGGAGCGTCGGGATCGTGATCCGTCCCGAATGGCTCAGGTAGCGCGGGCGGTCGTCGCCGAGCGAGATGCCCGACGGATGCTTCCAGAAGTCGTTGCTGCCGGTGAACTGGTACGAGACCAGCGTGTTGTTGAGCGGGCGGAGCACGCCGGCCGCGCCGACGTAGTAGCGATCCTTGCCGGTCGAGGAGGTGCCGGTGTTCGAATAACCCCCGAAAATCTGCCAGGGTTTTTGTTCGCTGACGGTGAGCTGGAGATTGCTCGTGCCGAGTTCGTCACCGGCGGCGAAGATGCCCTGCACCTGCCGGTACGGGTTGCGGTTGAGCCAGTCGAGGTCCTCTTCCAGGCGGCGGGCGTTGATCCGGTCGCCGCCGGTCACGCGCAGGTCGCGGGTGAGTTTTTCATTGGTCGCGTCGGCAGCACCTCCGGCTTCCCTGACATCGACCTTGCCGAGGCGGAACTCGACGACGCGAAGCTGGAACGTGCCGCCGGTGGCGTCGTGCGGCGGGAGCGTGATCGACACGAACGGGTATCCGGAGTCGCGGTACACCTTCGCGACGGCGGCCTGCGCGTCGCTGATGAGTTTGCGCGAAAGCGGCTTTCCCAGAAAAGGCGCGAGCGCGATGTGCAGGTCGGCTTCGGATATGCCGGCGATGGTCCCGACGGTGATGCCGGAGGGCGGTTGCGGATCGGGGCTCTCGTCCGGGCCGAGCAGCCGGATGCCGGTGACGCTGGCGCCGAGCGGCGTGGTGTCATTCGAGCCGGCAAGCTGGTCCTGCTGGTCGAGCCGGATCGCCGGTTCGGTGCTGCGCGGCGGGACCGGCGGCTCGTTGCGCTCGATGGGCGTGCGCGTCGGCGCGAGCTGGGCGTGGACCGGCGCGGCGCCGGCACCGAGCGCGGCCAGGGCGGCGGCGAAGAGCGCGAGCGTTTTTGTGGAAATACGTGTTTCGGTTGTCATGGTGGGATGGGCGGTTTGCGGTTGTCGGAAAAAAGGTGGCAGGGTGTTTTGTCTGTTCCCGACCCTGCCGGGCGGGGGGGACCGGGGAACACGGGCTGGAAGCCCGTGCCACGCCGGAATCATGGGCAGGATGCCCATGCCACGTTGCGGGCGGGACGCCCGCGCCACTTGATGTTATTTGAGCGAGGCGATCCTGAGCCAGGGACCGAGGTCGCGGTTGTCGGGATGCACGCCTTCGGCGTCCTCTCCGTCGGTGGTCAGACTGCCGGACGAGGACTCCTGCTTCTGTTCGCCGGAGAACTGCTCGAGCAGCTTTTCCAGGGAGGACCCGGTGTCGGTGCCGGCCGGTGTTTCGTAGCGCACCGGATTGTTGCTGAGGAACTCCGACAGCACTTCGTCGGCGGGCGTTTCCGGCTGCGTCGTCTTCGCTGTGATTGTCAGCGCCGTCGCATTGCCTTCGGCCTGGACGAAGACGTAGTTCTGCGCCTCCAGTCCGCCGCCTTCGATGGCGTAGGGGCCGGGAGCCGACTGTGTATCCGCCGGGCTCGTCCAGACCAGCGAACCGGTGGTGGCGGTGGCGAGGGTTTCCTCGGCCACGAAGCCGGTCACACTGCCGGTGAAGGCCGGGTTGGCGGCTCCTTGCTCGCGGCTGGCCGCGTCGGCGATGTAGGTGAGGACGGCCTTCTCGATGGCCGCGGTGGCCGCGAAGGTCGCGTCGGCAAGGGTGTAGTTGCCGGCGTCCGCGCCATCGAGGGCGTAACTGCCGGTGACTTCCTTCGCGTCGCCCGCGTTCTGGTCGGCATAGGCGGCGGCGAGCGCAAGGCTCACGCTGTCGTTGCCGATCAGGCCGGCGACCGCGCCGTGCGTGAGGATTTCGATGGCAGTCGTGCCGTCGTAGACTTTGCTCGCAGCCACGGTACCGGCCGTGCTGAGGGTGATCTCCTTCGGTGTGATCGAGGACGTGCCGCTGAAGGCCGTGCTCGCCAGCGTGTAGTTGCCGACATCCGCACCGCCCAGGGTGTAGGTGCCGGTCACAGCCTTGCCGTTGCCCACGTTCTTGTCCGCGAACTGCGTATTGCCGAGGACGATACTGACGGTGTCGCCGGTGATGACTCCCGAGAGTTCACCGTTGCCGGTCACTTCGATCGTGAGCAGGCCGTCGTACACCTTGCTCGTCGCGACCGTGCCGGCCGTGCCGATGGTCAGTTGCTTCGGCGTGATCGTGGCCGTGCCCGTAAAGGCATTGCCCGCGAGCGTGTAGTTGCCCGCGTCCGCGCCGTCGATCGTGTAGGCGCCGCTGACGCTCTGGCTGCCCGCATTCTTGCTGCCGAAGGCGGCCCCGCCGAGCGTCAGGTTGACCGTGTCGCCGGTGATCAGGCCGGCGAGGCTGCCATGGGTGGCGACCGTGGCGGCGGTGGTGCCATCGTAGGCCTTGCCGTTGATGGTGCCCTGCGTGCCGATGCTGATCGACTTCGCCGTGATGCCAGCCGTGCCGGTGAAGGCCGTGCTGCCGGTCAGCGTGTAGTTGCCCGCGTCGTTGTTCGTCAGGGCGTAGGTGCCGGTGACGCTCTTGCCTTCGCCGGCATTCTTGTCGCCGTAGGCGGCGGTGAGCGCGAGGGCCACGCTGTCGCCGTTGACCACGTTGGCGAGCAGACCGTGGGTGAGGATTTCGAGGGCGGTCGTGCCGTCATAAACCTTCGTCCCGAGGACCGTGCCCTGCGTGGCGATCGTCAGCACGCGCGGCGTGATGACCAGCGAGCCGGGCGTGTGGCCGGTGGCCGCGAGGCGGTAGTTTTCCGAATTGTCGCCGGTGAGGCTGCCGATGCTCAGCGTGTAGCTGCCCGCGTTGAGCAGCGCGTCGAGCGTCACGGTCTCGTTGGCGCTGTTCTTCACGGCGAGCACACCGGTGACGGTGTCGGCGTCGGCGCCGATCAGGCCGTCGAGCGTCCAGATGATCGTGCCGGGCGCGTCGCCGTAGCTCCAGGTGTAGCCGGGGCCGAAGGCGTAGGTCACATCGGTCAGGACGGCCTGCACGGTCAGCGTGCCGGGCTCGTAGCTGATCGTGTAGTTGGACAGGCCCGTGCCGGTGGCAGCACTCACATTGATCGCATAGGGACCGATGGCGGCGGTTGAAACCGCACCGTCGCTGACGAGCGTGGCCGAGGTGACGGCGTCGGCGTTCTTCAGGCCGGTGACAGTGAATTCCGTACCGGCAAAGGTGAACGTCTGGCCGAAGTCCTTCGTCAGGTCGTCCGCCTTGATGGTCAGAGCCGCCGGGGTGACGGTCAACTGGCCAGGCGTGTAGGTGATCTCGTAGTTGGACAGGCCGCTGCCGGTGGCGTCCGAGGCGGCGACGGTATAGGCCACGCCGCCGTTGACGCCGGCCGTAGCCGCCGCGCCGTCGCTGGCGAGCGTTACGTCCGTCACGCTGTCGGAGCCGTAGAGCTGGCCGACGGTATAGTGGGTGCTGCCGAAGGTGAAGTCTTCACCGTAAACTTTGGTCAGGTCGGTCCCCACGGTGATGGCGAGCGGGGCCTTGCTGACCGTCAGCGAACCGGGGATGTTGCCCTCGGCGGCGATCTGGTAGCCGGAGGCGTCGTCGCCGGTGAGGCTGCCGATGTGCAGCTCGTAGGTGCCGGCGTTGAGCAGGGATTGCGCGGTCACGTCGGTGCCGCCTTGCCGGATGGCGAGCACGCCGGTGACGCTGTCGCCGGTGTCCACACCGTTGAGCGTCCAGGTGATGAGACCGCGGTCATCGGAGCCGTAAACCCAGCTGAAGCCGGTGCTGCCGAAGTCGTAGGTGACGTCCTTGAGGGCCGGAGTCGTGCCGTCCCAAACCGTCAGCTGACCGGGAACGATGGTGATGGTGTAGTTGGCGACAGCCACGTTCACCCCGGCCGCGGTCCATATCTGGGGCGAGGCTGCGTTGAGGGTGTAGGTGCCGAGGGCCGCATCGGCGGCAAACCCGGTGCTGCTGATATTCAGCCGGTTGATGACGTGATCGAACTTCAGGCCGGTGACGGAGTCGATGAAGCCGGCCAGGGCGGGCTGGCTGATGTTCCCTCCGGTGATCGTCTCCCCATGGAGTTTGAGCAGGTTGGCGAGGTTGATGGTGAGCGGGGCCGGGAGGACCTGGATCAGCGGTGCCTGGCTCGCGTAATGCGTGAGGTAGTAGCGGTTGGTCACGGTGCTGTCGATGAGCAGGCTGCCGGGACGGGGGTTCCAGCGCCGGGAAGCGAGGCCGGCAGCGGGGACTTGGGCCAGCGGTGTGGCCCCTGTCGACAGACTGGTCGAATAGTAGGCAAGGAATTCGCCGGGCAGCACTTTGCCCACATCCTCCTCCCTGACGCCGTGGAGGACGAACTGTTCCAGAATGCTCAGGTCGGCCTCGCCGTAAATCCACTGCAGCAGGGCGGCATCGGGGGCGCTGAGCGCGCCGAAATCGTAGGTGAGGATAATGGGCGCGGGGTCGATCCGGTAGGTGCGCTCACCAAAGCCGCGGAGTGCCGGGTAAGGGGTTTCGGTGGTCGGGGCAGCCCAGACGGCGCCGAAATCGAAACCGGCGAAGCTGCCCGGCAGCGCGAGTTGCGCGGCGGTGAGGCCGGCGGAGTTTTCGTCGATCGTGCCGACGACGTTGCCGCCGACGTCGATGTTCTTGCCGTAGGCGTTGGAGGTGCCGTTGGGGAGGTCGCGATTCCAGTAGCTGTTGGTGATGCTGCCCCGGTTCAGGCCGGCCAGACCGCCGTAGGCCGGGACCACGCCTTCCCGTGCGGGGCCGGTGAAGAGCACCTCCACGTTGGCGTAGCTGTTCTCGATCCGGCTGTCCGTCCAGTTACCGTTGCTGCTGTGCGCGCCGAGGACGCCCACGAGGCCGCCAAGGGAGATGACCGGAGCGCCGGCGGCCGGCGCGTTTTGATTGGTCGGCAGGGAAAGAATCGCCCCCGAGGCCCAGGAATTGCGGAGGACGGCGGTGTCGGTCCCGTTGGCGGTCAGGGCTCCGATGAGGCCGCCGTAACCGAAATGGTAATTGCCGGAGATGTTGGTGCCGGGGCTCCCATTGTTTATAATTAAGACGTTACTGGCAAACACGTTCTCAATTACCGCATTGAGGACGTCTCCGGCCAGGGCGCCGGCCCAGCGGTTCCCCCCTGCCAGGCTGTTTTCGATATGGAAATCGACCAGGCCGAGATTGCGGGCCGCCGCGCCCGACGGATTCCCCACGGTGATGTTGGAGTTAATCCGCGTAAACAGGCCCATCCGTTCCTGGTTCCTCCCCTTGATGATCAGGTTGGAGATGACATGGCCCTGGCCGTCGAACTGGGTGGTGAAGCTCTCGCTCTCTCCCCCGATGGGCAGGAAGCCGAGGCCGTCATTCAAGGTTGCAGTCTCGGAGGCGTCGATGTCCCGGCCGAGGGCGTAGCTGAAATAGCGAAAGGGGCTTGTCCCCGCCCCGCGGCCGGTGAGGTTGTTGTTGATGTTCTGGAGGTCGTAGAGGGTGTTGACCAGCATGTAGGCTTCCAGGGTGGTGCCGAGCTCGCTGTTGATGTGGTCCCAGAAATGGGTCTCGGTGGGGGCCGCGTAGCTGGTGGTGTTGAAACCGCTGCCGACGGGGTTGACCGAGGGGTTGAAAAAGATCTTCACGCCGCCGGTGGCGGTGATGATGGCGTCGCCGAAGATCACGGTGCCGGTGCCTTTGCCGCTGTTGTCGGCGCGGAGGATGACGGAGCCGGAGCCGGCGTTGATGTCGCGGCTGACGGTGATGTTGTTGTAGGCGCTCAGTTCGAGGCTGTGGCCGCTGAGCCATTCGAGGTCGGCATTGACGACGATGTTGCCGGCCTGGTCGCCGGGGCTGCCTTCGCCGCCGGTGGTGACGAGGACGTTACCGAGGCCGAGCTGAGCAATGAGGGCGTCGGCGCGGAGGACGGAGCCGGTGGGATTGAAGACGCCCTCGACCCAGGTGCCGGTGGTCGTGCCGCTGGTCTGGATGGTGATGTTGTAGGGGTCGAGCAGGAGGGTGCCGGCCTGGCCGGCGGGGGCGCGGAGGTCGGCGAGGCCGCGGTAGTCGAGGAAGGCCTTGCCGGAGACTTCGGCGAAGCCGCCGTTGCCGGCGGTGTCGCCGCCGCGGGCGCTGATGACGCCTTCGAAGGTGGTCAGGTGGTCGGCCCAGACGACGATGTCGCCGCCGTCGCCGGCGAGGCCGTCGGCGCGGAGGAGCGAGCCGGCCTCGACGGTGGTGACGGCGGCGTTGGCGAGGGCGTGGTCGGCGAAGTTGTTGGCGGCGTTCTTGCCGCCCTGGTAATCGCCGCCGAGAAGGATGGTGCCGCCGGTGACGCCGGAGGCGTCGAGGGTGGCGCCGGATTTGAGGGTGATGGTCTCGCCGGTGGCGGTGATGAGGCCGCCGGTGGCGGTGGCGGAGGAGGCGTCGATGTGGCCGGCGAGTTCGACGGTGCCGGTATCGCCGGCGTCGAAGACGATGCGGCCGCCAGAGAGATCGAGGTTGGTGGCCTTGACGATGCCCTGGGTGTTGCCGGCGAGGGCATAGACGTTGCCGCCGTTGGCGCGCAGCTCGGCGGCGGCGGCCTCGATGGTCCCGGCGTTGAGCGCAGCGGTATCGGAACCTCCGATACGGACAAGGAATTTTCCGTCGGAGAGCGCGGCGTCACGGGCGAGCACTTCGTAGCCGGCGACGAGCGCCACGGTGCCTTGCGGGGCGGTGAGGCTGCCGGTGTTTTCCATGCGGCGGGCGATGAGCGCCACGTCGCCGCCGAGCGAGCCGATCTGGCCGGCGTTGATGACAAGGGCGTCACTATTGCCGGAGAAGACGAGGTCGCCGCCCGCGAGGAAGGCGGCGTCGGAGACGTCGTGGGTGGAGGCGACGAAGCTGCCGCCGGTGTTGACGCGGCCTTCGCTGCCGACGACGACGCCGGCCTGGTTGACGAGATAGACGCCGCCGGTGGCGGTCAGGGAACCGTCGATACGCGAGGGCAGGCCGCCGGTCACGCGATTGAGCGTGGCGCCGGAGCCGTTGGCGAAGTGAACCGCCCCGCCTTCACCGATGGAGAAGCCGCCCCAGTTGATGATGGCGGCTCGTGAGGACTGGTCGATTTGCAGGCCGTTGGGGCCGGTCTGGTGAATGGCGGCGTTGCCGGAGACAACGTGGCCGCCGGCGGGCAGCGCCGGAGCGGCGGTGAGCCCTCCGGGGAACGTGCTCAACGCCAGCGCCGCGTAGGCGACGGTGGTCGTCAGGCCCGTGAGCTTCTTGTGCTTTCGGATGGTGTTCATGGTTGGAAGGAAATTCGGTTGTTCAGCGTTCAGGGTTCGAGTGACCGCAAGGAGCGGAATTTATTGGCCGCGAAAGAGCGCAAAGGGTCTTGCCGCGCAGAAGCCCTCCATGGGGCCTATAGGCGCCACGCAACGCTTCATCCGCAGGGGGATCCTTGCGCTCTTTTGCGGCCAAAACGGTTTGGAGAAGACCGGGGTCTCTGTAGTTAATCGGCAATGACGGATTCGCGTTCATGGGCGGTTTAGCGGAGAGAGGTTTGGGCGACGGGGACGCTGCCGGGCGGGAGGGCGGCGGTTTCGGGCGGAGGTTCCTCGACGGGACCGTAGCCGACGGTTTCGACGGTGATGATCGAGGGGACGACGGGCGGCTCGGCGCGGGGGCGGGCGACGACGGCTTCCTGGGCAGAGGCGGCGACGGTGTTGGAAGCGGCGGTGACGGCGGCCACGTTGACCGTGGTGTTGGGCACGCCGAGAGAAACGCCGGCCACCTGGATGTTGTCGACTCCGCGCACCGCCTGCGCGGCGAGGACGAGGTTGCCACTCACGCGGATGCCGGCGTCGCCCGCATCGACCGTGCCGCGCGGGGCCATGAGGTAAACGTCGCCGGGATCGCCGCCGGTGCTGCTGATGAGCGTGCCGATGCCGCTGCCCGCGGTCTCGCCGGTGAACTCGATGGTGAAGCTGCCGCTGGCCGCGTCGTAGATGATGCGGGGCGGCGGGGCCACGGCGGCGGTCTTGGCGCCTTTGCCGGCGTTGATGTCGCCGTTGGACGACCAGATGACGATGTCGCCCCCGCCGATGGCGAAGACGCGCGACTGGTTCACGACCATGTCCCCGTCGAGGAAGATCGAGATGTCGCCGCCGCGCAGAGCGAGGATGCCGAGCTGGTCGGCGCTCTTGAGCGCAGTCGGCGAGATGTCGGGACCCACGCGGGCGAGGCCGCCGTCGATGGAGCCGCCGGGCACCATAAGGTCGATGGAGCCGTCGTAGATGGACTTGATCTGGCTGTAGCGCAGCGAGAGGTCGCCGGCGTAGGGGGTGACGTCGCCTTCGTCGAGCCGGGCGTAGAAGCCGTTGTGCCAGGCGTTGCGCTGCTGCGCGGTGATCGCGGGGTCCTGGAAGCGGGCCCAGGCGGAACGCAGGTCGAGGGTGGCGTCGCCGGTCTGCTCGCGCATCCAGGCGAGCAGGTCGTCGGCATGGAAGAGCGCGGAGAGAGCGTCGAAGCCGGGGTTGTATTTGGTGGGTTCGTCGCTCTCGGCGGCAAAGGTGCCCACCGCGGCGAGTTCCTTGTAGAAGACTTGGCGGACAAAGGCGGTGCGCACGCCTTCGGGCACGTCCTGGAAGGCGAGCCAGGCGGCGGTGGCGTCGAGGGTATCGTCACCGGTGCGCTCACGCATGAAGGCGGTCAGGTCGGAAGCGTAATGGCGCACGCCCGCGATGGCGGAGGCCGGATCGAGGTAGAGCGCGGCAAAGGCGTCGTAACCGGGGCCGGCCGCGCCCGCGCCGACGGTGAGGTAGAGGTCGGCGCTCCGGGTGCGGGAGAGATAGGGGTTCATCTGGTTGCCCACGGCCTGGATGCCGGCGCTCTTGTTGAGGTCGAGGTGGCGGCCGGCGGTGACTTCGAGGCGGCCGGGGCCGCCGATGACGAGGGCGTTGCCGTCGGGCTGGCCGCCGAGGCGCAGCACGCCTTGCTGGCGGATGTCGCGCCCGGCCTGGATGATCGTCACCTGGTCGTCGGTGAAGTGCTGCCCGTAGAAATTCAGGTCGGTGATGTCGCGCCCGGCGCGGATGATCGCGGGTTTGGGCGAGACGATGGAGAAGGCGTATTGATTGTTGGCCGGGAACCAGTGGCCGTCGATGTCGCCGTCGCGGGCGTAGATGCGCACGGGGTTGGCGTCGGCGGCCCGGTAGAGGCTGGCCGAGTGGGACAGACTGCGATCGACCGTGCCGGTGTAGCCGAGTCCCGGTTCGCGGATGCGGTAGCCGATGTCGTTCCAGTTGGTCGTGGGCGTGAAGACGCCGGGCATGGAGGCCGGATCGGCATCCGACATGATGATGCCGTTGGCCTGCCCCGAGCCCGGAACATGCGGAAGCCGGATGGTGTCGGCCGCCAGCAGGCTGAGGTCGCCGTTGGCCGCCGGGAAGAGGACGATCTGCGAGGAGGTATTGTAGGAGGAATCGTTCAGGATGTTGCCGTCAGGCCCCAGCAGGATGCTGCCGTTCCACGCGACCACATCGAGCGTGCCGGGATAGAGATACTTCGCAGCCGTGCCGTGGACGCCGCTCGGCGGCAGGTTGAGCCCCCCGGCGTAGTTGTTGTAATCCAGGTAATTCGTGAGGACGTGGGAAATGGGCCGGGACAGCGACACATCGCCGGCGACCGAGGCGACGGAGAAGGCGCTGCGTTCGTTGTAGGTGGAGAAGTAGGTGCCGTTGGTCAGCATCATGGGATCGAACACCCAGCCGACATGGGCATCGCCCTGGGTGACGATGTCCCAGGTGCCGTCGCCGAGGGCGAAGAGGTTCTCGAAAAGGCCCTCTCCGGAGCCACTGTTGCCGACCAGCGCGAAGAGCCTGCGGTTGATCGTTGCGCCGGCGAGATGGCGGCCGACGCGCAGCGTGCCGTCGCCCTGGGCCACGTAGAAGACGTTGCCGAGCGCGTCGCGGCCGGTGTTGACGGTGATGTCGCCGCCGCCCCAGGTGTCGAGCCGGCGGCCGGCGGAGGCGCGCCCGCTGGTGGGAGCGACGACCGTGAGCGAGCCGAGGTCGCGGCCGGCGTCGAGGGCGATGTCGCCGCCGCCGAGCGTGCCCACGCCCTGGCTGAAGGCTGTGGCGCTGAAGCCGCCGGTGGGCAGCGTGACGGTCCACCAGGCGCCGTCGGCGCTGCTGCCGCGCACGATCCAGTCGCGCACGATCTGGTTTTTGACGTAATCGAAATTGGCGGTGCTTTTCAGGCCGACATCGCGGCTGGTGCCGAGGATGTCGCGCTGGGCGGAGAGGCGGATGGAGCCGCCGCCGCTGCGGCCGCCATCGGCGGGGGCGGCGAGGAGGCCGGCGGTGTAGAGGTAGCCTTCGGAGAAGGCGTTGAGCTGGGTCCAGGTGGAGAAGCTGACCCCGCGCAGGCGCAGGTCTTCGAGGGTGGCGATCTCCCGCTGGCCGACGGGCTGCTGGTAGTGGACGGGGGTGCGGACGAGTTTGAAGTCGCGGCCGGCGACGGCCTCGATGTCGCCGGTGCCGGTGGCGACGGTCTGGTGGATGCGCACGTTGCCGGCGTCGGCGGCGAGGTTGAAGAGGGGCCGGACGGCGAGCGGGTCGGCGGAGGCGAGGTCGGCGCCGCCCACCAGGCGGAGCGACCAGGAGAGATGGGACGCATCGAGGGCGGTGAGGTAGTTGCGCAGCTCCAGGTTGCCGGCGGCGCGGAGGGTGAGCGTGCCGTAGTCGCCGGCGGCGGTGGTGGCCAGCGTCCAGCCGGTGTCGAGGGAGAGGTCGCCGGTGGAGCGGACCTCCACGCCGGTGACGAGGTGGAAGGCGTCGTCGCCGGTCTTGCCGAGGCGGGCGAGCGTCTCGTCCTTGTGCGCGGCGAGCCAGGCCGAGGTGTCGGCCCGCACGGTGTTGACGAAGGCGGTGTCGATGGAGGCGACGTCGCGGATCTCGGTGACCCATTGGCCGTTGGCGAGGCCGGTGATGACTTCGGTGGGCGCGGTCTCGAGGTCGTAGCGGCGCACGGCCTCGGCGTCGATGCGGCGGGCGCCGGTGATGGCGCCGGAGGCGTCGGCGAGGCGGTAGTCGCCGGTGGTCTCGTCGAGGCCGGCGCGGAGGGTGACGAGGCCGCCGGCGCGGGAGCCGGTCACGTCGATGGTGGCGCCGGACCGGAGGGCGAGGTCGCCGCCCGCGCTGACGAGTTCGACGCGGCCACCCTGGCCGTCGGTGGCGGTGGCGGAGAGTCGCGCGCCGGAGGCAATCGTGAGGTCGCCAGCGGCGACGAGACGGATCGAGCCGGGCTTGGCGCCGTCGGTGATGAGCGCGGCATCGGAGGCCACGGTGAGGCTGCCGGCGGCGGCCACGATCTCCAGCTCGCGGGTGCGGGTGGTGCCGTCGATCACGAGGTCGCCGGAGCGGAGGTTGAAGGCGCGTTTTTGCGCGAAGCCGCCGTCGTTGAGCGAGGCGTTGAGGCCGGCGAAGTCGGCCACGGCGCCGGCGTCGAGCGAGAAGCTGCCGCCGAGGGCCTCGCCTTGCAGGCTGAGGGTGCCTTCCGGCGTGGTCACGGACAGGGTGCCGGCGTCGCCGTCGACCGAGCCGGCGGAGATGTCGAGCAGGGCGCCGGCGGCGACAAGCACGTCGCCGGTCTGCGACACAAGCTCGATCGTGCCGGCGGGCACGGTGCGTTCGACGTCGAAGAAGGTTTCCACGCGGCCGCTGGCATCGAGCACGCTACCCGCGCCGACGAGGACGTCTTCGACCGCTTCGAGCCGGATCGTGCCGGAGCGCAGGTCGATGTGGCCGGCGGCGACTTCGACGGTCTGCCCGAAGAGGGAGACGCTGCCGCCGAAATCGGCCTCGGTGGCGGGCGCGGAGCCGCCGGAGAGGACGAGCGCGCCGTGGGTGGTGATGCCGTGGGTGGCTCCGCCGCCGGCGGAGACCCGGGGGGTGGTCACGGTGACGTCGACGGCCGCGGTCTCCGTGCCCGCGGCAAGGCTGCCGACGTTCTCAAAGCGCAGGTCGCCCGCAGTGATGGTGACTTCGCCGAAGCCGAACAGGCGGCTGTCGCCGGCGGCGAGCGTCAGGGTGTCGGCGTGAATCGCCAGGGTGCCGGCCCCTTCGGCAGGCTCAGGGCCGGCGCCGCCGGCGCCGGTGTTGCGCAGCGTCACGGACTGGCCGCGCAGGGTGACGTCTCCCGCGCCGCGCTGCACGAGCGCCGCGCCGTCGAGCACCAGTTCCCGGAAGAGGGGGTTGCCGTCGGCGTCGAGCAGGCCGAGTTCGGGCACGTCGTGGAAATCGATGAGGCTGTAGCTGCGCAGGACGAGGCGGGTGGTGTCGGCGAAGCCGGCGAGGGTGTCGGCGCCGACGATGAAGCCGCCGGTGCCTTCGGGCGCGCTGCCGAGGCTGATGAGGCTGGAGGCGACTTCCAGCGAGGGGGCGCGCAGCACGGCGTCGCCCGAGATCACGGTGTCGGAGGTGGCGTCGAGCAGGATCGCGCCGGCGGACTGGAGCGAGGCGCCGCCGTGCACGGTGAGCAGGCCGAGGGTCAGCCCTTCGGCGGCGGCGATGTCGACGCGGGTGAGGTCGAGCGCGGCGTTGGACACGCCGACAAAGGCGCCCATGCCGCTGCCTTGCGGGTCCTGATCCTCGCCCGGCCGCACGCCGATGCGCAGCGGCAGCACTTCGCCGGTGACCGCGCCTTCGGCGCGGATGACGCTGCCTTCGGCCAGCTCGATGACGCCGGTGCCGTCGAGCGCCTCGCCGGCGATGACGGTCCTGGCGACGAGCAGCACTTCGGGGGCGACGAGCGCGGAGTCTTCGTCGTTGGCGACGAGCACGCGCTCGGCCACGCCTTCGATGACGATGCCTTCGTCGGTGTAGGAGCGGGTGCCGCCGAGCAGGAGGCTGCCCGCGCCGAAGCGCGAGAGGGCCGCGCCGTCGATGTTGACGCTGTAGTCGGGGTTGGCTTCCGCGCCGGTGGCGATGACAGCGATGGAGTCGGCGGTGATGTCGATCAGCGCGCCGCGCCCTCCCTCGCCCGCCCGGGTGACGGCGGAGCCTTCCAGGTTGAGGGTGCGCAGGGCGCTGAGCACGAGCTGGCCGGCGTCCACCGGCAGGGCCTGCACCAGCCGGTCGTTCGCCCGGGCGAGCTCGGCGAAGAAGGTGTTGCCGCTGTATTCGGCATATTCGGCGAAGGTGCGGACGACGTCGGCGGACATGACGCTGAAGGTCGAGGCGCGGCTGTCGCGCGAGCCGGTGAGCGCCGAGCCGAGGTAACCGGATACCAGCCACGAGCCGTCGGGTCGGGCGTTGGCCGTGCCCGCGGGCAGGTCGCTGGCGGCCGACTGCACGGTCACGCGGAAGGCCCCGGGCAGGAGCGCGTAGCGGGCGGGCAGCAGGGTATACCAGCCGGCGGCGAGGCCGGGGACGCCGGAGAGCCAGACGCGGTCGCCCGCGCCGGTCGGCGAATCGGCGGAGGGGGTGAGCGCGGTCTGGAGCGAGGGGACGACCGCGTAGACGCCGGGGGCGGAGAGGATGTCGCGGGAGCCGCCGGTGCCGGGGATGAACTCGGCCGCGACCATGTCGCCGCCGCCGGACAGGTCGATGACCGCGCCGGCCTGCACGTCGATGTTGCGTCCGTTGATCGTCACGAGTTTCTCCGGCGCGGCTTCGAGCGGCCAGATGGCCTCGCCGCCGCCGGTGCCGAACCAGTTGCCGTTGATGACGTCGCCGTAGGGGATCGACAGTCCGTCGAGCGAGACGGAGGTGAGGCTGCCTTCGCCGAGCGTGACCGTGCCGGTGCGGCCGGCGTCGAGCGAGATGCCGCCCAGCGGGGCGCGCAGGACGCCGTCGTGCCCGATGGTCGCGGCGGTGACGGCGAGGCTGCCGCCCACGGATAGCGGCGCGGCGGGCACGACGCCGGTGGAGGACTCGATGACGATGCGTCCGGCGGCGCCGCCGGACCGGATCGAGGCGGCCACTCCCGAGGCCGGATACAACTGGGCGGCGGAGAAGGTGAGCGTGCCGAGCGCTTCCAGGCTGCTCACGAGGGTGGTCAGGCTCATCGCCTGCCCTTCCACAATCCGGGAGCCGATCAACGGGGCGCCGGTCATACGGATGTCGCCGGTGCTGTGGAAGCGGGCATCGCCGATGTTGGCGAGCGCGGTGTAGCCGGCGAAGTCGATCAGGTCCGCCTCGACGAGCAGCGAACCGGGGCCGGTGCTGGCGGCGGGCAGCTGTGTCGAGCTCGTGCGCGGCACCGAACTGCCCAGGGACACCCAGGGGGCCTCGATCAGGACCGGGGGGGCGGGGTTTTCCGCGGTGGAGGCCGCGCGGAGGACGGGCGCATCGAGGGTGATCGCGCGGCCGGCCGAGAGGCGCACGTCGCCGGAGAAGGTGATGTTGCCCGGCGTGGCAAACGCCAGCGTGCCGAAGCCGGCCTCGGCCAGCGTGTCGGCGGAGACCTGCGCCTGGTTGACCGCGCCGGGGAGCGCGTCGCCGGGCTGCGCCCCGGCGGGGAGGGCCGGCGCGCTGTCCTGACGGATCTGCAGGGAGGCGACCGTGCCGAAACCGGTGCTTCCCGCTCCCAGTCGCATCGAGAACGTGCCGTCGGCGGCTTCCGGCACGGCGCCGGAGGCCAGGTAGCTGCCGTCGAGATAACCGCCGCCGGTGCTCATGCGGATGACGACGGAGCCGGCGTCGCTCCAGACTTTGCGCGGCGTCGTCGGCGGAAGGCCGCCGGAAGATCCGCCGAGGCCGTTGCCCGTCGCGAGGGGCAGGTCGAGGGTGGCCAGCCCGCCCGAGACGTCGATGAGCGAGCCGGCCTCGGTGACCACATAGCCGTTCCCGAGGGTCTGCAGGGTGACCGTGCCGCCGGCCAGGACTTCGCCGGTGCGCAGGCCATGCAGACCGGGCTCGGGCAGCCAGGCGCCGGGGGCCAGCAGCCGGGCGGTGGAGGTGAGCCATATCCTGAGGTTCTGGGTCTGACCCGTGGAGCCGGCCGTGTCCGAACCGATCACGATGTTTCCTCCCGGGGCCTTGATCGTGCCGGCGACGGTCACTTGGTTGAAGGCATCCAGATGAACCGAGCCGCCGATGCCGGCATCGAGGACGCCGCCTTCGGCCAGCGTGAGGGAGCCGCCGCGGCGGAGGACTCCGTAAGCGGGATAGTTCGAGGTCCGGTTGTAGAACCATTCGGAGTGGCCGGACGAGAGCGAGAGGGCGGAAGCGTCCCGGTGGCCTTCGGGCAGGAGGGCCAGCGAGCCGAGAGCGGACAACGACGTGCCGCCGGGCAGCGCGGCGGGGTCGAGGACGAGGCGGTTCTGCGGGAGGGGTTGCACGCGGGCGTCGCCTTCGACCGCGAGCGAGACGAGGCCGTGGAGGGAGTAACTGGCAAAGCCGCCGCGCTGGAAAAAGGCGTCGTCGAGCCAGAGCGTGGCGTCGCCTTCCTCGCCGGAGGGTTCGCCGCCGATCCGGATGGCGCGGTGAGTGAGCGAGAGGCTGCCGCCGCGTCCGGCGGAGGTGGTGGTGGCGAGAGCGTGGCCGCGCAGGCCGTCCCAGGTGGCGAGGCCGTCGCCGAAGACGAGGTCGGTGGCGCCGATGGAGATGGACCCGGCGTGGCCGAGGCGGGAGAGGCTGCCGCGGTGGTTGACATAGCCGCCGCCGGACACGTCGATGACGCTGCCTTCGGCCAGGGTGATGACGCCGCTGCCCACGCCCGCCCCGCCGAGCGAGGGGAGGTCGTTGTGGGTGGTGATTTCGTTGGTGACGAGGATGACGGAGCCGCCGTGGACGGAAAAGGGGGCGTCGGGAGCGCCGTTGGCGAAGGCGTTGACCCACTGGCCGCTGACGTCGAGCAGGGCGTTTTCGCCCAGCGTGACAAACAGCGGGGGCCGGGGCGAGGGCGCCTCGGGCTGGCTGGCGCCGGCATCGCTGCGGCGCGGCGCGCCCGCCAGGTCGGCGCGCAGGGTGATGGAGCCGCCGGCGGCGCGCAGGGCGCCGTCGATGGTAATCTCGCGCGCGGCCAGCACGGCGGAACCGCGGGCGCCGAGGTCGAGCGAGGCGCCTTCGGCGAGCTTGATTTCCTCGGTGGCGTAAACTTCGAGCGAACCGAGGCCGCCCCGCTCCAGCATCCCGGTGGACAGCGCGGTGCGGAAGTCGGCGGCGAGCCGGTCGCCCGCGGCAAACTCTGCGTCGAGCGTCGGCACGTCGGTGTCGAGGTGCACGCCGGTGAGCCGGTAGTCGTAATTGTAGGTGGGGTTGCCGCGGGAAAAATCCTTGTGGCCGAGGATGAGCGTGCCGCCGGCAGGCGCGGCGGAATTGCCCAGCTGCCGTTCGCCGAGGGTGACATGGGCGTTGATCTGGCCGTCGAGCGCGACGCGCTGGGCGTCGAGGGTCACGGTGCCGGCGGCCTTGCCTTCGGTCCAGGCTCCGGTGACACGAGTGGTCTTGCCGAGCGGGAGCGACCAGCTCTCCGAAAAACCCCAGCGGCCGTGATCCTTTGTCCAGACACCGACGATTCCGGTGTAGTCTTCCCCCCATACACCCTGACTCACGTCGACGACCTCGCCGCTGGCGGAGCGCAGACGGGTGACCTGACCGACCGCGACGGTGTAGCCGACCGTGCCGCCGGAAACGTCGAGCACCGCGCCCTCACGCACCACGATGTCGCCAAAAGCACTGACCGTGATGTTGCCACCGGTGGCGGTGAGTTCGCCCACGCCGCGGCGGAGCTGGTTGATGTAGCCGGTGGCGTCGAAGAGCGGCGAGCCCTGCCAGATGCCTGGCCGGCCCTCGATCCACTCCACGTCGGCCATGAAGGGGTCGTCGAAGGTGCCGGTGTCGCGCAGATCGACCCAGACCTTTTTGCGATAGAGCAAATCGTAGAGGAGCGGGTTGTCGCGCAGTTCGTTGCCACGCAGCTCGACCTCGACGAAGTTGCGCGCGCCGTCCACGATCACGCCGGTCGATCCGGACACGTCGATCAGGACGTTTTGGCCGATGTAGACGGAGGCCTGAGCCCGCTGCTCCGGGGTCAGCAGCGAGTAATCGAGATCGAGGCCCAGATACTCGGACTTGAGGCTGACGTCACCGCCGGGAGCCAGCAGGGTGGCGTCTTTGCCGATGTGGAGGGTCTTCCCGTGAAGATCGATCTGCGAGGGGTCGAGCAGCGCGGCCGAGGCGACGGTATCCGTAGAGGAATACTCGGGAAGGATGTCGAGGACCGTCCCCTCCGCGACGGACAGATCACCCGCCCGGAGAAACTTGATGCCTTCGAAGACCTGGTTGGTCGCACCGCCGAATGTCCCGATGGCCTCGTCGCGGGCGTGGAGGAAGATGGAGCCGTTGGCGGCAACGGAGGTGGTGGCGGCAAGGCGGCCGGAGACGGAGACGTCCTTGCCAATGAGAGTGATGTTGCCGCGCTCGGCGATGATCTCGCCGGTGCTGGCGGCAAGGCCGGTCTCGGCGGTGTTGCCGGCGACCTCGATCTCCCAGCCGCGCAGGGCGGACTCGGTGCTGGCCTTGACGTAGGCGCGCTGGCCGGCAGCAAGGAGGGTCTGGCCGTCGGGGGTGAGAATCGTGCCGTGATTTTCGACGTTGCCGCCGAGGAGGAATACGCGGCCGGAGGCATCCGTCTCGATGCGGGCGCCGGCCTCGACCTTCACGTCGCCGGCGGTAATGCCCGGATCGGCTTGGAAAGTCGGTGTCTGCTGCCAGTTGGAGGTGACGAACTCCTTCCGGAAGTTCTCGTCCGAGATATTCAGCGAGGAGGCGACGAGGGTGGCGGTGTTCACCTGGGAAGCGCCGCCGAAGATGATGCCGTTCCGGTTGAGGATGTAGACCTGGCCGTCGGCCTTGATGTTGCCGAGGATCCGGCTGGGGGAGGCGGAAGGGTCGTTGACGCGGTTGAGGGCGATCCAGTCCTTGTTGCCGTGCTGGTCGAAGTTGAGCGTGGTGTCCTTGCCGACGTTGAACTCCTTCCAGGTGAGGATGGCTTTCGCGGCCTGCTGCCGGATGTCCACGGTGGTGTGGCCGCCGGAAACGGACTCGGTCGGTCCGTCGGCGCCCTGCCACAGGTCCGAACCGGGCGAGGCGCCATCGGCAACCTGCAGACCGCCGGGTTTCAGGCCGTTGGGCACGTTGCTGACGGCCGCCTGGGCGGCGGCGCGGGCCTGCGCCTGGGCCACGCGGACAGCCTGGACCGCCGCCGTCGTGCGGGCGAGCACATCGCCGCGCAGGGCTCCGCCACTGGTCGAGGAGGGCGGGACGACCGGCGGACGGACGATGGCGGCGTCGGGCACTCCGCCCGCCGGAGCGGAGCTGCGGCGGAGGACATCGGCGGCAAACGCCGGCAGCGGCGCCATCTGCGAGAGCAGGATGCCAAACGCAGTCACCGCGCTGATGGCGGAGCGGACAGGAGAAACAGTAGTGACGGACCGGTGACGGCTGGCGGGACTCATGACGAAAAATCGGCGGTGATTAAAAATGGCTGGCGCGAACAGGATCACTGGTAGTTAAGAAGCAGATACTCCCGGGAGCGGAAACGGTCCGGGGCGAGGCGGCGGGCACGAGGAGCGCAGGAAGACGGACCGGAACTTTCTCGATACCTTTACAGACGACTGTCAGCGTCCCCCTGCGCTCTTCGTGCCCGCCGCCTCCGGTCCACGGCGACACGGACGCCGCGGGATCGTCTCCCGCGCCGGCCCGGAGGCCGAAGGCCCGTGTCACCCTGGAACCGGAAAGGATCATCTGACGGAGGCGGCAGCAGTCGCCGGAGGCAGGACCTGCGAGAGGGCGAGCTCGTTGATGACCATGGGATTTTGCTCCAGCAGTTTGGTCAGGTAGGCCTGCCGGTTGGCGCGGGCGCGCTCGTTGCGCAATTGCTGGGCAAGCTGGCCGCGCACCTCGTCGAGTTTCAGCGTATGCGGCTCCTTCGTCTCCAGCACCTTCACGATGTGCCAGCCGTCATCGAGACGGATCGCGTCGGAAACCGTGTTGACCGGCAATGTTTTTATCGCGTCGCGCAGTTCGGGCCGGAGCTGGGTTTCCAGCACCCAGCCGGCCTCGCCACCGCGTTCGGCGCTGACCTTTTCGTCGCTCTGCTCGCGGGCCACCGCGCCAAAATCCGCGCCGGCCTGCGCGAGCTGCTTCCTGACGGCCTCGCTGCGGATTTTTGCCTTTTCGGCCTTGTCGGCGCCGGCGTCCTTCGGAGCCGCAATAAAGATCTGTGCGATCCGGTACTGGCTGGGCACAAGAAGCTGCGCCTTGTTCGCCTCGTAGAAGGCCGAAAGCTCGGCCTCGGACGGAAAACCCTCGGGCGGCTGGGAGACCGATTGCAGGTAGCTTTCGACCAGCGCATTGTCGCGGGACCGCTGCAAGGCGGCCGCGGCGGCGGGCTGCTGGTCCCACTTTTTCGAGAGCGCCTCCTTCAGGACGATCTGGCGGGCGAGCAGCGAGCGCACGGCCTGGCTGAGCAGGTTGGGATCGCGCGCCAGCGCGGCCTGCTCGCGCGGATCGAGCGTCTCGAGCGCCGCGCGGATGTCTTCGGTCTTCACGTCGGTATCGCTGATCCGCGCCAGCACCCCGGCGTCGGAGGCCATGGCGGTGGCGGCCCCGGCCAGAAGGCCGGTGGCAAACAGGGCGCGCATCGCGCGCGGTGCGGCTGCCTCGCGGCAGCGTTCAAGCAGTGTCTTTGTCATGATTAACATTTCCGGTTTTGTCTGATGTCTGTAGTCCCTCTCCGGATTCCGGAGAGAAGTGGTTTGACGGATACGTTTTCCCGGATGGCTTCACCGGGGATTGCCGTCCGCACGTCCTCCGCTGTCCGCGGTGTATTTCCGGTCGGCCACGCGGTCGGCGTAGTCCTGGACCAGGTTCTGTATCTCCACGCGTTTTTTCCCGATGAACGGCTCGCGCGCCCCGATGGCGTCCCCCAGCCCGAACTTTTCCAGGCGGTCGAGGATTTCGTTGGCGAGCCTGACCAGCTCGACGTTGCGCGTCTCCCGGTCGGTCACCGTGCGCTCGAGCTGCGCCACGCGGATTTCCAGATTGGACCGGGCCAGTTCGCGCACCCGCGCCAGTTCGGCCGATTTCTGCGCGGCTTCCTTCCATTTCGCCAGATCGGCGGAAAGCTGCGCGGCCTTCTCCTCCTGCGTCACCACGATGCTTTTCAGGTCGGTGATCTCCTTTTCGGCAGCCGCGCGGTCCTCGGCGCCCTGTTTCGTGAGGGCGACGACCTGCTTTTTCAGGGCATCGCGTTCCTTTTCCAGCTCGGCCTGCTGCACCTGAAGCGCCGCGCTTTCGCTCTGCGCGGTGCGCAGTTGCAGGGTCGTGTTGCGCAGCGCCTCGCGCAGTCGCACCTCCATCGTGTTGTCTGGCTGGGCCTGCGCGAAGGCGCACACCGGCGCCAGAAGGAGCAGCGCCCAAAAGGCCGGTTTTCCGGGTAGTTGTTTTTTCATTTCAGATTTTCAGTTTTCAGTTTTTCAGCGTTTCCCCGCTAGAAGCGGGCGTTGATATCGAACTGGAACACATCGGCGGAGTACGGGGGACCGGCGATGGAGTCGGCGCTCAGCCAGCGGATGCGCCCGTTCACGTTTTTCGACAGGCCCATCGTCAGGCCGAGGATGTAGCCTTTCAGGTTGGTGCCCCCCAGGCCGAAGTCGGAATCGGTGAACCCGTCCACCACGGCGTCGGACTCGACGTACTTGTAGGCAATGCTCGCCTGCCAGTCCCAGCGTTTTTCCAGCACCAGGCTGCCGACATTGAGCCGGACCAGGTAGCCGATGTCGCCGCCTTCAAAGTTGTCGTCGTCGTCGAGGTTGTTGGTCGGCCCCTTGTGGCGGCTGGGGCCGTTGGCGTTGATCGCCGCCTCGTCGAACGCGAGGTTTTGCACAAACTCGGCCTCCAGCGACAGGTGCACCGGATCGAATTTCTTGTAATCCACCTTCGCGGTCAGCGCCAGTTCGCGGAAGGGCGTGGCCAGGCCGAAGTATTGCCACTCGTTATTCAGATCGCTCGTGCCGGGATAATATTCGGGGATTTCGCGCAGGGCAATGTAGCTGTTCCCCCGCTGGGCAAAGGCCGGACGGGAGCCGTCGGTGTTGCCGGGATCGGAGGAGTTGAGCGGGATGTAGGAGCTGGAGACCTTTCCCTCGATGTTCACAAAATCGTAATAGGCCGCGCCGACCTTGACCGAGAGGTTGTCGGAAAGCTTCCAGTCGAAGCCGAGCTGGCCGCCGTAGAGCCACTTGTCCTCGCTCTTGAACTTCTGCGGCTGGTTGCTGGAAAAGTTGAAGTCGGTGTTGTAGACGGGAAAGGCGCCGAGCGTGAAAAAGGGCGTGATGCGCTGGCCGATACCGTAGCGGGCCTGGACCATGATGCCGTCGAAACCGAGGTCGTCGTCCCAGACCAGGTCGGTGGCAAAGAACGGGTTCTCGAAACGGCCGACGGTGAGGGTGATCTTTTTGTCGGAGGTGAGTCCGGGAACGTCGTATTTGAGAAACGCGCGGTCGAGCCAGAGGGCGTATTTGGCGCCGAGTCCGTCGGACCCCATCGTCTGGTTGGTGGAGACCGGCGAGTCGTCGTTGCCGGTGGCGATGCGCAGTCCGGCAGAAAAATTCTCGCCGAGGTCGGCATCGAGCGCGAGGCGGGCGCGGAGGCGAAGCCGGTCGCGGTCCTGGTCGGCGTTGTAAGTAGGCGGCTCGGTGGTGGTATTGAGCGACGAGATGTCGAAGGGCGAGCCGCGGTTGATGCTGTTGAAATTGTAGAACGGATTGAAGCCGGGACCGACGGCATTGTCGTCGGGGAAGGACGTGCCTTCGTAACGGAAACGGACGTCACCGGTGAGCCGGAGTTTTTTGGTCCAGGCGGGCACCTCGCGGGGATCGGCCCAGTTTTCCTCGCGGGCCTGGCGCATCACGTCCTGCCTGATGTCCTCGCGCAGTTGCTGCCGGACCGACTCGGGCACGTAGGTGACGCGGACTCCGCCGGACGGCGTCGTGGTGGTCACGGGCGAGAGCCCGGAGGGCACACCGGCCGGGGACGAGGCGGTGACGGTCGCGGCGCCGCCGGGCGCGTGGGCCAGCGCGGCGAGCCGGGCGGTTTCCCTGGCCGCCGCGGCCTCGGCTTCCGCCTGCCGGACCAGACCCTCGGCCTGCTCCTGCGTGAAAATGCCCTGCTGCACGAGCAGGCGCAGGATGTTCACCGTCACGCTCTCCGACGGGGCGGAGGGCGGGTTTTCGGCTCCGGTGGCAAGGAGGGCTGAAAAACCCAGCGCGGCGAGGCCGGCAAGAAGCCGGAGTCCGGACCGGCGCGGGTGTGGCTGTTCGGTTGTCATTGGAAATCGGTTACGCAATAAAAATGGTTTCGGAACGGAGAGGGATCAGGGACGGCGGGCGGTGAGGCGCAGGACGATGGGCGCGGGCATGTCGGCGGGCGGCGGTTCGCGGAGCGTGAGGCCGGTGAGCACGTCCTTTTCGATGGCGGTATCCAGATCCCGGTTGCCGGTGCTGCCGACCAGCCGGGCGGCGCGGATGCGGCCTCCCTCGTCGGGCCAGATGCGCACCGTGATGCGCAGGTCGGCCACGCGGGTCCTTTCGTTTCTTCGCAGCGCCTCGGCCACGGTCGTCTGGACCTGCGCGGCGTACCAGCCCCAGCGGCTGGAGCCGCGTCCGCCGGAACCGGTTCCCGTGCCGGTGCCGCCAATCACGGAACCGCCTCCGCGGCCGACCAGACCAAAACCGTCGGCCGGCCCGTCGCCCTGGATGTTGGTGCCCATCGGCGCCGCGTCTTCCCCGGGCGGTTCGGGCGATTCGGCCGGCTTTTCCTGCGGCTCGTCGGCCGGCACCGGCTCCTGCTCGATCATCTGCGGCTGCTCCTCCGGCTTCGGCGTGTCCTCCGGTTTCGGTTGCGGAGGCGGCGGAGGGGGCGGTGGCGGCGGAAGCGCCACGCGGATCATGGAAAACTCCTGCGGCTTCGGCGCGGAGGGTTTCGGGCCGGAGGCCGTCGAGACCAGCCACCAGGCGATGCCGCCGGCGATGACCGCGCACACGGCCAGCACGATCCCGTAGCGCCGGAAAAAGCCGGGCTCCTTCTCGTCGAGCGGGTCGTCGTTGTCGTCGCGATTGTGGTCGGGTGCAGTCATCGGATGCGGAGGAGCGGGGTTATTTGGCCTTCGTCGCCAGGCCGACCTGCGAGATGCCGACGCGGCCGAGCACGTCGAGCACGTCCATGACTCCCTGGTACTGCGTGAGGCTGTCGCCGCGCACCACCACCGGAAAATCCGGCGTCAGCGCCTTCTGCGAGTTGAGCCGTTGTTCGAGTTCGGAGAGGGTCACCGGCACCGTATCCAGAAAGACACGTCCCTCGTTGTTCACCGTGATCGCCTTCGTCTTCGGCTTGGCCAGGCTGGCCGGCGTGTTGCTCGACTTCGGCAGGTTCACCTTCGTGCCCGCGACGGAGGCCGTGCACATGAGGATGAAAATCACGAGCAGCACATACGCCAGGTCGAGCATGGGCGTGATGTTGATGTCGTCGTAAGGTTTGCTTTCGTCCTGGACGGTCATGGTGAGCTTCGCTCCGGTTTCGGGTTCAGGGTTTCGGGTTCAGAGTTGCGACGCCGGTTATTCGGTGCCGGCGAGTTTCGCTTTTTCGGAGGCGCGCTTCGGGTAAAACTCGGCGACTTTCGTGACGAACTCGTCCACGAAGACCTGCATGTCGGCGGTCACGTCCTTCACCCGCGTGAGCAGGTAGTTGTAGCCGAACAGCGCGGGAATCGCCACGGCCAGGCCGGCCACGGTCGCCAGCAACGCGGCGGCGATGCCGGGCGCGATGGCGTTGACGTTGACGTCGCCGGCCATCGCCACCGCCGCAAAGGTGATCATGACGCCGACCACCGTGCCGAGCAGCCCGAGGAACGGACCGCCGGAGATCGCGATCGTCAGGAGCACCATCTGCTTGTTGAGGCGTTGCTGTTCGCGGACGCGGCCGCCGTCCATGCTCGCGGTGATCGCCCTGATCGCATGCGCGGACAGCGATCTCTCGTCGCCCTTTTTCGTTTCGGAGAGCCGCTTGCGGATTTCCTCGGCGCCGATGTGGTAAAGCCGGTAGAGCGGCGCGCGGGCGATCAGCTTGCGCTCGGCCTCGGTAAGCTGGCCGCCGAGCGAGGAAACCTGGTGATTGGCATTGTCGAGGACGGTGAGGTCGCCGGCCACGCGTTCGTTGAAGAGTTTTGAAAAGCGTTCGTTCCCCTTGCGGACCGTGTCGATGTAGCCGTTCTTGGCCACCATGACCGCGATGCTGATCGCGCTCATCACCGCGAGGATGACGATGACCACCCAGCCATCGAAAGTCAGGTTCTGGATAATGACGGTAAAATAGCCGGAGTGCCCGCCGCCGCCTCCGCCGGACTGTTCCTCCTCGCCGACCAGTACCACGCGGGCGCCGGTTTCACCACCCTGCGTGGCAGCGAGGAATTTTATGTAGCCGGACGGGCGGGCGGTGCGGGCAAGCTGGAACTCGACCAGTTCGCCGGCAAAGCCCGACGTGACCGCCGCTTCGGCGGTCGCACGGTCGCCGCCGAGCGCGGCCGGCGTATCGAGCGCAGGCATACCGGTGTCAAGCGTGGCGTAGGTGTTGCCGTCCACGTAGAGGGTGATGCGGGAGGCTTCGACCACCGCGGCGAGGTGGTGCCAGGTGTTGACCGTCAACGGTGCTCCGGCGGGCGAGCGGACGGTGCTGCCGCCTGCGGTGACTTCCACGAAGGGGGCGCCCTGATCGGCGCCGACGAGGAAAGCGGCCTGCGGGCCGGACGCCGAACGGCGGCTGTAGATGACCGCACGGCCGGTAAGCGTCGCAGGTTTGACCCAGGCCGACCAGGTCAGCGGCGCGTTGGCGGTCCAGGCGAGCGAGGGCGTGGCGGGCACGGTGACGGCCGAGTTGCCGTCGAAGCGCAGGCCGGTGCCGATCAGCGTGCCTTCGGCCGGGATTCCGGGGCTGGCCGCGTTGTTCTCGTTGCCGGAAAAATCGCGGGCCGGCTGGCCGCGTTCGCCAAAATGCCAGGCGAGCACGGTGTCGGCATCGAAGGTGTCCTTGAGGTTTTCGACGGAAGGCGCGGCCTGGTTGCCGTAGTACAGCCAGATCTCCGTCTGCGCTCCGGATTGTATTTCCGGCACCCGCACCCAGACAAACGCCTCGCCGAGCAGGCCGTCGAACTGCGCGACGTGATGCGGGAGAACCGTCTTGTCGTCCCCGGCCACGAAGCGGATGTCCGCGCCGTCGGGTCGCGCCAGGTCGAACTGGAAATTGCCCGTGTGCAGGCGCACGAGGACGGGAGCCCCTCCCACCGGACCGGCGATGTCCGCTCCGGCCGGCGTCGTGTCGATGGTCAGCTTTTTTCGCAGCGCCCACTCGTTGTTCCACCACGCGCGGGCGGTGGACGGAAATGCGAGCAGCGCCAGGATACCCAGCAGCGCGCAGTGGAACAGGTGCCCCGGGAGGCGGCTTTTTTTCGTGGCTGTGACGGTCATGATCGGGAGTTGAAGTCGGGAGTTGAAGTGGAGGGGAGAACGGTGGTTCGCGTGGCCTGATTTCAGTTTTTCAGTTTTCAGCTTTTCAGTTTTTCCCTAAAATTCGGCCCAGACGCGGAAGGTGAGGCGCGGTTCGAAATGTTCGGTCGTGCCCTCGCTGCGCAGCGGCACGCCGAGGTCGAGGGAACCGTTAAAATGGTCGCGGAACTTCAGCCGCAGGCCCGCGCCGATGCTGGCGAGCAGGAAGCGCGAGTCCTGGTCGGCCAGCGCATCGTTGAGCGTCAGGCCGGCGGTCTCGCCGAAGATGTACAGGCGGCATTCCTCAAAAAATCCCCCGAGGGTGAACGACGGCGCCCGGAACTCGACCGACAGGCCGATGCCGTTGTCGCCCATCACCTCGCTTTCCAGATAACCGCGCACCGTGCCCAGGCCGCCGGCACCGAACTGTTCCGACGAAATGAGCGGCTGGCTCGAAAGCTGCCCCTGCACCTTGGCGAAGAGTTGCCATGACTCGTAAACGTCGCCGGTCCACGAGGCGTCGCCGCGGAAATAGATGTAGCTGCCGTCCGAATACGCGCGCTTCTGGTCAAACTCTTCCGAGGAACTGCCCATGCCGCGCACGTGGAAATTGAGCCCCGCGTTGATCTGCGTGACCGACTTCGGCTGCAGCAGTGTCAGGGAATAGTTCACCGCCATCGGGTAGTATGTGATCGGCGTCTGCGTGCCGCCCGGCACGTCGGTGATCGTGAGCAGTTCGTCAAAGTGCTTGTAGTCGATCCCGAACGTCAGGCTGTGTGTAAAAGTTTCCGAACCGGTCAGCGCCACGATTGCCTGCGCACCGACAATCTCGCCGCGGCCGGCCACATCGAACGTGCCGAGCGTGGACACGTCGCTGTCCTGCTTCACGCCCTGCACCACCAGCTTCACCGGTGTGTTCGGGACCGGCGCAAGGTAGTAGGCCGAAAACACCTTCGCGTCGTCGAGGCGCTGCGGCGCCACCTGGAAGCTCAGGCCAACGGTGTGTTCGAGTTGCCAGAGATTGCCGTAGCTGATCGAGCCGTTGAGCCGCAACGGCTTCGTGTCGGAACTGTAGCGGTTGTTCAGTTCGAGGCTGCCGTGCAGCGGAAAGGTGTCCTCCACGGTCAGGTCGATATCCACCGTCCCGGGAACCACGCCCGCCTTCAGCGATGGCGTGACCCGCCGGTCGGGCAACTGGTTGAGCGCGATGATGTCACGCGTGACCGCGTTGAAATCGGGCACCTCTCCCTCCGCGATGGACGGCGCCTTCTCCCTGATCCGGTTGTGGTCGAAGTAACGGGAGCCGCGGATGCGCAGCCGCCCGACCTTTCCCTCGATCACCCGGATCGTCACCGTGCTGTCCTGCACCTGCTGCTCGGGCACCTGCACCGCCACCGTCTGCAGGCCTTTTTCCTGGTAGAGTCTTTCCAGAGCCAGGCGCGCCCCCTCCACGTCCTCCGGCGTCCGCGCCTCTCCAAGAAACGGATACACCGCCTTCTCGATCTCCACCGGCGTCAGCTTCTCCGCTCCTTCCACGTAGTACTCGAAAATGTCCAGGTACTGCGCCGCCGCCGGCATCTCTCCCGCAGGCTCGCCACGCACTACCTGCATCACCACCATCAGCGACAGGAACAAGGCTGGAAACAGAAAATTTTTCAGCGCGGATCTGGAACAGGTCGGAAAATTCACAAAGGTTGGCAGTGCTGGATCGGAGGGAAGCCGGATTGATGTTGGTGCGGAATCGGCAGGCGGCAGTCGTCGCCATTCTTTCCGGAATACGGTCGGTCTGTGATGGTAGCAGATGGATCTCGGAGCTCTGGTCGGTTGATTTGAAGTGAGAGCGGAACGGGTGCTCACACATAGGTTGCGGCTTCACCCCCAAATCTACTACTCGCCAAAGTTACGTTCTTGTTACGAACACGCTCCGCGCTCCGATTTTCGCTGATTTTTTTCCGCCAATCGTGTTTCTGGCGGCATGGATTTTTCGGTTTCCAGTGACCAGAGGACGCGTTTCCCACAAATTCATCCGGATTCCCGAAATCAATTTGTCACCCACCAAAAGGTACGAAACACATCACCCTTCTCCTTTTCCTGACCTTCGTATCAGCATTCTGATACATATGTTTTCCTGTCCCGTCAGTTTCGCCGGCCACATTTCTCTCCAGAGGAGCAAGTCGCTCCTGCTGGTCTGCCTTTTCGCATGCGCCGGGGCCAGCACCTTCGCAAGCCAGGAGCCGGATTATTCCTCCGATCCGGTTCTGGCGAGAACCCGGGTCAACATCGCTTCCACGCAGGCGCGTCCGACGAGCCTGGGAGATATTCTTGCTCTCATCGAGAAACAAACAGGCCTCGAACTCATCTACCTGGACAAGCGCATTCCTCTGGACGACCGGATACTCGTGGAATCCGCCTCCAATATCAGCCTTGCTCACCTCCTCTCTTCCCTCACGACGCTGACCGGAGCCGTATTTGCCCGACATGAACAGAAAATGATCGTCCGCCTCCCGATGAGGACGGAAGACGAAATCCGGAAACCGAAAGAACTGCTGACCGACCGGTAAGCTGCGCAACCTCCCTTCTCATTCTCCAGACCGGAGCACATCATGGACCAGGAAACCATCCCGGACGAAGATCTGGTAGAGCGTATCCGCAACGACGATGAAACCGCGTTGCTCGCCCTCATGCGCAGATACTACGTGCATCTCTGCAAACTCTCGCAGTCGCTGCTTCGTCGCAATGACCTGAGTGAAGACGCCGTATCGAGTGTGTTCACCAGTTTCTGGCAACGCCGGAAGCAAGTCGTGATCACCTCGGAAGTGCGCGCCTATCTGTTCAGCGCCGTCGCCAGGCAATCGCTGTACCTGCTCTCCCGTCATGCCCGCGGAACGACTTCGGTGCCTCTCGCCGAAGTACCCGAAGCCACGCTCGTCGATCCCGCAGAAGCAGACAAGGGACTGCTCTATCGGGAATTTTTGACCGAAGTCGAAACCCTCCTTGAAACCATGCCCCCGAAACGCCGGGAGATATTCAAGCTGTGCCGTCTGGAAAATCTGCGCTACCGGGAAGTCGCATTACGGCTCGGACTTTCCGAGCACACCGTCCGGAACCAGATGATGAAAGCAAACGAGCAGATCGAAGTTGCCTTGCCTCGCTTCCGCAATCTGCTTCGGGACAGTTCCGGCTCCGAAGACCAACCCTGATTTGAAATTTTTTGGCGAATACAGTATTCCCGCGTAGTAGTTTTTCCCCGTTTTTCCCTACCTATATCAGACACCATTGAAAATGCGCCCTGTTGACGACGAAAGAGCGGCCTTTTATTCCCTCGCCTTGCGATACCTGGTCGGTGAAGCCACCAGCGAGGAGCGTGAACGGCTGGTTGCATTGCTGCAGCAACCCGACCTTCAGAAGATGTTCGATGACATGGACGCAGCCTGGTGCGAAGACCCGAAAAACTGGGAGGAAGGATTCGATCTGGACGGCGCCAGCCGGAAAGTGATGGATGCCATCGGCCGGGAACGCGCCGCAGCTCCACTATCCCCGGTCGCCGCCGCTCCGGCAGATAAAGGCGATGCGACCAGCCCCACTCCTGCGCCCCGGCCAGGCCGCCGTCGATTCTGGCTGGCAGGCATCCGGAAGCGTTGTCCGGCTCCTGCCGTGTGGGCTGGCATCGCGGGCGCGGTTGCCGCGATCGCCCTGACATTCGGAATTGTCCTCCAGCCGAACCGCTCCCCGGAGGCCGTGCCGGGTAATGAGTCCGGCAATACCTGGATCGAACAAACCAACGGTGCCGGAGAGCGCCTCATGCTGACCCTGGGCGACGGGACAAAAATCACTCTCAATGCCGGGAGCTCCCTGCTGTATCCAAAATCTTTTGGCTCCCGGAACCGGGTTGTGCGCCTTTCGGGCGAAGCCTTCTTCGATGTCGCTCACGACCAGACACGACCCTTCATCGTCGAAACCTCGACGATGCGGATCACCGTTCTGGGCACACGGTTCAACGTCAAAGCCTTCTCCGACGGAACCAAGGCGCAGGTAACGCTTGTGCAAGGCAAGGTGGAGGTCACCCCCGTTGGCGGACCTGCCGTTTCCGCGGCGACAGCAAATCCGGTCACACTGACCGCCGGCATGCAATACACGCTCGCTCCCGCCACGCATACCGGTCGAGTGACCACAGCCGCCGATGAGGACGCTACCGGCTGGATATCGGACAGGATCGTCTGGAACCGTGAACCCCTGCCCGACGCCATGCGCGAACTGGAGCGACGATATGGTATCATCGTCGAAATGAGCGACGCCCGGCTCGCAAACGAGACGGTTACCGGACGCTTCCAGTCCGAATCCATCCAGAATATCTTCAAACTGCTGGCTGCAACCGGAGGCATCGACTACCGGATCGTGGACAACAACGGGAAAGTCGAGCGCGTGATCCTGCAGTACGTCAGCGCAGGAAACGGGCAATAACAGCACGCCCCCCGGGAGTCCAGGTCCCCCCCCTCCCCCCCGAAATTTTTTAACGGCGCCTTCTTGCGCGTGCAGACCGCGCGGCGCGAGTCGCCGCCCTGGCCTTGATCGACTGTTCGTGGACCGCCTCGTTTTTCTCCTGCGTGAATTTCGCCAGCGGAAGCCGAACGGGATTAACGCGCCGATCATTTCGCCTGGTTATGCGCCTCTCTCACCGCTGCCTTCAGGTCAGCATGGTTTTCCGGAGTCAGCACGAGAAAGGGCACATCAAATTTTTCGTAACGCTGTTTTTCAACGGGAGTGATTTCCTCGAGTCCGATGGCGAGGATCGGGCCGGTGCAGCCGGCCTCGCGCAGAGCGCGCACCACGCGCAGGCCGGAGCCTTCCGCCGTCTGATGGTGATCGACGATGATCACGTCGAAGGGACCGATATCCGTCGCCGCGCCAGGCTGCGGTTGTGGCTGCATTCGCGCCCGTGTCACAAATGCGACAGCCTGCGCCGCGTCGTCGGCATAACTCCACTCGCACTCCACCTCCTGCATCAGGTACCCCACCGTCTTGCGCGCGAGCCAGTGTGACTCCACATACAACAGGCGTAACGGCGGTGTTCCCCGTCCGGTGACAACGATCTTTCTTTCGGTCTGTTTCTTCATCAGGCAGTCTTTCGGGATTCGGCAAAATCACTGCCGGGGATAGTCGCCTCTACGACCGCCTCCGCGAGGCCGTCGGCCCGCCCGCCGCCCAGCTTCCGCAGCCGGATCAGGAAATTCCGGATACCTCTTCCGAAATCCGTCATCCGGTATTCGCCCGGCCGGTCGCGGACAAAGCGACTGCGCACGAGGAGACCGCGTGTTTTCAGAAACCGCAGCATCAGCCCGGCCTCCTGCCGGGCGGCGGCGGCCGCCGCTTCCGGCATCCCGTCCAGCAGATCGTTCGCCGCAAATCCTCCGGCCGGCGGCAGACGCTCCAGCCACGCGGCCATTCCCCGCTCGCGCAGCACCCGCCGCACGGTCACCGCCGACGCACCGGCTTTCGTTCTTGTCCGCAACACCTGCACCGGATGCGTATCCAGCGTCTCCGCCAGCCGGTCCAGCCAGTCCAGGTCATCCAGCAGCCCCAGCAGCTCCTGACCCCGGAGGCTCAGGCCATGCCGGCGCTTTCCGCCGGCCCCGGCCTTCCTCTTGACGACCCCCTCGGCCATCAGCACGTCGAGAAGCGGGCCGGCCACCTTCCCCGGCCTGCGCCGCTCCGGAGCCTCGCCCAGCCGGCGAAACTGCGCCAGGTACACCGGCTTGCGCAGCACCACGTCGAGCACACGCCGCAGGTTGCCGGACGGAACGGGACCGGCAGCGATGGCAGAGATGGTTGCAGATGATTTCAAGGTCAGGTGTGGATACACAGGGCGATAGCCGGCCCGTTGTTTCGGCCGCCCGACCGACCCCTGCACGTGTCGTCCGGTTTATCTGTTTACCATTGCCAGCGGGCTTTCTGCCGGTTCCGGAGCCGCCGCCGTTTTCTTCGCTTCTTCCTTGGTGCCTCCGTAACCGAGCACCTCCACCTCGATGATCGAGGGCATGACCGGCGGAGCCGGGCTGCGGCGGGCTTCGGCGGCGGCTTCCATCGCGCCCGCCGTGGCGGCATTGGCGGTATTGCTGGCCGCCGTGATCGCTCCGAGGTTCGGCATGGCGGCCACCGGAATGCCGGTGGCGTTGCCCTGCACCTGGATGTTGGCGGCATTGATGATCTGGAGCGCGGCCAGATTGATATTACCCGACACGCGGATGCCCGCCTCGCCGACGTCGATCGTGCCCAGCGGCGCGATCAGGTCCACGTCGCCGGGGGGAACTTCCGGGATCGGATTGAGCGTGGCGATGCCCGCGCCGCTGCTCGGCACGGTCGGCGACAGCGTCACGTTGCCGTAGTTGTCGTAAACCCGCTTGGGCGGCGTATAGACAATCGTCGTCTTGCTGCCGCGTCCGGCGTTAATGTCGCCTTCCGCCGACCAGCCGAAGATGTCGCCGCCGAAGGTCGTCATGATGCGCGAGAGGCCGAGCAGGAGGCTGCCTTGGCTGTAGGTCTGGATGTCACCCGCGCCTTGCGTGACCACGCCCGCGGTCGCGGGAGGCACCTGCCCTTCCATGCCGACCATCACCTGCCCGCCCGGAGCCAGCATCTGGATGTCGCCGCCGAAGAGCGTGCGGATGCCCGAGCCGCCAAACATCGTGATGTCGCCCGGACGCGTGATCTCGTTGCCGGCCGCATCGGTCTCGGGGAACAGCGTGGCGATCATCTGGCGGCCCCGCAGGTAGCTGGCGAAGCGGCGGCTTTCCGGGTTGTTGTATTCGCGGCCGCCTTCGCGCAGTTCGTTGTAATAGACCGAGCGCAGGAAGACGCGTTGCTGCCCGGGCGTCAGTTCCGTCGAAAACCAGGCCAGCGCGGCCTCACTGTCGGCGGCCTCGTAGTTGTAGTTTTCCTTCAACCACGCAATCAATTCCTCGTCGTAAACCTTGGCGACTTTGCCCGCGTTTTCGGGATAATCGGGATGCGACAGGGGCAGCTCCGGGTTGGCGAGGTTGGCCGGGTCGAGGTAGAGGTCGCGCACGGCGTCCCAAGCCACGCCGTTGGCCATGCCGGCCATCAGGGCGATGTCGGCGCCGGGGCGGTTGTCGCCGGGGAGGACCGCGCCCCGGCTGGTCAGCGTGCCGTTGTCGCCCTGGTAGATGTGGCGGCCGGCGGTGACTTCCAGCGCGCCGGGGCCGTAGATTTCCGCGTTGGCGTGGATGATGTCGCGGCCCGCCGAGAGGAGCGAGACGTCGGTGTCGCGGGCGTTGAGGATGAGGTTGGGCATATCGTAGTAGGAGCCGGCGGGGCCGCCGAAGGCCACGATGTCGCGCCCGGCGAGGATGTGCGCGGCTTTGGCCACCGGGAGGCGGGTGGTGACGCCGTAGCTGCTGGCGAGGTCGCCCATGCGGAAGCTCACGATGTCGCCCTCGGCGGCGTAGATGCGCATCGGGTCGGCGTCGGCGGCGTGCAGGTTGGTGAGCGGCATGTCCGGCTGGAAGGCGAAGTAGCCTTGCGTGGGCGTGCGCGTGCCCTGGTCGCCTTCGTAGCGCGGCAGGCCGTAGGCGATGAGCGTGTTGGTGAGGGCGTAGGCGTCAGTGAAATAGGTCGTGCCTGGCCCGGCCAGGATGTAGGCGGGTTTGAAGGGGTTGGGGATGAGTTCCAAGCCGGCGCTCGCGCCGGACATGGCGAGGCGCGCGGGGCCTCCGATGACGCCGGCGTAGATGGAATCCATCGCCAGCAGTTCGAGCTGGCCGGTGGCGGAGGGGACCAGTTCGATGGTCATCGGCGAGTTGGTGTTGCGGCTGCCGTAGTAGATGCTGCCGGCGGCGGCGGTGGCGTAAAACCTGGGCGTGGTCAACAGCAGGCCCGAAGTCCCCAGGCCGAAGGGCGCGATGTCGCCGCCGGCGGAGAAGAGCGAGACGGCGGTGTCGTCCCGCCAGAGGGAAAACCAGGTCAAGGCGGTGTTCTGGCTGGCGGGGTCGGGTTGGTAGTCGAAGAGGCGGGTGTTGGCGCTGTAGATGTCGCCCATGGTGGCGTCGCGGGGGATGTTGACGGAGAGGTTGCCGCGGGTGCGGAAGGCCACCGCGCCGTCGCCGGGCGTGATTTGCGGGGCGCCTTGCGGCGTGTAGGCGTAGCCGCTGGATATGCCCCCGGCGGCGTAGATGTCGGGCGCGCGGGGGTCGCCGGCGGAGAGGGCGCCGTAGGCGGGCTTGAGGAAGCCGATGGCGGCGGCCTCCAGGCGGATGTCGCCGCGCAGGTTGGTGAAGGAGCCGCCGTCCATGTCGAGGTAATCGAACGAGGCGAAGGGGTTGAGGCGGCCGCCGATGCGCACGTCGATGTCGCCGCCGCCGGTTTGCGTGATTTCGCCGCCGGTGACGACGCCGTCCCGGGTCGTCACGGAGGTGACGCGGCCAGTCGAGCCGACGGCGACGAGCAGGGAGGTGCTGTAAACGTCGTCGTTGCCATACTGGCTGCGCTTGACGGGCGAGGCGAGCACGCCGGCGTCGCCGCCGACGCGGATGCGGACGTTGCCGCCGCCGAGGGCGCCGAAGCCGGAGAAGCCGTAGAGGGCGGCGGCAGGTTTCTGGTTATAGGTGATCGGGATGAAGGTGCCGAAGTTGAGTCCCCAGGCGGTTTTGATGCCGAGGGCGTCGTCGCCGCCTTGTTTCCAGAGCCAGTTGGAGACGGACTGGTTGTCCAGCGTGCCCTGTTTGTAGGTGTAGGCGGAGAGGTCGCCCTGGACGGCGATGGTGAGGTCGCCGCCGTGGTCGGGATACCAGACGGAGCGTTCGCCGAGGGCGGAGGCCCAGTCGGCGAGGGTCGCGCCGAGCACGATGCCGGGGGGAAGGGGGAGGCGGAAGGCTTCGTCGCCGCCGCCGGGCAGCTCGGTGTCGGTGCCGGCGGTGTAGATGCCGTAGGGGGCGGTCTGGGTGAAATCGCCGCCGGCGAGGAGGTCGAGGCTGCCGACGCCGGTGCGGATGACGTTGAGGCCGGGCTGGCCGATGTTGCTGCGGCGGAGGTTGTCGAGCGTGAGGTTGCCGGCGTGGCCGGCGGCGGCAAGCGCGGGCGCGGAGAGCAGGGCGCGGGCGTCGGCGGCGGAGAGGTCGGCGCCGGCGGCGAGGCGGATGTCGGCCGAGAGGCTGCCGGGGGCGAGCATGGGGGCGACAGCGTGGAGGAGGCGGGCTTCCGCGTCGTAGATGGCCTCGGCGATGTTGGTGCCGGCGGGGAGGATGTCGCCGGCGAGGAGCGGTAGCGGGTCGGTGAGGATGTAGTTTTTGGGCAATGAGGTGCCGGGCGGGATGACGAAGGCTTCAACCTCGTACTCGTTGCCGGAGTAGAAGCCGACTTGGGCGCTGATGATCGTGCCTTTGGGCAGCAGGGTGCCGGGGGGGATGGCGGGGTTGTCGCGCGCGTTATACTCGGTGCCGTCGGGGAGGCGGATGTATTGGTCGCCGCCGACACGCTCAGTGCTGGCGCCCGTCGTGAAGTCCTTGGCCAGCGTCACATCGACAGGCGCCCTGTTATAGGCGCCAATCGTGAAGCCGCTGAATTTGACGGTGGCGTTGGCGGGGTTGTTGGCGCTCAGTTTGGTGCCCGCGTAGAAGGTGGTGCCCTCCGCGAGATTGCGCGGCAGTTTGTCGCCGGGCAAATAGGTTTTGGGCGTTCCGCCCTGGCTCGCCACGACATCCACCCTGCCGGTTTCGACAACGGGCAGGTCATTGGGGTCCGGGAAGGCAAAGTAATAACCGAAAGTGGTTTGGTTATAGGGAACGTGCCACAGGATCATGGTCGTGGTCGCGGTTTCGCCGCCGGGGAGTTCGTCGGGGCCGGAGAAGGTGACGGGGAAGGGCAGGCGGGAGCCGCTGTCGAACTTCGTGCCGGCGGGCAGGTTCAGGTCGAAGGTGAGCACGGTGTCGGCGGCGACCCTGCCGGCGGCGAGGAGGAGGGCGCGGTCGTCGGGCGTGGGTTTGGCCTGGGCAAAGCCGTCGGTGATGCTGCCCTTGATGACGAGGTCGGCGGGGGCGCGCAATTGAAGGGCGAGGGGCTCGCCCGCGCCGTAGCTGGCGGAGGCGGGGTCGCGGTCGGCGGCGGGGCCGTAGCGGTAGCGGGAGAGGTCGAGGTCGCCGGGGACGGTGAGGTTGCCGCCCGAGGCGTCGCCGCCGGTGATTTCCACGCCGGGGCGCAGGTGGAAGGCGTCGTCGTGAGCCTTGAGCCCGGCGAGGCGGTTTTGGAGGGCGGTGTCGGCGAGGGCGTTGGCGTAAAAGACCTGGTTTTGTTCGTCGATCTGGTCGAGGCCGGCGAAGCCTTTTTGCGGGTCGGCGTAGGTTTCGGCGTCGGTGGTGGTTTTGGTCAGGTTGTCGGGCGAGGTTTCGGTGGTGGTGACGGTGCCGATGGCAGTGTCGGGGGGGGCCATTGTCACCGTGGTTTCGAGGGTCTGGAGGAGTTCCACGCTCGTGACGGTGGTGATGAGCCTTCCGGGGGTGGAGTCATCGATGACGGTGTCGATGCTGGGCGGGGTGTCGAGGGTGACGAGGGTGGAGGTCTGGCTGACCTCGCGGTTGGCGTTGGTGGCTTTGAGCGTGTAGTAGTAGGAACCGGTGGAGTCGTAGCAGCCGAAGAGCTGCGTGCCGGAGGGCACGCCGTCGATGTCGATCATCACGTCGGCGGTGAGCGTCGCGTCGTTCATGACGATGTAGCCGATCTGGTCGCCGGGATTGTAAACGGTGCCGTCGCCGCCGGTGATTTTCCCGGAGACGAGCGTGGCCTTGCCGCTTTTCAGGCCGGTGGCGCCGGGGAAATAGAGGCTAAATATATAAGGATAAGTGGAGTAGTCTGCCTGGAGGGTCAAGCCGAGGGCATAGTTCGGCTCGACATAGTCGGGGTAGCCAACGGTCAGGTTCTCGCCAAAGGGAAAGCTCTCGCCCGGAAACGTGGTGACAGTGACGGTAACGGTGCGGGTCATCGTTTCCAGAAGCGTGCGGGTGGTGGTTTGGAGTTCGTTGGTGCTGACCGGCGAGTCGGTGCCGTTGTCCTGCACGATGGAGCCGTTTTCGTCGGCGGGGGAGTAGGTCCACCAGGCGTTGAGGGCGATGGAGTCTGCGCCGCGGATGTCGAGGGGGCCGGAGGCGTCGATGTTGATGTCGCCGCCGGTTTCGTCGGCGCGGCGGGCGTTGAGGGTAAGGCGGCCGCGGTCCACGCCGTCGGGCGAGGAGAGGTCGAGGGTGGCGCCGGCGTCGAGGCGCAGCCAGCCCTCGGCGGAGGAGAGTTCGATGTGGGCGCGGTTGAGGGCTTCGACGGGCTGGCCGTAGCCGTCGAGCTGCATCTCCGTGCCGCGCGCGTCGAGGACGGCGGTGGAGGCGAGGCGAAGGTCGTCGCGGGAGGCAAGGCGGATGGAGCCGGGGCGCGGGCCGGAGGCGTCGATGAGGCCGTTGACGGTGAGGCTGCCGTTATCGACGGAGACGGAGATGTCGCGGGCCTTGAGGTCGTCGCCGATGAGGAGGTCGCCCTGGGTGAAGCGGAAGGAGCGGGCGGCGGAGAAGCCGTCCTGGGTGAGGCGGGTGTTGAGGGCGGCGAAGGCGGAGGAGAGGGCGGCGGTGTCGTCGGCGATGAGGCGTGCGCGGAGGTCGAAGGAGCCGCCATCGTGCCCCTCCCCGCCGGTGGCGAGGAGTTCGCCGTCGAGGCGGACGCGGCCCGAGAGGGCGGAGAGGGTGAGCGAGCCGGCGTCCTCGCCGGGGGCGGAGAGGTCGATTTGCGCGCCGGCGCGGTGGGTGATGTTGCCGGAGGCGCTTTCGAGGGAGGCGTCGCCGCCCCAGGTGTGGCGGGTGACGTCGTGGAAGGCGACGGGGAGGCCGGAGAGGTCGAGACGGGCGGCATCGGCGAGGGTGATGTCGCCCGCGGCGGAGAGGGTGAGCCTGCCGCTGTGGAGGATGATGGAGGAGGCGATGTCGATGGAGGAGGCGGTGTGCAGGCCGATTTCCGCGCCGAGGCCGGAGGCGGCGGGCACAGAGGCGGCGGCGGAGGGAGCGGTGACGTCAATCGGGCCGCCGGCGTGGAAGTGGAGGAAGGCGGCGGAGTCGCCGGTGAGGAGCGGGGTGTTGAGGTGGAGGGCGCCGCCGGCGCCGGCGTAGGCGGCGGGGTCGAAGGCGTCGAGGGCGGCGGGGTTGTCGCCGGTTTGGTAAACGGAGAGGGTGCTGCGGGCGTTGGCGGTGATGGCGGAGGAGGCGTTGAAGGCCACATCGGAGAAGCCGAGCATGAGGCGGTCGAAGGTGATGGAGGTGTCGGGCCGGGAGGGGGAGGGGTAGCCGAAGACGATGGAGCCGGCGTCGATGACGAAGCGGCCGGAGCCCGCGCCGCCGTCGCGCAGCGCGCCGGGCCGGGCGCTGGAGGAGACGAGGCCGTAGGAGCTTTCGGCCTCGAAGACTTCGGCGCCGTTCCAGACGAAGGTGTCGGTGGTTAGGCGGACGGTGTCGGCGGCGGAGCCGTAGCCGTAGAGGGCGGGGCTGTTGAAAACGAGTTGGGCGAGGCTGGAGCGGCCGGTGGCGGGGTCGATGGTGTTGAGGGCGATGTCGCCGAAGAAGTTGATGGATTGCGAGGCGCCGAGGATGAGCGTCTCGACGGCGGGGGCGCCGGAGGCGAGGTCGCCGGCGAGGAGGCTGTCGAGGATGGACTGGTTGAGGATCATGCCGTCGGGCAGGGGGCCGGCGGCGGCGAGGGCGTCGGAGGAGCCGATGTTGAAGGAGGGGACGGTGAGGAAGAGGTTGCGCGTGCCGAAGCGGGCGAGGCCCTCCATGTTCAGGCCGCGGTCGGCGTAGAAGCCGATGGAGCCTTCGGAGCGGAGGGAGACGCCTTCGCCGAGCGTGATGGAGGAGGTGTTGAGGCCGGCGGGGGAGTTGAGGACGAGCAGGCCGTTGGAGACGGCGAGCAGAGCGAGTTCGCCATAGGCGCTCGGCGCGTCGCCAAAGAGGAGGCCGGCGGAGGAATCGGGCGAGGCGATGCCGCGCCCGAGGGTGTCGATGGCCGCGCCGCTTTCCAGCGTGATGGTGTCGCGGGAGGCGAGGATGACTTGCGAGCCGCGCAGGGTGACGCCGCCCTCGATGAGCAAATCGTAGCCGAGCTGCCCCATGCCGCCGGTGGAGACGGAGAGGGCGGTGGCGCCCTGCGAGGGGACGCCGCCGATGTAGAGATTGGGGGCGTTGACGCGGTCGAGGGCGTCGGAGGAGACGGTGATGTAGGCGCCCCGGTCGGCGGTGTCGCGGTTTTCCGTGGCGCTGCCGGGGGCGGTGATGACGAGGTTGACATAGCGGCTGCTGGAGAGCGCAAAGCCGCCGTCGTAGCCGCCGGGCGCGGCGGAGAAGTCGGCCAGGCCGTCAAAAACGAGGGCGCTGTTGGCGTCGCCCTCGGGATAGTCGCCGGGCGAGAAGGTGAGGTATTTGCCGTCGGCCTCCAGCCGGGGGCGGAGGTTGCCAAAGATGCCGGCCTGCTCCACCTGGTGGGCGGCGAAACTTTGCTCGTTGTAGTGCGCCCAGGTGCGGAAGACCGCGCCGGGCGTGACGGTGACGAGGCGGGGCAGCGCATCGCGGATGCCGGCGCCGGCGACGCCCTGCTCGCCCATCATGGCAAAGGAGCCGTCGCGCTGCGCGGTGACGCCCTCGAAGGGCCGGCCGCCCGCCACGCCCAGCTCGACGCGGTAAGCGCCGGGGAGCAGCGCGTAGTTGGCCGGCAGGAGCGTGTAAGTGCCGGCGGGCAGGCCGGGGACGCCGGCGGGAATGGTGATTTGTTGGCCGATTTCGGGCACGGCGCCGGTCCATTGCGAGGCGTAGCCGCCGGCGACGGGGGCGGTGGCGACGCCGGGGACGATGGCAAAGACGCGCCCGCCGGGGTTGCGCGGATAGAGCAGCGTGTCAACCGAGCCGCCGCGACCGGTGACAAACGCGCCGCCGAGGAGGTGGCCGCCGCCGGAGAGGTCGAGCAGCGAGCCGGCGCCGCTGTGGAAGGAATCCGCGTTGACGGTCACCACGCCCTGGGCTCCCACGTAGGCGCCGAGGATGGCGGAGGTCGCTGCTTTTTCGCCGTTGACGAGGTAATCGACGCCGTCGGCGGTGCCGCCGTAGGGCATGAGCAGGCCGCGCGCGCTGACGGAGGTGATGCTGCCGTCGAGCAGTTCCACCAAGCCGCCGTTCGTGAGGCCGCCGGTCAGGGTGATGGAGCCGAGGGGCGCGCGGACGATGCCGCCCTGCCGGACGGTTTGCGCGCCCAATTCCAACTGGCCGAAGACCGAGAGCGGCACGGCGGGCGTCTCCGCGCCGACGCGCTCGATGGCGAGCAGGTCGCCGGCGGTGACGCGGGCCAGCGTGTTGCTCGTCGGGTAGAGTTGCGCGGCGGCGAGGGTGAGCTCGCCCGGCGCCTGAACGAGGGTGCGCCGGTCGAGGCTGCTCGATGAAGTGGAGGCGACGGAGGGCAGGAAACGCAGGTCGCCGGCGCTTTCGACGCGGACTTGGGCGTAGTCGATCTTCGCGAGGTGGCGGAAATCCACCAGGCCGCCCGCGATGTCGAAGGAGCCGCCGGCGGGGAGGACGGGCGCCCGGTCGGGATACACGTCCGAGCCGCCGCCAGTCAGCACCGACCAGCCGTCCACGTAAACATACGGGGCGGCGAGGGAGACGCGCGCGCCCTCGGCGCTGTTGCCCAGGTAGCCCTTGGAAAGCGTGAGGCTGCGCGCCAGGCTCAGGCTCACGTCGCCGTCGAAGACGATGCCGTGCCGCCCCCAGAGCGAAACGCTGTCGAAGCCGCCCGCGGTGATTTGTTCGACGCTGACGCGGGCCGCGCCGAGCGAGCCGATCACGAACGCCTCATCCGCCTCCCCCGCCCGCAAATCGGCGGACAGGCTGGAGACGTGCTCCTGCCCGACGGCGAGCACCCGCCCTTGCATAAGCGCCGCCGGCATCTGGGAAGGCTGGACGTTGGTGTAACGGGGCGCCTCGATGACGACGTTCAGCGCGCCGGCGCTGGCGCCTTCGCCACCGGCACGGGCGCGCAGATCGCCGTCCAGAAAGATGCCGCTGTAGGAGGTGAGCGAGATGGAGCCGCCGTGGCTCGCCACCTCGCGCTCCCGGAAGCGCGCGCCGTCGTAAACATCGAGCATGGCGGCGGCGCCGGAGACATCGAGCACCGCGCCGGGGCGGACGATGACCCAGGCCTCGGTCGAATCCTGCGTCTGTATCAGGCCGTCCGGATCCCGGCGCAGGACGCCTTCGCTGCCGAGGACGATGGAGCCGCCGTCCGTGACGAGGCCGTAGTCGCGGCCCGAAAAATCTCGCGCGGCGACGGCGAGGCCCGAGGCGTCGAGCCGCGCGTTTTCACCGATCCAGACGGAGGTCTCGCCCGGCCCTGGGTAAACGGGTAGATTCGGACTGTTCGATGCCCTGGGCGACTCGAAAATCGTGCGCGAATTGGCGATGATGATTTCGCCGCCGCGGGCCGTGATCGCGCCATCGACGGTAAGTTGCCCGGCGGCGCTGAGTCTGACCCGCTGCCCCGGATCGACCGTGATGGCGGCGTCCTGGCCGACGTCCACCGCGCCGTGGGAAATGATGGGCGTGCCGACGGTCGGGAAGGAGCCCGTCAGCCCCTCGAGCGCGAGGCTGGCGCCGGCGCGTTGGGTGAGCGTGCCTTTGGCGGGGTTTTCGGTGAAGAGCGGCGGCAGGACGAAGTCGGCCACGTCCGCGATGTCCGAACCGGTGGGTGCGCCCAGGCTCGCGGCATTGAACCGGTAAACGGGCATGACCACGTCGATTTGCGCGCCGGGGTGGACCGTCACGCCCAGCGTGCTGGCGAGCGAATAATCCGAGAAGCCCTGCCGGAAAAACTCCGCGTCCATGTTCAGGGGGGCGCGGACTTTGACGGCGTGGGTCAGCGACGCGCCTTTGGGGATGATCGTGCCGGCGGCGACGGTGAGGTCTTTCGTCAAAATGGTGTCCGCCGGGTAGGTGGTTTTGATGGGGCTGGGCAAGGGGATCGGCTCCGAGAAAAGCTCGACGGGAAAAGCGTATCCGGCGGACCAGCTCCATGCGTAGATGTAGCCGATTTTCGTGCCGGCGGGGATGAGCGATCCCGTGTTGTATTCTGTCTCGGAGGGTGTCCCGCCGGATGTCCTCAATGACATGCCTGACGGCACGATGAAATCGACACCCGTCGTCATGGGATTGGGATGGTTGGAATAACTACCCCACTGCAGGTAAGTCCCGGGCAGAGGGTCGCCCGGCTTGATTTCGGACATCACCACTTCAAAGGAAAACGGCGGCTGGCTGCCGGCGGGGAAAACGGTGTCCTCGGCGAGCGTGAGGTCCATGGGGGCGACTTCGCCGACGGCGAGCAGGCCGTCGGTCTCCAGCAACCGGCCGCCGACGGAGATGTTTGTCCAGGCGTTGAGGGCGAGTTTGCCGCCCTTGGTGAAGCCGCGGGAGACGAGTTCGCCTTCGAGGCGCATGCCGCGGCCGGAGAGGGTGATGTCGCCGCCCGCGCCGCCCACGGTGGAGGCGTCGGCCAGCACCGCGCCGCCGGCGGAGGCGTCGATGCGCGAGCCGGCCTCCATGACAAGGTCGCCGTAGCCGGTGTCGATGGTGACGGAGCCGCCGTCGCGGAAGGCGAGTCCCCAAGCGCTGTCGGGGTCGAGGGCGACGTTTGTCCAGAGGCCGCGGGTGTCGATGGTGACGCCGTCCTTGAGCGTCAGGCCGGCGGCGACGCTGACGCCGTTCACGTATTGGCCGCCGGTCATGATATGCACCGAGCCGCCGCGGGCGGTGAGGCTGCCGTCGAGCGTGAGGTCGCCGCCCGCGAGGTCGAGCGCGCCGCCGGGGGCGAGGGCGAGGTCGCCGCCGAGGACAAAGGTGTTGAGCCGGCTCTGGATGGAGAGGCCGCCGAGGCCGGCGTCGTTGAGGCGGTCGAGGTTGAGCCAGATGAGCCGGTCCGCCGGGTCGGCGTCGGCGCCGGCGGCGGCGGGAGGAGCGGCGTCGCCAGCGGCGAGGAGCACGTCGGAATACCATTCGCGGCGGGGGTTGAAGGAGCCGGCGGAGGAGTCGTAGTTCTGGATGAGGAGGCGGCCGGCGAGGGCGGCCTGGGTCTGGCTGAGCTTGTAGCCATCGGTGACGCCGGAGCCGGGGCGGGCGTCGCGCTGGCGCGTGCCGTTGGTAACCGAAGCGTCGATACTGCCGTCGAGGCGCGCGTCGATGGCGCGAATGGTAAACTGGCCGGCGTCGCGGCCCACGGTGTAGCCTTCCTCATGGCGCTTGACCTGGGCCTGGCTGGTAAGGGGATTTGAATACACCTTGGTCACGCCCCATTTCTCGGATTTTTCCACATGGGCATTGCCGAGGGCGTAATACACCAGGTCGGCGGGGGCGCGGCCGAGGTCGTAGAGCTTGCCGTCGCTGCCGAGGACGCGGGTGACATTGAGGTAGCCGGACTGAACGTCGAGCGTGCCGCCCGAAAGGTCGATGAGCGAACCGGCCTCGGTGACGACGCTGTCGGCGACGAAGTTGACCGTGCCGCCCTGGGCCGTCCATTCGCCGATGCCGTGGGCTTGGTTGGCGAGATAACCGCCGGCCTCGATCAGGCCGCCGCCGGTGTAGTAGCGGTCGCTCTCGTAGCCGTCGGTGCCGGCGGGCACGTAGGTGAGGTCGCGGCGGTCAATCCAGACGTCCTGATTGAAGAGGGGGCGGTCGGGGTTGTCGCGGTTGAGGGGGGAGTCGCGCAGTTCGAAGCCCTGCACGTTGACCTTGATGTTGTTGTCCTCCATCGCCACCCGCACGCCGAGCGCGCCGGAGACGTCGAGTTGCGCGCCGTCGGCGACGCGGATTTCGCCCCAGGTAAGCGGATTGACCTGGCTGACGGCGACGTCCTTGGTGCCGGCGGCGCTGTTGCCAGCGCTGACGGCGATTTGGCCGCCGGTGGCGAGCGCGAGGGAATCGCCCTCGAAAGTCACCAGTCCCCCACCGACAATCTCAATGCGCGACTGGTCGCGGCGGTCGGAAAGCGTGGAGTAGTTGTCGAATTTCGTGGTGTTGGCGAGGGCCTCGGTGACGCGCGCCTGGTCGAGCGCGGCGGACTCCGCGATGAGGGCGTCGCGCTGGCTGTCGAGCGCGGTCTGGCCGTCGTCGCGAAGCTCGACGCGGTCGTCCTCGATGAGGAGGTCGCCGGCGATGATGGCGGTGACGGAATCCGCGCCGAGGCTGACGGCGGCGTCCTTGTCGTTGGCGGAGGTGAGGAGGTGGACGGTGCCGCGGGTGTTGACCGAGGTGGTGGCGACGGCGACGCCGTCCTGCCGCACGTCACGCCCGCTGAACGTGATATCGCCTTCGCGGGCGACGATGAGGCCGGTGTTGCTGACCGCGCCCGCCGTGCTGCCGTCCGTGAACTGCGGGGCGACTTCGGCGCCGCGAGTGGTGGAGTGTTTGTTTTCCTCGGTGCTGACGCCGCGGCGGAGGACGAAGCTGTCGCCGGCGGCGAGCAGGGTCTGGCCTTTGCGGGTGGTGATTTCGCCGGCATTGGTCACTTCCGTGCCGAGGAGCAGCACGGAGCCGCCGCCTTCGGTGGCAGAGGCGGGTTCGCGGGTGGTGATCTGCGCGCCGGCCTCGACGGTGACGACGCCGCCGGCGTCGGTGAAGGTGGGCGCGGTGATGCTGAAACCATAGATCCCTCGGTTAAGGAATTGGTCATTGCTCATATTGGCGGCAGCGGCGACGAGGTTGCCGACGTTGACCTGGGAGGCGCCGCCGAAGATGATGCCGTTGCGGTTGAGGATGTAGACGGAGCCGTCGGCCTTGATCTGGCCCTGGATTTGCGAGGGGCGGGCGGAGGGATCGTTGACGCGGTTGAGGGCGACCCAGTCGCGGTTGCCCTGCTGGTCGAAGTTGACCGTGGTTTCGCGCCCCACGTTGAACTGCTCCCAGGTGAGGATCGCCTTCTGCGCCTGCTGTTTGATGTCCACGACGGTAGCACCGTTGGCGTGGGTCTGGGTCGGCCCATCGGCGCCCTGCCACAGGTCCGAACCGGGCGTGGCGCCGTCGGCGACGACGAGGCCGCCGGGAGCGAGCCCATTGGGCACGTCGCTGAGCCCGGCCAGCGCGGCGGCGCGGGCGGCGGCCTGCGCCTGGCGCACGGCGAGGATCGCCTGGGTGGTGCGCACCAGCGACTGGCGCTGCGCCTGCGCCAGCGCGGTGGCCGTGGCGCTGTCCACCGCCTGGCCGCCGGTGCCGCCGGAAGGATTTTCCGCGGCGGGCGCTCCGGCGCGGGCGCGGATGTTGCCGACCAAGCTGGCCGCACTGAGCGGAGCGGGAACCAGGGCGACGACCAACAGGGCGAGTAATCCTGAACCGGATACGGACAGGCAGAAGGCCGTGCGCAGGAAATTGCCGGCGGCGAGCCATGCCTTCGGGAGGGCCGCGGAAATTCGGGATGTCGGGACGAAACGGTTCATGGCGGGAAAATCGGTGGGAAAAGGTGTCGGGCAGGAAGAGGATTGCGCAGGGCGGGAATGAATCAGGCGGCGGAGGAGATGGGCGTGGGCATGGTGGCAAAACGCTGAAATCAGGGTGCCAGGAGCTGGTTGCCAGGGATCAGGTGCCAGTGGTTTTTCAGCTTTCAGTTTTCAGCTTTCAGCTTTTCCCCTGCGAGCACCCGGGAGAGGGCGAGTTCGTTAATGGTCATCGGATTTTCCTCGAGCAGCTTCGCCAGGTAAGCCTGACGGTTGGCCTGGAGGCGTTCGGCGCGGAGACGCTGCGAGAGCTGCACACGGACCTCGTCGAGGGTGAGCGGGCGGGCGTCGCGGATCTCGAGCGCCTTCAGGATATGCCAGCCATCGGCGAGGCGGACGGGCTGGCTGACTGCGCCGGACGCGAGCGCGGTCACGGTATCACGAATCTCCGGACGAAGCTGGGCGTCGGTGAGCCAGCCGAGTTCGCCGCCGTTGGCCGCGCTTTGTTTTTCGTCGCTTTCGCTCCGGGCGATGGTTGCGAAGTCGGAGCCGGACCGGACTAGCTGTTGCTTCACGGAATCGAGCCTGGCCTTTGCCTTTTCGAGGGCGGCGGTGTCGGCGGCGGACGGAGCGGGAGCGGCGACAAAGATCTGGGCAATCCGGAACTGGCGGGGAGCGACGAGCGCGGCGCGGTTGGCCTCGTAAACGGTGTGCAGGTCGGCCTCGGACGGGAAGTCCGCCGGAGGCTGCGAGACGGATTGCAGGTAGCTTTCGATCAGCGCGTTTTCCCGCAGCTTTTCGAGCTGCGCGGTGAAGGCGGGATTCTTGTCCCATTTTTGGGCGACGGCCTCGGCGAGGACGACCCGGCGGGCCAGCAGCGAACGCACCGCCTGGCTGAGCAGCGCGGGGTTGGCGGCGAGCGCGGCCTGCTCGCGCGGATCGAGGCTTTCGAGCGAGGACCGGATGTCGTCGATCCTGACATCGGTGTCGCTGACGCGGGCGATGATGCCGGAGCCGCCATCGGCGGCGAGGACAGACGGGGAAAAACTGAAAGCTGACGCAGCGCAAAGCGCGGAGATGGCGGCGCGGGACGCGCCGGCCCGAAGGGCCGACCGAAGTGGGCGCCCCTTGGGCAGCCGAGGGAACAAAAAGCAAGCCAGCCGTTTGTGTGATGACTTCATGATAATGATGATGGGAAAGAGGACGGGAGAGGGAGTTTTTTTAATCGCTAATGCACACTAATGATCACTAATGGAAAGAGTGCTGTAGTTTTTAACAGATACATCTGTAGATCTGATTATCAGTGTCCATTAGTGTGTATTAGTGGTTAAAAACTCCGGTTCAGGAGAAACTCAGCGGGCGGCGGCGGTGGCGGATCCGGTGTCGGGTTCGGCGGACTGGTATTTCTGGTCCATGACCCTGTCGGAGTAGTCCTGGACCAGGTTTTGTATCTCCACGCGTTTGGCTCCGATGAACGGCTCGCGGGCCTTGATCGCATCCCCGAGCCCGAACTTTTCGAGGCGGTCGAGGATTTCGTTGCCGACCTTGACCAGCGCGACGTTGCGGGCCTCGCGGTCGGCCACGGTGCGCTCGAGCTGGGCCACGCGGATTTCGAGGGCGGCGCGGGCCTGCTCCTTTTCCCGGGCCAGCAGAGACGCCTTTTCGGAAGATTCCTTCCACTTCGCAAGGTCGGCGGAAAGCTGGCCGACCTTTTCCTCCTGCGTCACCACGATGGCCTTGAGGTCGGCGATTTCCTTTTCGGCCGCGGCGCGGTCTTTCTCACCTTGCCGGATGAGCGCGGCGACCTGTTTTTTCAAGGCGTCGCGCTCCTTTTCGAGTTCGGCCTGCGTGACCTGGAGCGCGGCGCTCTCGCTCTGCGCGGCGCGAAGCTGGAGGGTCGTGTTGCGGAGGGCTTCGCGAAGGCGGAGCTCCATCGTGTTGTCGGGCTGGGCCTGGGCGAAGGCGCAGACCGGCGCAAGCGCGGCCAGCACGAGGGCGAACAGGTTTTTGAGTAGTGATGTTTTCATGACAGTGGCGGTGACGGGTCCGGCTAGAATTTTGCGTTGATGTCGAACTGGAAGACGTCGGAGGAGTAGGAGGCGCCGGAGACGTTGTCGGCGCTCAGCCAGCGGACGCGGCCGCTGACGTTTCGGGAAAGCCCCACGCTGGCGCCGAGGATGAAGCCCTTGAGGTTGGTGCCGCCGAGACCGAAGTCGGAATCGGTAAAGCCGTCCACCACGGCGTCGGTCTCGAGGTATTTGTAGGCGATGCTCGCCTGCCAGTCCCAGCGTTTTTCGAGGACGGGATCGCCGACGGTGAGCCGGGCGAGGTAACCGGTGTCGCCGCCATCGACGAGGCCGGAGGGACCGGGCCGGAGGTTGTTCTGCGCACCGGCGGAATTGATGCGGCCTTCGTCGTAGGAGAGGTTTTTGACGAACTCGAAGTCGAGCGAAAGATGGACGGGATCGAAGCGGCGGAAGTCGAGCCGGGCGGTGAGGGCCAGTTCGCTGAACGGCGTGGCGAGCCCGTAATACTGGAGGTTTTGCTGATACCACGGAGAGGTCGGATCCGTGTAATAGGTGTTGTCGCGGAGCGCCATGTAGGTGTTGCCCTTCTGGGCAAAGGCGGGGCGGCGGGAATCGGTGTCGCCCGCCACGTCCGGACTGTCGATCGGGCTGGAGAGCTTGCCGGCGATTTTTGCGTAGTCGTAATACGCGACGGCGACTTTCAGGCTGAGGTCCTTGGCGAGTTCGATGTCGGTGCCGAGCTGGACGCCGTAGAGCCACCGGTCGTCGCTTTTGAACTTCTCCGGCTGGTTGCTGGAAAAGTTGAAGCTGGTGTTGTAGACGGGAAACAGGCCGAGGGTGGCGAAGGGTTTTAAACGGCCCATGCGGCGGCTGCCCTGGGCCATGACGCCGTCGAAACCGAGATCGTCATCCCAGATGAGGTCGGTCGCGAAAAACGGGTTTTCGAAACGTCCGACAGTAAAGGCGAGCTTGCTGTCGGTGAGACCGGGGACGTCGTATTTGAGAAAACCGCGGTCGAGCCAGAGGGCGTATTTGGAGCCGAGTCCGTCGGAGCCCATGCTCTGGTTGGTGGAGACGGGGGAATCGTCGCTGCCGGTGGCCAGGCGCACGCCGGCGGAAAAACCTTCGCCGAGGTCGGCGTCGAGCGCGAGGCGGGCGCGGAGGCGAAGGCGGTCGCGGTCCTGGTCCACGTTGGTCATCGGAGGCAGGACGGTATTCGCAGTCGACTGGTTGTACGGCGACCCCCGGTTGACGGCATTGAAATCCGGATACCCGGTGGTGTCGTTGCCGGACGGGAACCAGGCGCCTTCGTAGCGGAAGCGGAGATCACCGGTGAGCCGGAGTTTTTTGGTCCATGCGGGGACCTCGCGGGGATCGGCCCAGTTTTCCTCGCGGGCCTGTTTCATGACATCCTGCCGGATGTCCTCGCGGAGCTGTTCACGGACCGACTCCGGCACGTAGGTGACCCGGATGGCGCCGTCGGGCGTGGTCGAGGACACCGGGAAGGCGCCGGCGGGCGTATCCGGCGCGGACGATGCAACCGCCCCTCCGGGAGCATGGGCGAGCGCGGCCTGGCGGGCGGCCTGCGCGGCGGCTTCGGTGGCGGCAGCCGCATCGGCCTCGGCCTGGGCGATCAGCGCGGTGCCCTGCGGCTGCGTGATGACCCCCTGCTGCACGAGCAGGTTGACCAGATTGGTCATCGCATTGGTCGAGGGCGCCGCGGCGGCCGGTGCGGCAGCACCGGCGGCTGCGTCGGCGGCATGGGCGACGGACAGGAATGCGGAAAGACCGGCGGCGGTAAGCGCGGCAAGAAGCCGGTTTCTTGACCGGCGCAGGCGTGGCAGTGCAGTTGTCATGTGGAATTTTCGGAAACGGGATGAAAGGCTGGAGATGGATGCAGGACGGTGATTTGCAGGGTCAGGGACGCCTTGCGCTGAGCCGCAGGACGATCGGGCTGGGCATGTCGGCAGGCGGGGGTTCGCGGAGAGTGAGGCCGGTGAGAACCTCATCGCGGATGGCGGCGTCGATCTCATCATTACCGGTGGAGGAAACGAGCTGGGCGCGTTCGATGCGGCCGGCGGCGTCGGGCCAGATGCGCACGGAAATATCCATGGTGCTGGTGCGGGTCTTCGGGTTCTTGCCCAGAGCGGAGGAGACCGTCGTCTGGACCTGGGCAGCGTACCAGCCCCAGCGGGAGGAGCCGCGACCGCCGGTTCCGGCGCCGGTTCCGGTGCCGCCGATGATGCCGCCGTTGCCGCGACCGGTGAGACCGAAACCGTCGGGAGGACCGTCGCCCTGGATGCCGGTGCCCATCGGCGCAGCATCTTCTCCGGGAGGTTCGGGAGATTCGGCCGGCTTTTCCTGCGGCTCGTCGGCCGGCACCGGTTCCTGTTCGATCATCTGCTGGTCGGCCGGTTCCGGTTTCGGAACATCCTCCTGTTTCGGTGGCGGAGGAGGGGGCGGCGGTGGAGGAAGTGCCACCCGGACCATGGAAAACTCCTGCGGTCTCGGCGGAGGCGGCTTCGGGCCGGAGGCGGTCGAGACGAGCCACCAGGCGATGCCGCCGGCCGCGACCAGGCAGATGGCGAGCACGGGACCGTAGCGGCGGAAAAAACCGGGCTCCCGTTCATCGAAGGCGTCGTCGTTGTCGTTTTGCGAGGACATCGGTTGCGATTCGGATGTGACGGGTTATTTGCCTGCCTTGGTGGCGAGGCCGACCTGCGAGATGCCGACGCGGCCGAGCACATCGAGCACGTCCATGACGCCCTGGTAGTGCGTGAGGCTGTCGCCGCGCACCACGACCGGGAAATCCGGCGTCAGCGATTTCTGCGAGTTGAGGCGTTGTTCGAGTTCGGTGAGTGTCACCGGGACCGTATCCAGAAAGACACGACCTTCGTTGTTCACCGTGATCGCCTTCGTCTTCGGCTTGGCCAGGCTGGCCGGCGTGTTGCTCGACTTCGGCAGGTTCACCTTCGTTCCCGCGACGGAGGCCGTGCACATGAGGATAAAAATGACGAGCAGCACGTACGCCAGGTCGAGCATGGGTGTGATGTTGATGTCGTCGTAAGGTTTGCTTTCGTCCTGGACGGTCATGGTGAGCTTCGCTCCGGTTTGGTGTTCAGAGTTTCGGGTTTGGTGTTCAGAGTTGACCGCAAGGAGCGGAATTTATTGGCCGCGAAAGGGCACAAATATCCCCATGCAGATGAAGCGTGGCGTGGCGCCTGTAGGCGCCATGGAGGGTCTCCCCGCAAACAGGCCCTTTGCGCTCTTTCGCGGCCAAAACGGTTTTGGGAAAATGGTTCATCCGGATTGTTCTTTGGCGGCTTCAGTTTTCGGCGCCGGCAAGTTTCGCTTTTTCGGAGGAGCGTTTCGGGTAAAACTCGGCCACCTTGGTGACGAACTCGTCCACGAAGACCTGCATGTCGGCGGTCACGTCCTTGACCCGCGTGAGCAGGTAGTTGTAGCCGAACAGCGCGGGAATCGCCACGGCCAGGCCGGCCACGGTGGCGAGCAGCGCGGCGGCGATGCCAGGCGCGATGGCGTTGACGTTGACGTCGCCCGCCATCGCCACCGCCGCAAAGGTGATCATGACGCCGACCACCGTGCCGAGCAGCCCGAGGAACGGCCCGCCGGAGATCGCGATCGTCAGGAGCACCATCTGCTTGTTGAGGCGTTGCTGTTCGCGGACGCGACCGCCGTCCATGCTCGCGGTGATCGCCCTGATCGCATGCGCGGAGAGGGATTTTTCGTCGCCCTTTTTTGTTTCGGAAAGCCGTTTGCGGATTTCCTCGGCACCGATGTGGTAAAGCCGGTAGAGCGGCGCGCGGGCGATCAGCTTGCGCTCGGCCTCGGTGAGCTGGCCGCCGAGCGAGGAGACCTGGTGGTTGGCATTGTCGAGGACGGTGAGGTCGCCCGCCACGCGTTCGTTGAAGAGTTTCAGGAAGCGCTCGTTTCCCTTGCGGACGGCATCGATGTAACCGTTCTTGGCCACCATGACCGCAAGGCTGATCGCGCTCATCACCGCGAGGATGACGATGACGATCCAGCCGTCGAAGGTCAGGTTCTGGATGATGACCGTAAAATAGCCGGAGTGCCCGCCACCGCCTCCGCCGGACTGCTCTTCCTCGCCGAACAGAACCGCGCGCGCTCCGGACTCCCCGCCCTGCGAGGCCGCGAGGAATCTGACAAAACCGGCCGGACGGGCGGCGCGGGCAAGCTGGAACTCGACCAGCTCACCGGCAAAGCCCGACGTGACCGCCGCATCAGCGGTCGCACGGTCGCCGCCGAGCACGGCCGGCGTATCGAGCGCAGGAATACCGGAATCAAGCGTGGCGTAGGAATTGCCGTCGACATAAAGCGTGATGCGGGTGCCGTCGGCCACCGCGGCGAGGTGGTGCCAGGTGTTGACCGTCAACGGTGCTCCGGCGGGCGAGCGGACAGCGCTGCCGCCTGCGGTGACTTCCACAAAGGGAGCACCCTGGTCGGCGCCGACGAGGAAGGCAGCTTGCGGGCCGGAAGCAGAACGGCGGCTGTAGATGACCGCACGGCCAGTGAGCGTCGCGGGTTTCACCCAGGCCGACCAGGTCAGCGGGGCGTTGGCCGTCCAGGCGAGCGAAGGCGTCGCGGGAACGGTGATCGCGGAGTTACCGTCGAAACGCAGGCCCGTGCCGATCAGCGTGCCCTCGGCCGGAATGCCGGGGTTGGCCGCGTTGTTGTCGTTGCCCGAAAAATCGCGGGCCGGCTGGCCGCGTTCGCCAAAATGCCAGGCGAGCACGGTGTCGGCATCATAGGTGGCTTTGGGATTTTCCGCAGAGGGAGCGGCCGGGTTGCCGTAGTACAGCCAGATTGCCGTCTGTGCTCCGGATTTCACGTCGGGGACGCGCACCCACACAAACGCCTCGCCGAGGAGAGAGTCGAACTGCGCGATGTGGTAGGGAAGTACAGTCTTGTCGTCCTCGGCGACAAAGCGGATGTCGCCGCCGTCGCCGCGGGCGCGGTCGAATTGGAAGTTGCCGATGTGCAGGCGCACAAGGACGGGCGCGCCGCCCACCGGATCGGCGATGCCCGCCCCGGCGGGCGTGGTATCGACGGTCAGTTTCTTGCGCAGCGCCCACTCGTCATTCCACCAGGCGTGGGCCACGCCGGGAAGGCCGAGCAAGGCCACCAGGCCGAGCAATGCGTTTTTGAACCAGAATCGAGTTGGTCGTTTCATAGATGACATTCGTTGATATGGAGCGGGGTGGCCGCGAAGGATGGGGAGGCTGCCAAGGACGGATTTTTTTGGCCGCGAAAGGGCGCAAATATCTCCATGCGCATGAAGCGTCGCGTGGCGCTTATAAGCGCCATGGAGGATTTCCTTGCGAAAAGACCCTTTGCGCTCTTTCGCGGCTAAATCGGTTTGAAAAGAATGAATGTCCCGGTGGTTCATTTCGGTGTTTCTCAGAAGTCGGCCCAGACGCGGAAGGTGAGCCGGGGCTCGAAGTGTTCGGTCCTGCCCTCGCTGCGCAGGGGCAGGCCGAAATCGAGCGTGCCGTTGACGTGTTTTCTGAATTTCAGGGTCATGCCCGCGCCGATACTGCCGAGCAGGAAGCGGGAATCCTGTTCGGGCAGCGTATCGGTGAGCGTCAGGCCGGCCCAGTCGGTGAAGACATACAGCCGCCACTCGTCGAGGAAGCCGCCGAGGGTGAGCGGCGGCGTGCGCAGCTCGAGGGTGCCGGCAATGCCGTTGTCTCCCATCGTCTCGGATTCGAGATAGCCGCGCACCGTGCCCAGACCGCCGGCTCCGAACTGTTCGGGCGAAATGAGCGGCTGGCTGGAAAGCTGGCCCTGCAGTTTTCCGAAAAGCTGCCAGTCAGCGGCGATGTCGCGCGTCTGCGAAACGTCTCCGCGAAAGTAGATGTAGCTGCCGTCGGAGCCGTAGCGCTTGTTGGAAAATTCCTCCGGCGAACTGCCCAGGCCCCGGAAGTGGAAATTGAGCCCGGCGTTGAACTGCGTGATCGCCTTCTTCCCGACCGATGTGCCCGTGTAGGTGACGGAAAACGGGTAGTAGGTGATCGGCGTCTGGGTAGCGTCCGGCACGCCGGTCAGCGTCAGCAACTCGTCAAAATGCTTGTAGTCGAAACCCCCGGTCAGGCTGTGCGTGTACGTCTCCGAACCGCGCAGCGCCACGATCGCCTGCAGGCCGACGATCTCGCCGCGGCCGGCCACGTCGAAGGTGCCCAGGGTGGACACGTCGCTGTCCTGCTTCACTCCCTGCAGGAGCAGCTTGACGGGAGAATTCGGGACCGGAGCGAGGTAGTAGGCTGAAAACACCTTCGCGTCGTCGATGCGCTCCGGCGCGATCTGGAAACTCAGGCCCAGCGTATGCTCGAGCTGCCAGAGGTTGCCGTAGCTGGCCGAACCGTTCAGGCGCAGCGGTTTGGTGTTCGCACTGTGGCGGTTGTTCAGTTCGAGGCTGCCGTGGAACGGAAGCGTGTCCTCGACCGCGAGGTCGATATCCACCGTCCCCTGGACGACACCGGAGCGCAGCGACGGCGTGACCTTCCGGTCCGGAAGCTGGTTGAGCGCGATGATGTCGCGCGTGACTGCGTTGAAGTCCGGCACCTCGCCCTCGGCGATCGACGGCGCCTTTTCCCTGATCCGGTTGTGATCAAAATAGCGGGAGCCGCGGATGCGCAGCCTCCCCACCTTCCCTTCCGTCACCCGGATGATCACCGTATTGTTCCGCACCTCCTGCTGCGGCACCTGCACGGCAACCGTCTGGTATCCCCTGTCCTGGTACAGTTTTTCGAGCGCCAGCCGGGCTCCCTCGACATCGTCGGGCGTGCGCGCCTCGCCCAGCCACGGGTAAACCGTCTTTTCCACCTCCCGCGGCGTCAGCTTGTGGACGCCCTCCACCCGGTACTCGAAAATGTCGATGTACTGCGGCGGCTCGGCCAGCGCGGCAGGAGCCGGCGCGGCGGACGGCGGGTCCGGCGGTTCGGCTGCTGCAAGCGGATAAACACAGGCGGACAGGAGCAGGATGATCGAGCAGGAAAAGGAAACGGGATTCACAAGTGAGCGACGGAGATGAGGGAGCCGGTTGTGGCGGTTCGGGTCGGGTTCTGCGGAAGCGGACGGTGGCGGTGTTTTCGGTAAGGTGTGCTGGAAAAAAGAATGTGCCTCTACCTAGTAAGACAGGTTTCCCGGCCCAAATCTGGTAATCCTCCATGTTACAATTGCGTGAACTTCGGATATTCCCCCCGAAAAAAGACAAAATGGACTGGCAGATTTTTCAAAAGGACCGGCAGGAGCCGGAATTTTACCGTGGGTTCCGGGGAGCCCGAATAGTATCCATCTTCCAGTTACGAAGAATGATCCGGATCCGTCTCGCCGGACATGGCGGAAGGGGTGGCGCATCCTCCGGAAAAGATCGGATTGAGGAGGCGTGATTGCGAAGCCGGCCGCAGGTTGTTTCCCAAACGTCACAGAAAACGGTCGGTTTTTTCTGGAAACCGGCCGGGAGGAATGAGAACAAATCTTCCCTTTTCATTTGTTGCACACCGTTCTGCCGCCGGAGTTTTTCTCCGGTGCTCTCTCTTTCGACTTTCTGCCACATCATGCACCGACTCTCGTCCGGACCGGTTTCGCTGAGCGCTCTCCTCCTGCTGACAGGATTTGTGTGCGGATGCGCAACGCTGTGCGCCGAAGAGATCGACTACACGAATGACACGGTGCTGGCCCGGACCGTCGTCAGCATCGAGGTTTTCCGGGACCGGCAGGCTGCGCTGGGCGAAATCTTCCCTCTGGTAGAAAAACAGACCGGTCTGCAATTTGTCTATGTGGCCAGCCAGCTGCCGCTGGATACCACCATGAGTTTCGAATCCGGGGACAAGATCACGCTGGCCCGGCTCTTTACGATTATCTCGGCGCTGACCGATGTGGTTTTTTTCCGGCACGAAACCAAGATCGTGGTTCGCACTCGCCGGAAAGACGACAACCTCGTCACCCGCCCCATGCCCCACGCAGACCGTTTACCCGGCCGCGCACCGGACAACCCGTCACCCTTTCCCGCATGACTCCGACCCGCAACGAAGACGATGAACTCCTCATGAGGCGCATCCGCGAGGACGACGAGACGGCGCTGCACACGCTGCTCGGGAAATATTACGCGGTCCTGTGCCGGTATGCGCACACGTTGCTGCACAACCGGGCGCTCGCGGAAGAGGCGGTATCCGATGTGTTCCTCAACCTGTGGAATATACGCGCCAGGATATCGATCACGTCATGTGTTTTTCATTACTTGCACCGTTCTGTCGGCAACCGGTCCCGCAACCTGCGGGAAAAGGACGCAAGCTCCGCCGACCTGGTACCGATCGACGACGTGGCTCCCGATCTGCTGGCAGATGCCGGGGAAACCGGCGACCGGCTGCTTTATTCCGAACTGCAGATCGCAATCGAGGCAATGATCGCCCGCATGCCCGCACAGAGACAGGCCGTCTTCCGGATGAATCGCCTGGAAGGAAAACGCTACAAACAGATCGCGGAGGAACTGGGCCTTACGGTCAACACGGTGCAAAAGCACATGGTGCTCGCCATGCGCCAGATTGCGGAGGATCTCCCCAAAATCCGGACTCTGCTTGAAGGTGATTCCCGCGGGAACTGAAACCCTGTGACGCAAATTTTTTGAATTTTTCCGTTCATCCACTGGCAGATTTCCCGGAAATTTCCTGTCTCTATTATTAAAGGCCCATCACATGAATCCCGAAAACGACGGTGACGAAAAGCTGGCATTCGAGTGCCTTGCCACCCGCTACCTCAGCGGCGAGTCCACCAGCGCCGAACGCGAACACTTCGTCGCCCTGCTTGCCGACCCCAGATGGAAAGACCTCTTCGAGGACATGCAACTCGCATGGGATCTCACCCGTGCCGACGGGACGCCGGACTTCGATGCAGCAGCGGCGTCGAGGCGTCTGGCCACGAGGATCGCAGCGGGAGAAGAGGAGGGAAAAGCCGGAGAGATGGATACCACACCGGATACGGTCGCCGATACCGGATGGATGGACGCACCCGAAGAGCAGGTCAGACGCAACCGGGTCTGGTGGCGTTTGCGACCGGGGGTTCCGGTCCTGCTGGCTGCTTCGCTGGCCCTCGCCGCCGGGTGTTTTCTGATTCTTTCCCGATCCGGTCTTTTTCCGGGCAAATCCGCAACGGTTGCGACAACGACGCCCGCGCGGCCCTTGCACGCGGACGGTACCGGAGAAGCCGCCTGGGAGCGCCGCACGACCAATGACCGGGAACGGTCGCTGCTGACGCTGCCGGATGGGACAAAAGTCACGCTCAATTCGGGCAGCTCGCTCGACTATCCGCCGCTGTTCGGTCCCTACGCCCGCATCGTGCGTCTGACCGGCGAGGGGTATTTCGATGTGGCCCACGACGCCGCCAAACCCTTCATTGTCGAAACGTCGGCCCTGCGCATCACGGTGCTCGGAACGCAATTCAACGTCCGTGCCTTCGCCGACGGCAGCAAGCCGGAGGTCTCCCTCGTCCGGGGAAAAGTGCAGGTCACCGGCGTAACGCCAGCCGGCGAAACGGCTCCGGTCGTCCTCACCCCGGGCCAACAGTACTCCTTCGTTCCGGAAAGCGGAGCCGGCGAAGTACAGGAAATCACCCCCGAAAAAATCACCGGCTGGATGCATGACGAGGTGCTTTTTTTCGACCGTGAGCCCGTCGCCTCCGCCATTCGCAAGCTGGAAACCCGCTTCGGCGTGACCGTCGAACTGAGCGATCCGAAACTGGGCGACGAGACGCTCACCGGCCGCTTCGAGAAAGAATCCCTCGAAGAGATCCTCGTGCTGCTGCAGCGCACCGGAGAGATCGACTACCGGCTGGTACGGAACAACGGCCACATCAAGAGCGTCGTCCTCTCTCCCGGTCGCAACACGGCCGGGGTGCGCTGATCCGGGGGACAGACAAACCGCCAGCCAGCAGGGTTACTCCCGCAGTCGCAGGAACGCGATCACGTCATCCGGATGATCGGTGAACAGCCCGTCTATGTGTGCATCGCGAACGAATGCCGCGAGCAGGCGGTCGAAGGTGGCGAAGCCGGGTGGCAGCGCATCGCGGCGAAACGTCCAGGGGTGGACGACCAGGCCCCGCGCATGGGCGTCGCGGACCAGCGCGGTGACCCGAGGCTTGCCGTCGGGGCTCACCTGGCGGACCACCCGGCCCAGGTGCGGCCCGATTCCCTGCGCGTACCTCGCAATTTCCGCAAGCCCGCCGGGAGTCAGCATCGGCTCGTAATCGATCCCGGCCTCTCCTTCTGCCTCCACGAGTTGCACGAGCCTCAGCCGGGTTCCGAGTCCGAAACGCAGGCGTTTCAGTTCCGCCGGATCGAAGCATTGCACATAAACGTTGTCCGTCGCCTCCGAATAGCCGTGACGCGCCAGCAGGGCAAGGAGCGCGCCGCCCGGATCCTTGCCCTCGCTCCGGTGCCAGGCCGGATCCTTGATTTCCGGATACAGCCCGGCGTTGCGTCCCGTCGCCCGGTTGAGACCCTGCACCAGCAGGATCGCCTCCTCCATCGTGCAGAGCCGGAATGTCGCCTCATTGCGGGGAAAGCGTCCGGGGAAGACCGGCAAGCCGGTCTTCGGATCGAACCGCTCCCGTACCCGCAGGCTGCGCAGTTCGGCCCAGGTGAAATCGACCGCATAATAACGCCCGTCTGCCCGCCTGCGGTCGGGAAACACGGCAGCCACATCCGTTGTGGTGTCGATATGGATATCGTGGGAGACAACCGGCACATCGTCCCGCGACATAACTACGTCCTGTTCGATAAAATCCGCTCCGAGCGCATGGGCGAACGCCGCTGCCTCCAGGGTATGCTCCGGCAGATAACCGGACGCACCGCGGTGCGCGATCACGACAGGCTTTCCCGTCTGTGCCAGCGCAGGGAAAACACTGCCCGTAAGGATCAGGAAACGGACAAGATGGCGGAGCAGGACGTGCATGGTCGGGAAAATACCACAGGACACTCAGGCTGCATCGGGAACCCGAAGCATGGCCGGCGTCGATAACAGAAGACTGGCACTGTCCGCTCCCCGGCAAATGCTGTCGAGCAACCGTCCGGCATCGGCAAGGGCGCACATACCGCCCGACGATCTGCCCATGTCGTTTTCCGACCGGTTGCAGGGGAGAAATTCAACGAGGAGATTGTGCGGATCGCCGACTGCGGAAAACCGGACCTCCATCTGTCCGTCTGTCGTGCGCACGGCAAAATCTCCTGTCCCCGCCAGCACCTGATGCAACCGGCCGAGACGGTCATTCCCCTCCGGTCCGTCCGGATGTGCGTCTCCGGCCGGCGAGGAGGTGAACCGGGATGCGTCTTCATCGCGCAGGAGAATCTTCCGGGCGGAGATTCCGGTTAACATTTCATCGGTCAGGGCGAGGACCGGCAGTGCTGTTTTCATGATCGGGCGAGTGTCTTTTCTACATCCTGCACCCGGTTGCCGGAAATAGCACCCGTCCGGTTGCAATGTCACCGGATTGTCAAAATCGGGGAGATCAATCCGGGCGCTGGTCGTGGCGGCCCGGGATTCCCGAGGGGTCAGCGGCGTTTTTTCGCCCCTGCGGCGCGAGTCGCCGCCCGCGTTTCCAGGGGTGGGCACGACATCCACGAGCTGATGCCGGCTGCTGCCGTTGAGGCCGCCCGCACCGCTGATTCGCAGGGGGGAGACTTGCCGGACGCAGGCTGGACACGTTGCCGCTTATGGAATTTGCTGAGGGCAGAGCCAAAGGTGGTGCAGCCCGGACACGGGAAGGCTCGATCATATTTTGAAAAATCCAACTCCCCCCCAATCGCAGAAACGCCGGCCCGCCCGTGCGGCGGCGCGCGTCACACCCGCGCCCTCCATGCCAGTCAAACGACCGACGGATCGTTTCTTCCCCATCGTGGGCATCGGCGCCTCGGCCGGCGGCCTGGAGGCCCTCGTGCAGTTCTTCGAACAGGTGCCGCCGGACTGCGGCATGGCCTTCGCGGTCGTCCAGCATCTGGACCCCACGCAGAAGGGCATGATGCCGGAACTGCTCCAGCGCGCCACCCCCATGAAGGTACTGCAGGTGACGGATCGCACCCGGGTCCGGCCGAACCGGGTTTACGTGATCCCGCCCAACCGCGACATGTCGCTCCTTCACGGGACGCTGCACCTGCTCGCCCCGGCCGCGCCTCGCGGCCTGCGCCTGCCGATCGATTTCTTCTTCCGCTCGCTCGCCGAGGACCAGCAGCAGCGCAGCGTCGGCATCATCCTGTCGGGCATGGGCAGCGACGGCACGCTGGGCCTGCGTGCCATCAAGGAAAAAGCCGGGGTCACCCTGGTGCAGGACCCGGCCACGGCGAAGTTCGACGCCATGCCGCGCAGCGCGATCGACGCGGGGCTGGCGGATATCGTGGCCCCCGCCGCGCAACTGGCCGGCAAGCTGGTCGCCTACCGCCAGCACCGGCCGCGCATCGGCAAGACCAGCTCGTCCCTGGAGGGAAATATCCGGAGTGCCCTGGAAAAAATCGTGATCCTGCTGCGCTCCCACAGCGGCAACGATTTCACCCTGTACCGGCGCAGCACGCTCGACCGGCGGGTCGAACACCGCATGGGCATCCACCGGATCGGCAAGATCGACGCCTACGTCCGGTATCTGCAGGAGAATCCCCAGGAGCTGGACATTCTCTTCAAGGAACTGCTGATCGGGGTGACGCGCTTCTTTCGCGATCCCGCAGCCTGGCAGCAACTGGCCAAAACGCTCCCGGCCCTGCTCGCGGACCGCGGTCCTGGCGGGACGTTGCGGACCTGGGTGGCCGGCTGCTCGACGGGCGAGGAGGCCTATTCACTCGCCATCGTTCTCACCGAGTCGCTCCAGCGCGCCAGGCCCGCGAACCATGCCGCCCTGCAAATCTACGCCACCGACCTGGACAAGGACGCGATCTCCAAGGCCCGCCAGGGGCTTTTCCCCGAAAGCATCTCCGCCGACGTGTCGCCGGCGCGGCTCGGCCGGTTTTTCGTCAAGGAGGCCGGCGGCTACCGGGTGAACAAGGAGATCCGCACCGCGGTGACCTTCGCGCCGCAAAACCTCATCATGGACCCGCCATTCACCAGGCTGGACATCCTGTGCTGCCGGAACCTGCTGATCTACCTGACCCCGGAGTTGCAGCGGAAACTGTTCCCGCTTTTCCACTACTGCCTGAATCCCCGTGGCGTGCTGTTTCTTGGCAGCGCGGAGAGCATCGGGGGCTTCGGCGGCCTGTTCACGCCCCTGGCGTTCAAGGAGCGGATTTTCCGGCGAACCGAGTCGGCGCCGCCCGGCATCCAGCTCGATTTTCCCGCCGTGTTCGCGCCCGCCGCAACGGAACGGACGGATACGCCGCAGGTGATGCAGCGTCCCGGCCCCAGCCTCCAGTCGCTGGCCGATCAGTTGCTCCAGGCGCGTTTCGCCCCGCCGGCAGTGCTCGTCAACGAACGGGGCGACATTCTCTACATCAGCGGCCGCACCGGCAACTATCTCGAACCCGCCGCCGGCAAGGCCAACTGGAACGTGGTCGCCATGGCTCGCGAGGGGCTGCGTTACGAACTGGCCGACGCCCTGCAAAAAATGCGCCGGAAAAAGACGGCCATCACGGTCCGGGACATCAAGGTCGGGATCGATCCCGACGCGCGCTCCGTGGACATCATGGTGCAGGTGCTCGACGAGCCCCGGGAACTGCGCGGCATGGTGCTGATCGTTTTCTCCGACACCGTCAACCCGATCGCCTCCCCCCCGCCGGGAAAGGCCGGCAGGGCCTCGTCCCGCAACCTCGCCCAGCGGGAACTGGAGCGCGAACTGCAACGCGCCCGGCAGGAGGTGCATGCCTGCCGCGAGGAAATGCAGACCTCGCAGGAAGAGCTCAAGTCCATGAACGAGGAGCTGCAATCCACCAACGAGGAGTTGCAGTCCACCAACGAGGAACTCACCACCTCGAAAGAGGAGATGCAGTCGCTCAACGAGGAATTGCAGACCGTGAACGCCGAGCTGCAATCCAAGCTCGACGAACTCTCCGCGGCGAACAACGACATGAAAAACCTGCTCAACAGCACCGACATCGCCACGGTGTTTCTGGACAACGCCCTGCGCGTGCGGCGCTTCACCGAGCAGGCCGGGACGATCATCAAGTTCATCCCGGGCGACGTGGGCCGGCCGGTCACCGACCTCGCCTCCGACCTGCTCTACCCGGCCCTGGTCGAGGACGCGCAGGAAGTGCTCCGGACCCTGGTGTTTTCGGAAACCTCGATCACCACCCGGGACGGGCGCTGGTACATGGTGCGCATCATGCCCTATCGCACCATGGACAACCGGATCGACGGCGTGGTCATCACCTTCACCGATATAACCGCATCCAAGAAAGTGGAGGCCGAACTGCGCGAGCAGCATGACCGCCTGGCCGGGGAACTGGCCGGGCGGCGCAGCGCCCCGGACCGGACCTCCGCACGTCTGCCATGCCATCCGAAGAAAAAGCCCCGCAAACCCGCGCCCGCCGCGAGGAAACCCGGACCATGAAAAAGCATCCGGCCTCTACGGAGACTGCCCGCGCGCTACGCCGCCGCGCCGAGGACCGGCTCGGCCGGCGGCCGGCCCGGAAATCGCCCACCGCGCTCCACGCCGACTCGCAGCGGCTTGTCCAGGAACTGCAGATCCACCAGATCGAACTGGAGCTGCAGAACGAGGAGTTGAAGCAGGCCAAGGCCCGGGTGGAGGAAGGCCTGGAAAAATACACCGATCTCTACGACTTCGCCCCGGTCGGCTATTTTTCCCTCGATGAAAAAGGCCTGATCCTTGAGGTGAACCTGACCGGGGCCGCCTTGCTGGGGGTCGAACGATGCCAACTCACCCGGCGCCGCTTCCAGGCGTTCGTAGCGCTGCGGAGCCGGCCGGCCTTCAACGACTTTCTCGGGAAAATCTTCGCCGGGCAAGGAAGGCAGTCCTGCGAAACATCGCTGGTGGGCGGCGGACGGACCGTTTTTTGTGCGGACCTGCAAGCCACGTCCGCCACGCCCCGGGCTGGCGCAGACACCTGTTGCCGGGTGGCGGTCACCAACATCGAGGCGCGCAAGCAGGCGGAGGAGGCGCAACACCGCGTCGAACTCCTCGCCGCCTCGAACCGGAAGCTGGAGGAGGAGATCGTCCGGCGCCAGGCGACAGAGACAGCCCTCAGGAAGAGCGAGCTGCACACCCGCCGGCTGCTGGATCAGTCGCAGCAACTCCAGAAAAAACTGCGCCTCATCTCCCACCAGGCCCTGACGGTGCAGGAGGACCAGCGGAAGAAGATCAGCCGCGAGTTGCACGACGAGATCGGACAGATCCTCGTGGGCATCATCGTCCACCTGGACAATTTCACCAGGGAGGCGGAGATCAACCCGAAGCGTATCCGTGAAACAATTACGCCCCTGCGCCGGCTGGTCGAGAAGTCGGTGCGGACCGTGCACCGCTTCGCCCGCGAGCTCCGGCCCGCGATGCTGGACGACCTCGGCCTGGTCCCGGCGCTGCGCGCCTACATCAACGGTTTTCCCCGGAAGAAGGGCCGCAGCATCCGGTTCACCGCTTCGCCCGCCGCCGATGTCCTGGACAACGACAGGCGCACGGTGCTCTACCGGGTCGCCCAGGAGTCCCTCCTCAACGTGGCCCGGCATGCGCACGCGCGCGTGGTGACGGTGTGTCTGCTCAAGGTCCGGGGCGGCGTGCGACTGGAGATCAGCGACGACGGCAAGGCGTTCGACGTGGACCGCCTCATGACTGCCGGGTGGAACCAGCGCCTCGGGCTGATCGGCATGCGCGAGCGCGTGGAGATGGTCGGCGGCCGTTTCAGCATCGAATCTGCGCCCGGCACGGGCACGACCGTCCGGGCCGAGGTGCCGGTTTAGTCCGTCCGGAGCGGGTGCGGGCTGCATCGGAGCGGCGGTTTCCGCGCCTCCGCCTCCGGCCTGTCCGGAGCCTCCGGTCGAGCCGGGTTTTCCTCTTCCTTCCCTCCCCGGGATGGGGATCAAGGGGGTTTGTCGTTATCGCTACCCGGCCGGCGCCGATAGCGTGATGCTGGCCGCATTGCGTCAATCGCTTCCCGAACAGGCTTTCATGGCCCGCATACGCTCGATGTCCGGAGGCGGCCCCGCCAAGTGAGCAGCACCCATCCCGCAGAGCCCGGCGGCTTCAATGTCGCCGGGCTCCGTGCGGCCCGGACAGCCATTGCTGGCACAAAAAACCGGGGCAAGCGGCTCTCCCGGTCACCGCCATCCGCAGGCAAACGTTGAGAAAAACGCAAGGCAGGTGCGCGAGGATTGAATTATATCGAAGCTGAAGCCGTTGGCACCGAATCCGCCGGACACAGGCACAACCCGTGCTGATGCCAACCCCATCGGACCGCCCACCGCGTGCCCGCCACATATCCATCCTCATCTGTCATCCTCCAATCATGCGTTCAATCACACCGGGATCCCGTTGCCGGCCTTGTCCAACGGGTGCACTCCACACTCCATGTCCTGCTCGTCCCTCCGCCCGCGACTCGCGCCGGGCATCCGGACTTCCTTCCTTCCATACTGACCGCGCTCTCCTGCGCGAGAGCGCGGGAATGACACTCACCCTGACCGCCATGCTCCCCGCGACCCGCGGCCGCCTGCGCTGACTCACCCGATCCCGAGCCTGACCCACCCTCTACTACCATGCCAATGAACCTGCCAATAGCCTTCCTGATGGGCCAGTCGCCCATGGAACTTTTTGTCCACGGTGGCCCGATCATGTGGCCGATCCTCATCGTTTCGTTTCTCGCCGTCACCGTGGTGGTCGAGCGGACGATCTTCCTGCTGCGCGAGAAGTCCGCACGCGATTCCGCCATTGTCGACAAGATGCTCGAACAGGTCGAGGCCAGCGACACGGATGCCGCGGTACGGCTGGGCAAGAACAGCCGCGACTACGTGGCGCGGATTCTCGTTTACGCCCTCGCCCACAAGGAACACTCGCTCGGCGATGCTTTCATGCGGGCGGCCAACCGGGAGTTCGCCCGGTTCCAGCAGGGCATGGCCACGCTGGACACCTGCATCACGGCGGCGCCGCTGCTCGGCCTGCTCGGCACGGTGACCGGCATGATGAACACCTTCGGCGCGCTCGGCGGCGGCGACATCGCGGCCAATGCCGGCAAGATCACCGGCGGCGTCGGCGAGGCGCTCATCGCCACCGCCTGCGGCCTGGGCATCGCCATCATCGGCCTGCTGCCGTTCAACATCCTCAACACCCGCATCGAATCGGCCAAACACGACGTCTCCGACGCGTCCAACGCACTCGAGGTCATCATCAAGAAGACCGCGGCTGCCGAGGCAGCGGTTGCCGGCGAACCCGCTGCGGTCGGAGCCGGCCGCTGACACCGCGGCCTTCCGCTCCACACCTGTATCCACCTTATCCATGCAAGCCGACAAGTTTTCCTCCGGCCCGGTGAAGAAGGCGCGCATCGAGATCATCCCGTTGATAGACGTGATTTTCTTTCTGCTCGCCACCTTCGTCCTGTTCACGCTCTCGCTGAACAAGTCGGGGGGTCTTAACGTGGCCCTGCCGATGACCGAGACCGGCGAGATGCGCAGCGCCGACAATGCGATAACGATCTCGATCACGCAGGAAGGCACGCTGGCCTGGGACAAGGAGCCGGTCACGCTCGAGGAATTCATCGCGCGCTTGCAGGCGTACAAACAGGTGGAGCCCAACCCGAATGTGCTCATCAACGGCGACGAAGGCGCGCTGTTCACCCAGGCGCGCTATGTGATCGACGAGGTGCGCAAGGCCGGCATCAGCCGGATCAAGATCGAGACGCGCCTGCGCCCCGGCGCCTGACCTCTCCCGGCGACGATCACTCTTCACCGAACTTCAGATTTCAAACTTCCAACTTCACCCGAACACCATGTCAGGCTCAACCGGCGGATTCCACAGCGGCGGCGTCAAGAAAGCGCGCATCGAGATCATCCCGCTCATCGATGTGATCTTCTTCCTGCTCGCCACCTTCGTCCTGTTCACACTCTCGCTGAACAAGATCCAGTCGGTGCCGGTGGACCTGCCGCAGGCCACGCCCGCGCCGCAGCAGCAGAACAACGACGACGAGACGATTGTCCTGCAACTGTCCGAACCGGGCACCGCCTACTGGAACCGCGAGCTGATCAACCTCTCCGAAATCGCCCCGCGCCTGATCAACTACAAGGCATCGAACCCGAATCCGCGGGTGCTCATCACCGGCGACGACCGGGCCCGTTATGGCGCCGCCATCAACGCGCTCGACGAGGTCCGCAAGGCCGGCATCACCCAGGTTTCCATCGAGACCGCCTATCGTCCCACCGGACGCTGACCCGATCCATGAAACGCGACATCATCATCGCCCTTCTGGCCTCCCTGTTGCTACACGGCGGCTTTGCGCTGGGCGGCCAGTTTTTCAGAGAGAAGCCGGAGGTCGCAGCCGCGGCCGAAGAGGACGTGCCGACCATCGAGCTGATGCCGATGCCGCAGGTCGAGCCCGACGAACCCGAAGTCGTCGAGTCCGCTCCCGAGGAAGCGGCGGCCGATCTTTCCGACCTCGCTCCGCCGATGCAGGCCGACACGCCCTCGGCGGTGTCCTCGCCCTTCGAACAAAAAATCCAGCCCCCGCCCCCCCCGGGCCTGTCGCGGCCGACCGGAGTCATCTCGATCCCCACCGGGCGGCCGGGAACGGGCATCGCCGGCTCCGGCATGGCCAATCTCTTCGACCTGGCCAACCTCGACGAAATGCCCACACCGCGCTTCCAGGCCGCGCCGCTGTATCCCTTCGAGATGCGCCGTGCCGGCATCCGCGGCCAGGTCATGGTCGGCTTCATCGTCGACACCGCCGGCAACGTGCGCGACGCCTACGCCATCAGCTCGAGCCACCGCGAGTTCGAGCAGGAAGCCGTCAACGCCGTCATGAAGTGGAAGTTCCGGCCCGGCAAAAAAGGCGGCGCCAACGTCAACGCACGCATGCAGGTTCCCATCCAGTTTAACCCGGTCCAATGATCATGCTCCTTTCCATCGCCCGCCGCGGCGTCCTGCTCGGCCTGCTCTCCCTCTGCGCCATCACCGTGTCCGCGCAGGAGGCGCCCAAAAAGGAAATCTCCGAAAAGGTTTCCACCGAACTCGGCAAACTGCGCGCGCTGACCGAAGCCAAGGATTATGCCGGCTCCCTGCAATTGATCGACGGCCTGCTCCCGGCCGTGCAGCCCGAGAGCTATGATCTGGCCCTGCTCGCGCAAATCAAGGTCCAGATCCTCCTGACGGATTCCCGGTACGATGCGGCCATCGATCCTCTCGAACGCGCCCTGGATCTGGGCACCCGCTACGGATTTTTCGAGCCCAAGGCCCTGCTGGACCAGCGCTACCTCCTCAGCCAGCTCTACTATCAGAAATCCTCCGAATCCAGGGTTCCGGCCGAACGCGCGGCCCTCCTTGAAAAGGCCCATCTCCACATCCGCCGCTGGATGGAGCTTTCGCCAACACCCTCGCCGGAAGTCCAGCTCTACGCAGCCTCCATCCTCTACGCGCAGGCCACCCTCGATCCCGGCAAGATCGACCTTGCCAAAATCCGCCAGTCGCTGGCCGAGGCCGAAAAAAATCTCTACCTGCAGGCCAAACCCTCCGACCAGCTCTATGTGCTCATGCTGGCCGCCCGCCAGCAACTCGGCCAGCTGGAAGCCGTCGCCGATCTCCTGGAGCTGATGGTCCTGCGCCATCCCGATTCCGCGCAGTACTGGCAGCAACTGGCCTCCACCTATTTCGCGCTCGCCGCCGAGATGAAGGACCCGCAGGAGGTCGCCCGCTACCACCTGCGTTCGCTCCTGACCTTCGAACGCGCCCAGGAACTCGGCCTGCTCAACTCCCCGCGCGAAAACTTCAGTGTGGTCGCCCTGCTTCTCACCCTGGAGCAATACAACAGGGCCGTCGCGCTCCTGGAAAAAGGCCTGGAAGGCGGCTCGATCGAAAACACCCGCCCCAACTGGGAATTGCTCTCCAACTCCTACCAGCAGGCGCATCAGGAAACCCGCGCCGTCGATGCCCTCCGCCGCGCCGTCGAGCACTTCCCGCAAGATGCGCAACTGGAGTTTTCGCTGGCCCAGTTGCACTACTCGCTCGGGGAGATCGGAGAGGCGCGCACGCGGCTGGAAACCGCGCTCGGCAAGGAGGGCCTGGAAAAACCGGGCCAGGCCCGCCTGTTCCTCGCCTACATCGATTACGAACTGCAACGCTTCGAGGAGGCGGAAAAATGGGCCGGAGAGGCCGCCGCCCATCCCGACGCCAAACCCGAGGACGTCAGGCGCCTCACCCGCGCCGTCCGCGATGCCCTCGCCGCCCGCTCCGGCAAAAGCTGACCTCACCGCGTCACCGTCAACCAACTACAAATTTCCAACGACAAACTTCCAACTTCCACCCGTCATGAACAAAGCCTACTTTCTCGCACCGATCCTCGCCATTCTCGCCTTCGGAGGTTTTTACTGGAACTTCCGCAGCGGCTATGAGGAGCGGGAGGTGGCCAAACAGGCCGCAATCCGCGCCGAAAAGGAGGAGAGCCTGAAGGTCGAGGCCGAGGCGCGCCGCAAGGCGATCGAGGAAGCGGTGGCGCTTCAGGAGCAGCGAAAAAAAGAACGCGCCGAAAAAGAGGCCGCAGAGCAGGCCGCGAAAGAAGCCCGCCAGCTCGCGCTCGACGAGCGCGACAAGGCATATTCCGCCATGCAACAATCCGAACGCCGGCTCGAACAGCTGAAGAAAGAGCTCGCGACGGTCCAGGCCGACATCGCCGCCGTCAAGACCGTCCACGAAACCGCCACGGCCGAGGAGGATTTTCTGAAAACCTACGTCGAAAAAGTCCGGACCAACCAGCGGGCGCTCGAGGGTGTCATCAGCAAGATCCTGCCCGGAGGCCTCACCGCCCTGGCTCCCGCCGGCAGCTAGCCGTCGCACTATCGGCAACCGTCCCGTTCTCTGCCACCAATTCCCAACCACCAACTTCAAACTGCCACTTCGCATGAACCGTTTCTACCTGATCGTTCCCCTCGTCCTCGTCGCACTTTTCGGCGGCGTCTACTGGAATCACACCCGACACGCGGCCGAACTGGCGCTGCAGAAGGAAGCGGAGACGCTCCGGCTGGAGCAGGCCGAGGAGGCCAAGAAAGCGGAGGCCGAAGCGAAAGCGCGCGAGGACGCCGCCCGCCGCGCCGCCGAGCGGCTCGCGGAGGAGAAGAAAAAAGAAGAGGAAAAACAGGCGCGCCAGGAGGCCGAGAGCGCGAAAATCGCGGCCGACACGAAGAGCGCTCGCGAGACGGCCGCCGCCCGCGCCGAAGAGATCGCGCAACTCGAAAAACAGCTCACCGACCTGCGGGCCGCGCTGGAGACGCTGCACAAGGACACCTTCGAACTGAACCGCCGCGTGGAGCTGGCGCGGATCGAGCGGCGCAACGCCGAGCTCGAAGTCCAGCGCCTCACCGAGATGGTCGCCCGCAAGGCCGGCTCCTCCCTCGTCAACGCTCCGTAACGATCCAACCTGCATTTCCGGACACCGGTTCCGGACGATTCCATCCCCTCGCCGCCGCGGTTATCCGCGGCGGCTTTTTTGTCCGGACATTTTTCACCGAAAGGCCTGGCGGCATAAAAAGAAGAAAAACGCCGGCACCCGTGTAATAAAAATCCAGGGACAACCTCTCCTCACCATCCGGAACCGGGCGTCAGATTGAATGAAAGTCCACTTTGGTCACAAAACTTTGAATACTATCGTAGACGCCCGTCATGCGGGCTGCATGGCATCGGCGATGCTGATTGGCATGCGACCTTAACAGGAAACCAAACCGGCTCAACCTGACATGAAAAACAAGACAAATCATCGCTTCAAAAGTTCCGGGCGTCATGTGCCGCCCCACCTCGCTTCTCTCTTGCTCGGCCTGATGGCGGCCAGTTGCGGGTATGCCCAGACCGCAACCGAGCCCGAAGTCACCGGCGAGCTCGAGGAATTCGTCGTCGGCGGTACGGGAGACCCGAACAATATCGTCCCCAACCGGCCGATCGACACTCTCGGTTTGTCCAAGAAGATCGTCGATACACCCCGCTCGATCAGCACCGTATCCGGAGAGACGATCGAAAAGTTCAACATCACCGAGCTGGCCGATCTTTCCCGTTTTTCGCCCAGCACCTATACCGCGTTCTCATTTGGCGTCCAGGGCGGCCTTCAGATCCGCGGAGACACGGCAGACACCTACTTTGGCGATATCAGAAAGATCAACAACGCGGCCAACGTCCCGACGATTATCGGCGCGAGCGATGGTATCACGATCGTGCGCGGTCCGTCTTCCGCTGTTCTCGGCATCGGTTCGGTCGGCGGATTCATGAACTACCTCCCCAAATCCGCCCGTGCCAGCACCGGCAAATACCTGGAGCGCCTGACCGGCAAGGTCAGCATGACCTTCGACGACTGGGGGAAACGGGTGGCCACCGCAGAAGTCGGCGGCCCTGCGACGATTTTGGGCAAAAAGGCGGGCTTCTATATCTACACCCAGGGCGAACGTTCCGACACGTATTACAAAGGCCAGGAAATCGATGACGAAATCATTCAAGCGACCCTGACGATCGACCTGACCGATGCGCTGCGCATGGAAATTGGCGGCAACTATCAGCACCATGAGGGAACGGGCATCGCCGGCTGGAACCGTGTCACCCAGGATCTTGTGAATCACCGCACCTATCAGACCGGATCGCCCGATTTCAGCCTGATCGATACCAACGGCGATGGCGTCGCCAGCCGCGAGGAGTTGTACAATGCCGGATTGACCAACAACTACAACTTCAGCGCCCCCGGCGTCCCCGTGCCGAACCAGGTGAAACCCGGCACCGACGCCTATACCGCGCCCGGCGGGCCGCTGGCATTCGTGACCGATGTCGGCACGGCCAAACTCAGCCCCCGCAACGTGCTGCTCGAACGCGTCAATTACGGTGTCGACTATATCGGATACATCAAGCTGATCAACGACTCGAACCCGGACCTGGTGTTCAAAAACGTCCTCTTCTTCGAGCACCAGAAGTACCACAAGCTTTCGGACATCGCCTATTTCCGCGCAGGCGACACCAAGCTTTTCGAGGAGAGAGTCAGCGTCGACTGGCATGTGCAGGGTTTGCCGGACTGGCTCAAGATAAACAACATGAGCGCCTTCAACATCCGGTATCTCGATGCGCGCAACTCCACGACCAACGTGTACCAGCTCTTCAACTACTGGGACCTCAAGCGCTACACCAACGGCCGTTATTACTTCCAGAACGGTTGGGATAATCCCGACGAGGCCGGTGTCGATTCGGATGCGCGAAGCGAGCATACCGAAATCGGTCTCGGCAATGTTCTGGACGTAACCATGTTCGACCGGCTCAACCTGAACGTCGGTGTCCGTTTCGACTGGGTCGATGCCGATGTGAAAAACTATCCGGGCTTGAGAAATTCGGGGAATGTCCTGACACCCACCCCCGCCTCGTCTGCATCGGGAAAAGAGCATGCGACCTCGCTCACGTCAGCCAGTCTTTCCTACCGGGTGCTGCCCAATATCGTCCCGTACGTCACTTACGCGGAACCCAAGACCATCGTTCCCGGCAGCACGGGCGGTTTGAGCTCAGCCCAGGTCAACGACGAGATTCTCACCGACACGCAACTCAAGGAGGCGGGCATCAAGGGAGAATTTTTCAACGGCAAGCTGTTCGTCTCCTATGCCATCTACGAGCAGTACCGCACGGCGTTTGTCCAGTCCCTGAATGGCGGCAACGGCGACTTCCAGCAGACCCGCAGCAAGGGGCAGGAAGTCGAGGTTCGCTGGGCTCCGACCCGTAACTTCAACATGGCGATTGCCGCGGACTGGATGCGCCGCGACAACGATCCGCTGGCGCCCGGCTTCACACCGGTGCCGGCCGATACCGTTGGTCTGGATCCGGTCGAGTTTGGCGGCGGCCGTTATCAACTCGCGTACGATCCCAATGACACGCGTGTTCCCCGTCCGAAAGCGATCTACAGCCTCTTCGGAAACTATATCTTTGGCGACAGCGGCTTCGACGTATCGGCCGGGGTCAATTATACGGGGGGCTATAATGCGTCCAACATCGGCGACATCAAGTTGCCGTCCGCGCTGACCTTCTCCCTCGATGTCGGTTACCAGACCAAGAGCTGGGAATTCCGCCTTTCCGGCAAGAATCTGACCAATGAGCTCTTCTTCACCTCGACCAGCGGCAGCGCGGCGCTGATTCCGCAGCCCGGCCGCACCTTCACCGCCAAGATCACCTACAAGTTCTGACCTGACCTGTTCGCTCACATCCCCGGTCCGCGCAAGGAAGCGCGGGCCGGGCCGACGGGAAGCACCGGGCGTGCCCTCGTTTTTTTTCAATCACCCTTGCCTGCAAAACCATGCTCCACATTGCCACCCTGCGCCGCGCCCTCGTGCTGAGCCTCGCGCTTCCGTTCACGCACCTCGCCACCGCCGAACCGGAATCCGGATTCGTCGTCGAGGAGACGACCATCGCCAGAATCCATGAAGCGATCCTCGCCCGGAAACTCACGGCCACCGAACTCGTCAAGCTCTACCTGGCCCGGATCAAGGCCTACAACGGCCAGGGCGTGGAATCGCCCGAAGGGTGGTACGGTCCGTCGAAATTCATCGCGCACGCCAAGGGCATCAACGCCCTCGCGACCCTCAACCTGCGCCCGGCCACGCTCAAGGCATGGGGCTTCGACGACCATCATGCCCGCAGCATGACAGACAAGACCGACGCCGATCCCTCCATGCCGGATGCGCTCGAAGTCGCGGCGCGCCTCGACGCCGAATTCGCCCGCACCGGCAAGCTGGCCGGGCCGCTCCACGGCGTCGTCATGGCGATCAAGGACCAGTACGACACCTTCGACATGCGGACCACCTCCGGCACCGACGCCTTCTACGCCAACGACCGCCCGCCGCAGGACGCCACCTTCGTCGCCCGCCTCCGCGCCGCCGGGGCGATCATCCTCGCCAAGGCCAACGTCGCCGAGGATGCCTCCGGCGCCCCCCGCAGCGCGTTCGGCGGCGCCTTTCTCAACCCCTACGACACCGAACGCAGCCCGGGCGGATCGAGTTCCGGCTCCGGTTCGTCGGTGGCGGCCAACCTCGTCACCGCCGCCATCGGCGAGGAAACGACGACTTCCGTTCGCAGCCCGGCGCACTGGAATTGCGCCGTCGGCCTCGCGCCGACCCAGGAACTCGTCAGCCGCCACGGCATGATGGGCATGGGACTCAACACCCGCGTCGGCACGATCACCCGCACCGTCGACGACACGGCCCGCATCCTCACCGTCATCGCCGGCTACGATCGCAAGGACCCGATGACCGCGTTCACCCGCGGCCGCATGCCGGAAAAACCCTACGAAAGCTTCACCGGGGAACGCAGCCTCAAGGGCCTGCGCATCGGTGTCGTCCGCGAATACATGGACAAGGCCGCCTTCGCCAAGGCCGACGAGGAGAGCATCGATATCGTCAACCGCGCCATCGAGGACCTGCGCAAGCTCGGCGCCACCATCGTGGACCCGGGCGAGCACGGAGAACTCTTCACCCCCTACATTCGCGCGCTGGCCCCGGCCCTGTTCAACATCACCCTCGCCCGGCAGCATCCCGAACAGTTCCCGCTCGATGCCGACGGCAATCCCGCCACCGACCAGATCGCCACCCTGCTCGACATGACCGTCGATCCCTCTCTGGCTCCCGGCAACTTCACGCTCCGGGACCTCGGAACCGGCGTGGGCCGCACTCCCGGCGAGGCCAAATTCGAAAAAAACCTCTACTGGCGGCTGCGCGGCGACGCCAACATCGGATCGATCGCCGACCGCGCCGCGAAGGCCAATTTTTATCACGATCCCGCCTTCCCCGAGCGCAAGCCGCCCCTGCTGGCGACAGACGCGGAAAAAATCCTCGACACCACCACGCGCCTGCAACGCCGCTTCGCCGTCCAGCAAATCATTCTCCATGCCTTTGCCGACCTCGATCTCGATGCGGTCGTCTACCCCACCGGCACGCTGCCGCCCACGAAACTCGGCTCTCCGCCCGAGCCCCCGGTCAACGGCCGCACCGCACTGTGGACCTTTCTCGGGACACAAGGCTTCCCCGCGATCTGCATCCCCGCCGGTTTCACCACGCATGTCTACGATCGCGAACGCGACCCCGCCGCTCCGCCCGACGCGCCCCTCGCCACGGTCGCCTCCCGCCTCGTCGGCCCCGTACCCGCCACGCTGCCCGTCGGCGTCGATTTTCTCGGCATCCCTTACAGCGAACCGGTGCTCCTCCGGATCTCCGCCGCCTACGAAGCGGCCACCGGCCACCGCTCGCCGCCGCCCGACTTCGGCCCTCTCGCCTCCTCCCGCTGACGCCCTTTCCACTTCCCGATCACCGTTCCGCCATGTGTTCACGTTTCCACTACACTCCACGCCGCGCTCTCCTGAGCCTGGCCATGCTCGCCGTCGCTCTCGCGCCCGGCGCCGGTTTCGCCGCGGCCGCGGAGACCCCGCCCGCCTTTCATGTCGAGGAGGCGACCATCGCCGACATCCAGCAAGCCATCCTCGCCAAAAAACTCACGACTACCGAACTCGTGCACCTCTACCTCGCCCGCATCAAGGCGTACAACGGCCCCGGCGTGGAAATGCCCGATGGACCGCTCGCGCCTGTCAAACCCGTGCAGCACGCCAAGGGCGTGAATGCCCTGATCACGCTGAACCTGCGCCCCGCCACCCGCCAGGCCCTCGGTTTCGACGATCACAAGGCACGCAGCCTCACCGACACCGCCGATGACGATCCGCGCATGCCCGACGCCCTCGAAACCGCCGCCGCCCTCGACGCCGCCTTCGCGAAGACCGGCCAGCTCGCCGGCCCGCTGCACGGCGTCGTCATCGCCGTGAAGGACCAGTACGACACCTTCGACCTGCGCACCACCTCCGGCGCCGACGCCTTTTACGCCAACGACCGTCCGCCCGACGACGCCACCTTCGTCGCCCGCCTGCGGGCCGCCGGCGCGATCATCCTCGCGAAGACCAACATGGGCGAATACGCCGCCGGCATCCGCAGCGCCTTCGGCGGCACCACCGTGAATGCCTACGACACCTCCCGCGTGCCCGGCGGCTCGAGCGGCGGCGCTGGCGTGGCCACCGCGATGAGCTTCGTCACCGTTTCCATCGGCGAGGAATCGGGCCCCTCGATCCGCGCCCCGTCCACCTACTCCAACGCCGTCGGCATTTCCCCCACCCAGGAACTCGTCAGCCGCGACGGCTTGATCAACAATGGCCTCAACACCCGCACCGGCCCCATCGCCCGCACCGTCGAGGACGCCGCCCGCGTCCTCAGCGTCATCGCCGGCTACGATCCCAAGGACGAAATGACCGCCTTCGCCGTCGGCCGCACGCCCGACGCGCCCTACGAAACCTTCACGCACGAAAAAAGCCTGCAGGGCCTGCGCATCGGCGTCGTGCGCGAATACATGGACAAAAAGGTTTTCGCCGAGCCGATCTACCACCCGAGCATCGACCGCGTGAACGAGGCCATCGAGGACCTGCGCAAGCTCGGCGCCACCCTTGTCGAAGGCGGCCCCGACGGGCTGTTCACCGACACCATCCGGCGCTACGGTCCCAAGGTGAACAACGCCACCTGGACGAAGCTCCACCCCGAACTGTTCCCCGTCGATGCCGACGGCAAGCCGGTCGGGGATCATCTCTCCACGCTGGTGGCCCTTTCCCTCGACCCGTCCAAAGTCCCCGGCTCCCTCACCATGCGGGACTTTGTCGACGCCACCGCCGATGCCACGGGTGAAAGCCGCTACGGCTTCACCTGGTACCTGCAGGAACGCGGCGACGCCAACATCCGCACGATGGAAGACCTGATCGGCAAGGCCAACTTCTTCACCGACACCGCCGAGGCCGACAAGCGTATCACGCTGGGGAATACCAACAAGCCCCGCGTGTACGAGACCGCGTACCGACTCCAGCGCCGGTTCGCCGTCCAGCAAATCGTGCTCGCCTGCATGGCCGAACAAAAACTCGACGCCATCGTCTATCCCACGAGCAACCTCTCTCCCCGCGTCATCGGCATGCCCCGCGATCCCAACGCGTACGGCATCGGCAACTACGGCCTGTGGAACTTTATTCCCGCGCAGGGCTTCCCGGCCATCACCGTGCCGGCGGGTTTCACCACCGAGGTTTACGATCGCGTGCCTGATCCCGACGCGCCGGCTCCGGCCGGGGGCGGCGACGCCCCGGTAAAAATCATCGGCCCGGTCAAGGCGGAGCTGCCGGTCGGCGTCGATTTTCTCGGCCGGCCGTTCAGCGAACCTCTCCTCCTGAAAATCGCCGCGGCCTACGAAAGCGCGACGAAACACCGTCGCCCGCCGCCTGATTTCGGACCGGTTCCCTGAGGAGGCATATCCCTCCTGTTGAAACCGATGGCGGAGAGGAGCGGCGGCGTCCCTGCCGCCGGACGAGCCGGGTGTCCCGCGGGTTTTATGGTTTGTTGCGTGGCGGGGCATTTCGGCATGCGTCCGGCGGCAAGGACGCCGCCGCTCCCGGTGGAGAATGGCAAATGACGACGGAGCTCCAAGGGCGGAGATGGCATCGCCGGTGGCGATGGTCGGAAGGGCTGACCAACGGGAAATTGGCCAACCCCTCCCGCATGTGCAGGTCCATTCGTCATTCGCAATTTGTCATTCGCCATTCCTCGCACCCGTCCGTCGCGGTGCGGCCGCGCCTTTGCGATTCACTTTCGGGTTTTGGGGCGGGCCAATCCGGGCAATCCGTGATTCCTGAAAACAGGCTTGTCGGGCGTTCAGGAGAACGCCGCCTCCATCCTCAGGGGCCGAGCGGGGGCACGGTCGGCGGGGGGCGGCGGTGCCGGGTCGCCTGCTCGTAAGCATAGGCATACTGGATGAGTTTCGCCTCGCTCCACTCGCGGCCGACGATCTGCAGGCCGAAAGGAATCCCTTCGGCAAAGCCCGCCGGCACGGAAATCGCCGGCCACCGCAGCGTGCTGGCGATGCTGGTCAGGCTGCCGCCGGCCCCGCCCGCGCCGGGGCGCGGGTTGTCCACCTTCTGCGTGTTGCGGTCTCCGTTGATGACCGGGAGCTGTGTGGTGACCGGCATGACAAAAGCGTCGAGACCGGCGGCCTCCATCGCGCGGATGAACGCGTCGCGGTAACGCTGCTCGACCTTCCTGCACTCGAGGGTGGCCGGGTCCTCGTCGGCGGGCAGCGAGGCGGCCGCCTCTTCCCAGAACGCCTGGTGCAGCGGATGCACCAGACGGCTGTCCGCGATGTCCTTGACAGATGGATACGGGATATCCGGCCGGGTCGCGAGGAAGCGCGTCATGTCCTCCAGAAACTGCGCGGCCGTCTGGTGGGAGGGCGGCAGCGCCGCGAAATCCGGCACGGTGAAAGGATCGATGACTTCGGCCCCGGCCGCCTTGAGCTCGTCGATGGCCTTTTCGAAGGCGTCCCGGATGCCGGGATGGGCGGGCCGGGCGGCGAACGCCTCGCGCAGCACCCCGATGCGCGCGCCCTTGAGGCCGTCTTTCCGGAGAAAGGCCGTCCAGGTTTCCGGGATGTGGCCCGCGGCGTTCAGGCTGGCCGGGTCGCCCGCATCGGGGCCGGCCATCACATCGAGCAAAAGCGCCAGATCGGTGACGGTGCGTGTCATCGGGCCGACCGTGTCGCGAAGGCTGCTGTTGGGGGTCATGCCCGCGCGCGGCACGAGGCCCACGGTCGTGCGGATGCCGGCGAGCGCGTTGGCCGAGGACGGGTTGCGGATCGAGCCGCCGGTATCGGTGCCGATGCCGAGCACGCCGAAGTTCGCGGCGATGGAGGCGCCGGTGCCGCCGGAGGATCCGGCCGTGGCGTAAGCAGTGTTGTAGGGGTTGCGCGCGAAACCGCCGAGCACGGAGTTGATGTTGTCGGCCCCGCCCTTGGTGAATTCCGAGAGCGAGGACTTCGCGAGGATGATGCCGCCGGCGGCCTTGATCCGCGCGATGAGCGGCGCGTCGGCCGGCGGGTAATAATTTTTCCAGCCCTGGAAGCCCGCCGTCATCGGCATGCCGGCCACGTCGATGCAATCCTTCACGATCACCGGAATGCCGTGGAGGGAGCCCGAAAGCTGGCCGCTGGCCGCAAACGCGGCGTCGAGCCGGTCGGCCTCGTCGAGCGCGTGCGGGTTCACGTTGATGATCGAGTTCAGGTAAGGACCGCGCTTGTCGTAGGCCTCGATCCGCGCGAGGTAGCCGGCGACGACCTGGTGCGCGGTGAGTTCGCCCGAAAGGTAGGCGGCGCGGATATCCGCGACGGTCGCCTCCTCGAGCGAAAGCGCGCGAACAGGCGAGGCAATGACCAGAAGCCACAACGTCGTGGCACAGAGCGGCAGGAAGCGAAACCGGTTCATAAAGAGGGGGCGGGAGACCGGGCCAGCACGGGGGGTGCCAGCGCCCCGCCGCATCGCATCGCGTGAAAAAATCTGTAGCGGCGGGCCGGCCGCATGGAAAATTACTCCAGTCATGCGCTCCGTGGCTCCGGCGGCATTTCTGGCACAGGCTCCGCTGGGAGGGGAGCCACGCAGTGTTTTGGTACTGCCACGTCATCATGAAATCCACACTCCGGTTTCTCCTCGCCCTCCTTGCTCTGGCAGCGCCGGCCGGCGCGCGCGCCGCGGAAATCGCCCTCGCCGACGCCACCATCGCGGAGCTCAACGCCGCCTTTTCGCAAGGCACGCTTACCGCCGAAAAACTCACTGAAATCTATCTCGCCCGCATCGCGGCCTACGACAAGCAGGGACCGGCCATCAACGCCGTCATCACCCTCAACCCGAGGGCGCTCGAGGAGGCCCGGGCGCGTGACGCCGAACGGCGGGAGGGCAAGGTGCGTGGACCGCTTCACGGCATCCCGATCGTCCTGAAAGACAATTACGACACCTTCGATCTGCCCACCACCGCCGGCTCCCAGTTGCTCGAAGGCTCGATCCCGCCGGATGACGCCTTTGTGGTGAAAAAGCTGCGCGACGCCGGCGTTGTCATCCTCGCCAAGGTCAACCTCGGCGAGTTCGCGTCGGGCGGCGGCAGCGTCAGCGGCGCGACCGATCCCGCGGTCATCAAGGCCGGCACGGTCCCCAACGGTTTCAGTTCGATGGGACTCCAGACCCTCAATCCGCACGATCTCGCCCGCGGCCCCGCCGGCTCCAGCGGCGGCACGGGCGTCTCCATCGCCGCCGCCTTCGCCCAGTTCGGGCTGGGCACGGACACGGCCGCATCGGTGCGCGGACCGTCCTCGGCCAACGGGATCGTCGGACTGAAAACGACCCACGGCCTCCTCAGCCGCGACGGCGTCGTGCCGCTGGCCCTCACGTTCGACACCGTCGGTCCGATGGCGCGCAGCGTCTACGACGTAGCCGTCGCCCTCGGGGCCATGACCGGCGTGGACCCCGCCGACGACTCCACCCGGAAAGGCATCGGCCAGGCCGAAACCGACTACACGCAGTTTCTCCGGACCGGTTCGCTCAAAGGCGCGCGCATCGGCATCGCCCGCGATTTCACGGGGCAAGATCCCGAGGTCGATCGCATCGTCGAAGAGGCGATCGTCACGCTTGAGAAACGGGGCGCGGTTATTGTCGACCCGGTCAGGTTTCCCGATTTTGCGCTGCAATCCCGGCAGGGCATTTTCAACGTGGTGCGCACCGCCGAGTTCAAGGCGCAAATCGCCGATTATCTCAAAACCCTGGGGCCCGGATATCCGAAGACACTGGATGACCTCGCGGCCAGGGCCAATGATCCGGGAAGCGGTTACCGCAGCCCCGAAAAAGCCTACGCCCTGAACTACTCGGCGACCACGGCTCTCGACCTGGACGATCCGGTCTACCTCGCGGCCAGGAACCAGGGAGTGGCGCTCATCAAGGCCACGGTCGAAGCCGTCTTCGATCGCCATCAGCTCGACGCCATCCTTTATCCGACCTCTCCCCGCCCCGCCAGCCTGATTGTGCCCGTGGAGCGGAGCGGACCGCGCGAAGCCGGCAGCGCCGGCGCAGGCTCCGCCCTGAACCTGGCCAACCTGAGCGGCTTCCCCGATCTGGTCATCCCCGCCGGCCTGACCGGCAACGGATTGCCCGTGACAATCTCGTTTCTCGGCCGCGCTTTCAGCGAAGCCAGGCTTCTGGGCTACGGTTACGACTTCGAACAGGCCACCCGCGCGCGGGTCTTGCCGAAACACACGCCCGCGCTTCCGGGTGACGTCATCACGTACTGAATACGGAGCGACGCTGCACGCTCGCCGCCGTCCGCTCTCCCCTTGACAGCCCGCATGCCAGAGCCAGGCAAAGACCCAGCGCCGCCCCAGCGCACAGGATCAGCGAGACATCCGGCGCGATATAGTCGCCCTCGCGCGCAGGCACAGCAGAGGAAATCCGCCGCACGGGGGATGTTATCCGGAGTACCGCGCGCTCCTTCTCCCTCTGTATCCAGAAAATAACATCGCCATGATTCTTTCGGGTTTCCCGGAGGCTTTTTTCCAGCCATTGCCTCTCTTCTTCACGAATCGTCGCCCCTGCCGCCTGTTTCATACGGAACTCCTGCAACTCGCGTTCGATGGTCTCGATCGTCTCTGTTTGCGTCTCGGCCAGCTCCTCGAGCCGTTTGAAAAAGGCAATTCTGTCGTCCATTTTTCGCCGCGCCGCCTCCGTCATGATTTCATCCGCCAGGAGGTCGGCGACCCAGGCGGCAACATGCCTGTCCGGATGCCGGTACTCGACCGCGATCAACAGACTCTTCGGATAAACGACGAACTTCCGGTTGCGTTCCAGAATCTCGAGCGGCAAGGGCGCAGGGCCATCTTGCTTTGTCTGATACGGCTGCATGAAGCGCCGGAAAAGTTCCCTCCGGTGTTGCTGCGTGGAGGCGGGGCCGGGATCGGTGAGCATACGCGTCAGCATCCACTTGGCAGGCGCATGGTCCTCCACCACCTTGAGCATTGATTTCCGGTCAAACGTCCCTACCCGCGCTTCGAAAGGCGATTTCGGAAGAAGGCCGTCTCCGGTCGTGACGGTCAACATCTGCATGGTCGCCGTAGCGCGGTAAACCTTCGGCTGGCAAAAGGCCCACGCGCCGACGGCGGCGAACGTCGCCAGGAACACGCCCGCCGCAATCCACACCCGCGAGCGCAACCGCGCTCCATATGCCGCCAGAGCGCCAATACGGGGCGCGACCACTGCCGGAGCCAGCTCCGGCGTCTCGCCAGGTCTCTCAAGTTTCATATCAGGTGCTTTTTTCCGGCGGATGCCCGATTAAAGCGGGAGGCAACGAGAAATGTAGCCAAGCCCGGGATAGCGATGAAAAACGCGACCGGCGGTATTTGCCACCAGGGCTCCGCAAAATGCCTGTGCCAATAAATCATATAGCCACTCGCCAGGACAAATGCCGCCACGACTGGTGTAATGATATTCCACGGACGCCGCCAGAGGCACCTGGTCGGGCTGCCCGGCAGGTAAAGCAATAAAAACCCCGCGTTGGCCGCAACGGCAAACCAGGAGGCTGCGCGGATGGCGCGGATCGCGAGGCGAAAAGCTCTGACAGGGTCAAACAACTGGAGCAGGAGCAGCGCCAGATAAAACGCCAGCCAGCCAGCCGCCAGAGCGGCCACGCCTTTCAGCAATTTCAGTGTCCAGTATTTCATGCTCATGCTCTTGATCGGGGTTTTAATGATTTCTGTCCGGGCATGGATGGTTCGGGCGCTGGCTCCAGCGTCTTGTCTGCCATCTATTTTATTTTTAATAAATTCAAGGAAAGGAGTATGATTCCAACAACAATCAATGCCGGAGACATGTATCGCATCTCTTTTCCAAATCTTTTCCTCCATAGCCGCATCTTTTCCGAATCTTTTTCCTTGGGCGGCCAAATGCCATATGCAAGAAGGCCGCAATATATGCCGCCTGCAATGGGGATAATTCCATCCAGGTAATCATAGATACTCATCTACTCCTCCTTTTGATTCCCTTTTCTCACAGTTCTCAACATAATTGTGCCGGCAACCGTAATAGTGATAAGTGATACGACTATGTCGAGCACCCCGATATCGCCCGTCAACTGATAGCGACGCCACATAAATATGCCCACTCCAACAAGGACAGCCATTGCCATTATGGTGATTTGCAGGGGACCGTATAATTTTACAGGCGGCTTTTCCATAAATTTTGCCTTACAGTGGTATTCGGCCAAACCGGTTTGGCTTTCGGGTTACGGGTAGAGGGGGTTGATTCGGTTGTCATTTCGCTTTCAGGGACGCATGAAGGAGCATAACATCATTTCTGTCTGTCGGTTCAACTTTTTTCGGGATGGCGACGGGAAGCAGACGTGGGCGCGTCACCTCTGCGGGATTTTTTGTCGCCCACGCTCGCCTCCACACACAGGAACGCGTGTGGCTATGGCTATCGTTTTATTCAGCCTGCACTAAACAGGTACCGAACTTGCGTTCGCAACTACAGAGGGAGGACATCCCGCCCGCACGGGAACGCCGGTCTCCTGACCAGCATTAAGGAGTGCCGTTCGAGAGAACGGCGTTCCCGCTCCGACGCGCGGGCGGCGCAAGCGGGGCTCCTCGCATACGGTTCCGTTTGCGGATGAAAAACGCGCGAGATTTGCGTGGCTATTTCCGTGGTCCGAGAAACTTTTCTCCCGTCATGGCGAACAGCGAAACGACGTAGCCGCCTTCATAACGATGGTCGATGTGGAAGACGCCCACGAGGTCCACCGGCACGTCCTGCACGACTTCGATGCCCTCGCCCGCCATCGTCACTACCAGATAATCGTTCATGTTGGGCACGGCTCCGTAGCAGCAGGTGTTCACGTCGCGCATCATCACGAACTTCTTCGAGCGCCCGTTTTCGATCTGCAACGGCATCATGTATCCGGTGAGCATGACACGCTGGTTGTCGTAGAGATGCACCCAGGCGGGCACGGGGTCCTTTTTCAGATGCGCCTCGATTTCCTCGGGCGTGGCACCAGTGCCGGCATCGACCAGCGTGTAGGTGAAGGACGAAAGCTTGTCGAAGCCGAGCTGGAACATTTCCTTGCCGTCCACGACGATCTTTTTCGGCGTCAGGTCCACGGGAGCCGGCGCTTGCCCGTTCATCACGGCGACCTGAAAACCAAGCGCCAGCAGGAGTGCGATTTTCCGGAAGGTGAGGTGTGTGTTCATAAAGAGATAAGGGCGGTTCTGAAAATACGTTTTTTGAACAGAAGGAAACGAAGAGAACAAAGATGAAACAATGAAGGATTTGGCCTTAAACTTGTTTATTATAAATAACTTGTGCAGGAAAGAATGATAAACGCCCTTGGTTGTTCTTCGTTCTCCTTGTTGCCTTCTGTTCAATTTTTAGAGGTTCCCATAAATCAGGAAGTCGGCGAGATGCTGCTGGCGACATCCGTGCGATAAGCCCTGATAGCAGGAAACACTCCACACAGCGCCGCGAGCGCGATGATGCCGGCCGGCGCGGCCAGCATCACGGGATGAAGCTCGAAGGGGTTGATGACGACGCCCGTCTGCGCCCGGATGATGCCCGAGGCGACCACGACAACGACCCCGTAAAAGACAAACGCGAACAGCATGCCGATCGCCGCGATCGCCGCGGACTCCGCCACGATGGCGCCGAAAACGGTAAGGCGCCGGGCCCCGAGCGCGCGCAGGATGGCGATTTCGCGCCGGCGCTCGTTCATGGAGTTGTAGATGCTCGCGAGAATCGACGCCGTCGCCACGACCACCACGAGGTAGGAGATGAAGGCGAGGGTGCGGTCGAACCAGGCGATCTTGTCGAAAAGCCGGGCCAGGATCGCCCCGATGGGCCAGGCAAAGGTGAATTTGTTGCCGCGTTTGTTGTAGAGCATGTCCATCTGGAAGCCGCTCATCGGATTGGCCTGCCTCAGCTTGATCAGCACCGCGCTCACATCGGTGGCCGCGCGCGCGTCGTGGCCGCTCATGCGCTGCAGGCCTTCGAGCGGAATCCAGATCACGCGGTCCGCCGGCGTGCCCGTCGGCTCGAAAATCCCCGTCACCACAAAGGTCTCCGCATGCTGCATGGACTCGTCATAGATGAGTCCGTGAAACGGGTGAAAGGTGTCGCCCGGTTTCAGGCCGAGCTCCCGCGCCACAAAGCTGCCGACGACCGCCTCCTTCTGCTCCAGCGTGAAGGGCCGGCCGGGCGCGACGATGCGGTAATGCCGGCCGGGCGCGAATTCGACCCGCTCGAAGAGGTCCGTCGTGGTGCCCACCAGCCGGTAGCCCTTGTAGTTGTCACCGACGGCGATGGGCAGCGCGAGTTCCACGTTGGGGTCGCGCCTCACCATCTCCACGTCGGCGGCGGTGATGTTGCCGGGGCTGTCCTCGAGATGGAAAATCGCATTCAGCACCAGCTGGAGTTTCGAGCTGCGGGCGCCGAGCACGGCATCGAATCCGCCGCTGACGCTGGTGAACGTGCGGTTTGCCTCCTGCCGCATGACCCACACGGCCATCAAGAGGCCGCCGGCGAGCGCGATGGCCACGGCCGAGACCAGGGTGGAAACGAGGTGCTGACGCAGGCTCTTGTAGACGATATGAGGGATGATCACAGTGCGGCGGGCCCGAACGGCCGGTTGAGAAACTTGAATTCTTCGGTGTGGGCGAAGCGGGCGAGAATGTCGCGATCATGGCTGACCAGCAAAAGCGCAGCGCCCTGTTCGGCACAGGTCTCGCGCAGCAAGGCGAGGGTCTCGGCGGCGTGCGCCGCGTCGAGGTTGCCGGTGGGCTCGTCCGCAAGCACGAGCCGGGGCCGGTTGGCCAGCGCGCGCGCCACCGCCACCCGCTGCTGCTGCCCCACCGAAAGCTGCCGCGGGTAATAACCGAGCCGGTGCGAAAGGCCCACGCGGTCGAGCAAGGAGAGCGCAAACGCGCGATCCCGCCCCGCGCCGAAGGCCATGGCCAGCATCACGTTTTCCAGGCAGGTGTAGCCCTGGAGCAGGTTGAAGCTCTGGTAGACGCAGCCCAGCGTGGTCGCGCGCAGGCTGTCGCGCCGGGCTTCGCTGAGCGTGGTGAGTTCCGTGTCGTTGAGCCGGATCGAACCGGCGTCGGGTTTGACGATGCCGGCGATGAGGTTGAGAAAGGTCGTCTTGCCGCTGCCGCTCTCGCCCTTCAGGCCGATCTGCGCGCCGGTCACGATCGAAAACGCCTCGACGGAAACAACCGACTTGAGTTCGCCTTCCGGCGTGCGCCAGGCCTTGCGCAAGCCGCGCACATCGAGAATCGTGCTGGTGGAGGTTCGGGATTGCATCGGAACCGGATCAGAAGGCGGACGAACCATGGCGTGGACGGTACCAGTAGGAGTCGGGCTCCTGGACAAAAATGCGCTTCGGTATCCGCGCATGCACGCCGAGGATGCCGTCGACCACCTGCGTCACATGCAGATCCACCGCGCCGGCACTGGCCATGGTGTAGGCCTGCACAAAATCGTAGCCGCGCGTCTCCTTCAGGAAATCGAGCGCTTCGGTCAGGGCGTTGCGCATGGCCTGGTCGAGGTCCGGATCGAGACCGAACAGGATGTAGTGCGTCGGCGTCTCGGCGCGCGGACCCTTCAGCATTTTCCCCTTGTGCAGGATGAACTGGTAGATGGCCGTGTTCGCCGTGCCGATGGCGTTGCCCGCGACTTCGCCGTCGCCCTGGGAGGCGTGGCAATCGCCGGTGTAGAACAACGCGCCTTTCTGGAAAACCGGCAGGTAAAGCGTCGCTCCCTCGCCCATGTCCTTCCAGTCGAGATTGCCGCCAAACACGCCGGGCGGACCGGACTTGCGATCGGGCAGTTCCGAATCGGGCGGGCAGGTGGCCATCACGCCGTTGAAGGCGCGCAGGGGAAACTCCACCTTGTCGTCGTAGATGGCCGCGTTGCGCTTCAGATCGATCTTGTAAACCTTCTCGAACGGCCGGGGCACGAGGTCCGGCAGGCCGCCGCCGCCCGGCCGGGCACCGTTCGTCCCCCACGGAATGCGCGGCGTCACCTTGAGCACGCGAACCTCCAGGGAGTCGCCGGGCTCGGCGTCCTCGATATAAACCGGGCCGGTGATGAAGTGGCCGCCGGGGATGCCGGGCGCACGCGGCGTCTCTTTCAGCACGCGCATCATTTCGCGAATCGGCGGGCACGACTCCACGGTCGCGTCGATGCCGTTCGCCTTGAGCCACGCGTCGGCGTCGGCCTCGGTGGCTTCGCGCCCCCAGCCCGTGCCTCCGCCGCCGTCGAAACGCACCACCTCGCCCGACCTGATCGTCAGCACCGGCGCCTTCGTTTTCGAAAAATGTCCGATGATGGCATTTTCGGGCGTCAGCGGGACGAAGTGATCCGAGGGCACCTCCAGCGCCCGCCCGGAAAGGGCAGCCGCCAGGCCCGGAGCGATCCAGGCCAGGCGAAAACAGAGAGAGGAAAGCCGGTTTGCAGAAATGCTCATGGAAAAAGGGAGGCGGAAAGGCGGCGGATTCTTCACGGGCGATACCAGTAGGTGTTCGTATCCTGGACGAAGAGTTTTCTGGGGATCATGCCGTGGACGCCGAGAGTGCGGTCCACGCTCTGGGTGACGCGGAAATCGACCGCGATGCTCGCCAGCGCATACGCGTGGATGAAGTCGTAACCTTCCTTTTCCCCGAGAAAGCCGATCGTCTCGACGAGCGCCATGCGCAGCGCCTTGTCCAGATCCGGATCGAGGCCGAACGTGATGTAGTGGGTCGGCGTCTCGGCGCGGGGGGCGGTGAGCTTTTTCCCCTTGTGCAGGATAAATTGCAGCGTGCAGGTGTTGGCGGTCTCGATCGCGTTGCCGGTCACTTCGCCATCGCCCTGCCCCGCGTGGGAATCGCCGGTGTAGAACAGCGCTCCCTTGTGAAAGACGGGCAAATAAAGCGTGCTGCCCGCGACCAGCTCCTTGCAGTCGAGATTGCCGCCAAACACGCCCGGAGGACTCGAATTGCGAAAAGGCCCTTCGGAATCCGGCGGACAGGTCGCCATGACGCCCATGAACGGCCCGAGCGGAACCTCCACCTTCGCATCGAAAATGCCCACGTTGCGCTTCAGATCGAGCATCGTGACCTTGGTGAAGGGCCGCGGCACCAGGTCCGGCAAGGTGCCGCCTCCCGGCCGGCCGCTGGTCGCGCCGTATGGAATGCGCGGCGTCACGTCGAGAATGCGAATCTCCAGCGAGTCGCCGGGCTCGGCGTCTTCGACGTAAACGGGGCCCGTGAGGATGTGGCGTCCGCTGGGACGGTCCGGCGGACGCTCCGATTCGGTCAATACCCGCAAGGTCTCCTGCAAGGTGGGGCTGGTCTCGATGGTCAGGGGAATCCCGTTCTGGCGAAGCCAGGCGTTGCCATCCTCGCCCCGCGTCCAGTCCCAGCGCACGCCGCCGCCGCCATCGATGCGCACCGTTTCGCCGGACTTGACGGTCAGCACCGGCTTTTTCGTCGAGGTGTAATGCCAGAGCAGTACATTCTGCGGCGTCAGCGGCAGGTAATGGTCACAAGGAATCTCCGCCACCGTCACGCGGGGCATGAGCACGGCGAGGCCAAGCCGGATGCAGGTCTTCACGATGAAGCGATCAGGAAAGGCGATGCTGCGTAGTGTCCGGTTCATGACGACGGGAGTGCGAGGTGGCGGGCCGTTTGACCTCATCGGGCCCGATACCAGTAAGGGTCGGGATCCTTGATGAAGAGTTTCTTCGGGATCATGCCGTGGATGCCGAGCGTCTGGTCGACGACCTGGGTGACGCGAAAATCGACCGCGATGCTCGCCAGCGTGTAGGCGTGAAAGAAGTCGTAACCCTGCTTCTCTTTCAGGAAGTCGAGAGTCTCGATCATGGCCATGCGCATGGCCTTGCCCAGATCCGGATCGAGGCCGAACGTGATGTAGTGGGTCGGCGTCTCGGCGCGGGGGGCGTTCAGCTTCTTGCCCTTGTGCAGGATGAACTGGAGCGTGCAGGTGTTGGCGGTCTCGATCGCGTTGACCGTGATTTCACCGTCCCCCTGCGCAGCATGCGAATCGCCGGTGTAGAAGAGCGCGCCTTTCTGAAAAACGGGCAGGTACAGCGTGCTGCCCTCGACCAGCTCCTTGCAGTCGAGGTTGCCGCCGAACAGGCCCGGGGGACCCGAGCGGCGGTCGGGCCCTTCGGAATCCGGCGGGCAGGTGCCCATGACGCCCATGAACGGCCCGAGCGGCACCTCCACCGTGTCATCAAAAATGCCGGCGTTCCGCTTCAGGTCCAGATGCACGACCTTGGTGAAGGGCCGGGGCACCAGATCGGGCAGACCGCCGCTGCCCGGACGGGCGCTCACGGTTCCGTAGGGAATGCGCGGGGTGACACTGAGGATGCGCACTTCCAGCATGTCGCCCTCCTCCGCGCCGTTGATGTAGACGGGGCCGTTGATCATGTGCCCGCCGCCACGCGCGCCCGGAGGGCTGCCGGGAGGCGGCGGCAGCCGGTTGGGCGTCTCGGCCAGCACGCGAATCGATTCGGCCAGCGCGGGGCTGGTTGCCACCGTCAGCGGGATGTTGTTCTCCTTGAGCCAGGTATCCGGATCTCCATCACCCCAGCGGGCGCCGCCGCCGACATCGATGCGCACGGTCGCGCCCGAGTCCACCGTGACCACGGGCTTCTTGGTCACGGAATAGTGGCCGAGAATCGCGTTTTCCGGCGTAAACGGCACGTAGTAATCGTAAGGAACCTCGACGGCGGCAACCCGCCCGATCCAGAGAAGGGCGAGGATGACCGGCACGCGAGGAGAGGCCGCCCCGCAAAAGCGGGGCCCGACAGATGAGAATGGAATCATGGCAGATGGCGAGTGAAGGAGTTGGGCAAATCAAAGATGCGGCGGGCGGTACCAGTAGCTCGAAGCGTTGTCCTTTATGAACATCTTCTTGGGAATCATGCCATGCACGCCCAGCGTCTTGTCCACGATCTGGGTCACGCGGAAATCGATCGCCACGCTGGCCAGTGAATAGGCCGGAAGGAAATCCAGATCTTCCTTTTCCTTGAGAAAATCGAGGGCTTCCAGCAGGGCCATGCGCATGGCCTTGTCCAGATCGGGATCCAGACCGTAAGTGATGTAGTGAGTCGCGTTCTCCGCGCGAGGCGCCTTCAGCGTCTTCCCCTTGTGCAGAATGAACTGGTAGGTCACCGTATTGGCGGTACCGATCGCATCTCCGGCGACCTCTCCGTCGCCCTGGGCGGCATGGCAGTCACCCGTATAAAAAAGAGCGCCTTTCTGGAAGATCGGTATGTAGAGCGTGCTGCCGGTGACCAGGTCCTTGCTGTCGAGATTGCCGGCAAAAAGTCCGGGAGGACCGGAGCGCCGGTCCGGCCCCTCCGAATCGGGCGGGCACGTCCCGTTGACACCGTTGAAAGGTGCCAGCGGGATCTCGATGTTCTCGTTGAAGACGGCCGCGTTTCTCTTCACATCGATCATGTAGGCTTTCCCGTACGGGCGCGGGACGAGGTCCGGCAGGCCGCCTCCTCCGGGGCGGGCGCCGTTCGCACCATAAGGCAGGCGCGGAGTCACATCGAGAATGCGCACCTCCAGCGAATCACCCGGCTCGGCATCCTCGATATAGATGGGGCCGATGAGAAAATGTCCGCCGGTGCGCGTGCCCGGAGGGCTGCCCGGGGGCGGCGGCAGGCGGTTGGGCGACTCCTTGATGGCGGTGACGATCTCGGTGAGGACGGGATTTGTCGCGACGGTGATGGGGATGCCGTTCTCCTTCAGCCAGACATCGGGGTCCTCGGCGTCGCTCCACTTGTTTCCGCCGCCTCCGTCGATTTTGACCACGGCGCCGGATTTGATCGTCAGCACCGGTTTTTTGGTGGCCGAGAAATACCCGAAGATGGCGTTCTCCGGTGTGCAGGGAACGTGGTAGTCATAGGGGATTTCTTTCGCATGACCGGTCGGTTGTGCGATGAGGGTGCAGAGCAGCAGGGCAGCAGGCCCCAGGGCCCCCCGGACGCTGGTTGGATGCAGGCAGCAGGACGATGAGAATTTCATAGCATGTATTCGAAATGCCACTCCAGCTTTTCATATGCCATCCCCCGCCCGGCGGGCCGGAAGATGGCGGGGTCCAATTATATTCAACCACCCGCCGGTTCGTTTCAGTTATGCGACACCGGCACCGGATCAACCGCCGCGAACATGCCGGGCGCCTCTCGCGATTGAAAAGCATTCAACAGGGCAGGCGTGCGGTCGTTTTTTTTGATGCAGCGAGCCTCTTGATTTATGCCGCATTTCGGCATGGTGGCTGCTCACTGGTGTGGATTCCGCACCCTGCCGCAGGGGTGCGGCCCGATCTCCGGATTTCCACCATCATTCCAGTGACGAACCAGTTCCAGTTCTTCGACGACGGTATGGCGCCCCCGGCCACGAGCTGGCGCGCCCGCATCATCGCCGCTCTGGTCTGGCCGCCCGAGCACAGCCGCGCGGCTTCGGCGGCACTCTCCGTCGGCATCACGCTTCTGATCGGCTGGCTCTATTATTTCGCCGAAGGCACGGTCTCGCTCCAGGTTTTTTACCTCGTTCCCATGATCCTTGCCCTGAGCTGGCTTGGCCTGGGCTGGGGCATCGCGGTTGTCGTTCTCAGCGCGTTTCTTCGCCTCTTTGGCGACCTTCTCCATGTCGGCCCGGATTTCTTCACCGCCACCAACACCCTCCGGATGACGTCGCAGCGCGTCAGCAGCCTGTCCGTCTACCTGGTCGTGGCCCTCGTCATTCATGAGCTTTTCAAGCTCAATCGCCAACTGGAACAACGCGTGCAGACGCGCACCACCGCCCTCCGCCAGGCGGTCGTCGCCCGCGAGCGTCTGCAAAAAAACCTGTTCGAGGTCGGCCTTCGCGAGCGCGGGGCCATCGGCCGCGACCTGCACGACGGACTCGGCCAGCACCTCACCGCCACGGCCATGGCGACCAGCATTCTCACCCAGCGGCTTGCCGCCCGGGGGGATCCGCTCGCCGATGATGCCCGCAAGGCCGAGGCGCTCATCAAGACAGCGATCGAGCAGACCCGCCAGATCGCCCGGGGCCTCCTGCTTGAAAACGTGAAACCCGACGAACTCGTCTCCGAACTGGAGGAACTCGCCGCCGACGCCACCCACCAGCACCGCACCCCCTGCATGTTCACCGCCGAGGGCGCGACCGATCACCTCGACGCCAACATCGCCTCCCACCTGTTCTACATCGCCCGCGAGGCCGTCGGCAATGCCCTGCGCCACGGCGGCGCTTCCCGGATCGCGATCCATTTCAGCGTCGGCCGCGCCCTCGTCGCCCTCAGCGTGACCGACAACGGTCGCGGCCTGGCCCCCTCCGCTCCTGCCGATGGCGGCATGGGGCTGCGCATCATGTCCGAACGTGCCGAGCTGATTGGCGGCAAACTGCGCATCGACACCGCGCCGGGCGTCGGCACCCGGGTGGATTGTCACGTTCCCCTGCCCGCCACCGCCTGAACCATGGCCTGCCCGCCCACCCGCATCTTCATCGTCGACGACCACCCGCTGGTACGCGAGTGGCTGTCCAATCTCCTGCACCAGTCCGACAACCTCCTTGTCTCGGGCTACGCCGAAACCGGCCGCGGCGGCCTCGCGGCCATGAAGGAATCTCCCCCCGACGTCGCCATCGTCGATCTCTCGCTGCAAAACTCCTCCGGCCTCGATCTCATCAAGGACCTCGGCGAACAGCTTCCCGCGGTCCGCGTGATCGTGCTCTCCATGCACGAGGAAATGTTTTACGTCGAACGCGCCTTTCGCGCCGGCGCCAAGGGCTACGTCACCAAACGCGAGTCCACCGAACAGATCGTCGAAGCCGTGCGGGAGGTGGCCGTGGGCCGCATCTACGCGAGCCGCCCCATCCTCGGACGCCTCGCCGAGCGCATGATGGGCCGCACGCCCACGGCCTCCGTCGAGGTCCTCAGCGACCGCGAACTCGATGTCTTCAGCCGCCTGGGCAACGGGCACAGCACCCGCCGCATCGCCGACGAACTGAACGTCAGCATCAAGACCGTCCAGGCCTACTGCGCGCGCATCAAGGACAAGCTCGGCTATGAAAACGGCCTTGAACTCGTTCGCGATGCGGTGCGGTGGGTGGACCGCCAGAATCGCTCCGTGTAGGGCAACGCCCTACACGCGATTCCGCCGCCCGCTGACAGACAGGGGCATCATTTGCGAGCACAGTGAGGGCATGCCAGATCGTCGGCATCCTGCTCATTCCTTCGCGCCCGCCGCGCGAGCGTTCACCACCGCGGACCGTTAATCCCATGCGCATCGAAGAGGTCATCTACGAACAGGCCGAAGCGCTCCCCGGCCACGCCTCCCCTTTCTTCATCACCGTCCTGGCGATCGACGATCTCCGGGCGCAGGTCACCCAGGAGAACCATGTTTTCCTCCCCGGGGAAGAAAAGTACCTCCACCAGATCACCTGGCCCACGTTTTCCCATGAGGACGTGGCGACGATCACCGCTCGCGGCATCCGCGACACCCATCGCCTCTTCATCGATCATCTCGCCGCCCGCGCCTCCCAGGCCTGCGACCGCTGGCACCCCGCCCCCGCGCTCTCCTGCGAAGTCCGCCGGTTGTCGTCCCACCCCTTCCACCGGCTGAAACTCGAAAACAGGTTCCTGCACCAGATGTGGGAAATCCAGGAGTGGACCGTCTCGCGCGAACTTCGCGAGGCGCTCGCGCAGGTCACGCGTTACAAGGCGGATTCCGCCGAGGCCGAGTTGCTCGGTCGCATCTTCGCCGGCAACGACTTCCGGACCATGGAGCCGGGCCAGGCCGGGAACTGATACGGATACGGGCGGCCTTTTGCCCGGGCGCTCGCAACCGGATGCGGCCGGACACAGGGGTCCGCGAAGGCGGTATAAAAATGCCCGGCCCGGGTATTCAGCCTTCAGCCCATGTTGACCAACGACGGAGGCGCCTCCTCCGTCAGTCCGGTCACCGCCTGCTGGCAGAGCCGCCGGAAGGTCCGGAGCGCCAGATTGGGCAACGTCCACTTTGCGCAGACGAAGGCCCAGGTGCGGTTCAGACGCAAACCCTCGACCGGACGTGTCACCACGCCGGAGGAAGACGGGACGTTGCGCACCACCCAGTCCGGCAACATGGCCACGCCCTGGCCCAGCTTCACCATTTCCAGGATGGCCGCAGTACTTCCGACTTCGATACACTCCCGGAATTCGATGCCCTTGCGATTCAACTGAAGTTGCAACGCCTTGTTGGTGTGGCTGTGAGCCCGTGCGACGATCAACGTCTTCGACGCCAGGCTGCGCAAGGGCACGACCTCGAGACCGGCCTGTGCATTGCGGGCATGCATCAGCAGCTTCAACTCGTCGTCGAACAGTTTGTGATAGGTAAAATCGGGGCCGTCCTCGGGAGGCTCCACCATGATGGCGGCATCCACCTCGCGGTCGCGCAGCAACTGGAGGCTGACATCGCGTTCGGATGCGCGGATGCTGATGTTGCCGCGCGGGAAGCACTCGTTGAACTCCCGCACGATGTCGGGCACGATGTAGCTCAGGAAATTGAACCCCGCGGCGACGCGCAGGAAGGCGCGGTCGGCATGTTGTTCGCCCGCGAGGGCGGAGCGGATGTTGTTCATCCGGGCCACCACCGGGATGGCGGTGCGATAAAGGTATTCGCCCTTTTCGGTCAGCACCAGGCCCTTGCCGGAGCGATGAAACAGCTGGACGCCCAGGTTCGCCTCCAGGCTGGAAATGGCGTGGCTCACCGCGGAAATCGTCAGGCACAACTCGGGCGCGGCCGCCTTCAGGCTGCCCTTTCGGGCCAGACAAAGGAATATCTGCAATTTGCGACTGTCGATTGGATCGTTCATGGAGAAGCCGGTCTGGTATGCGAATTGCTAGCATATTGAGTACCATTCCTTGGGTTTTTCCCAGTATCACTATCACAAATACATCTCCGTTCTCCTGATAAAATTCCCCGGTCACCAAGGATGTCGCAATTTCACCTACACATCGGTCATATCGGCTTGCTCGATGCCGCTCCCCTGCTGGTCGCGCAGGAGAGAGGTTATTTCGTCGGCGAAGGCCTGCAGGTCACCCTGTCCTGCCAGCTCGGCCTGGCCACCCTCTGCGGCAAGCTGGCCGATTACCGTCTCCACGGCGCCTGCTTGCCCGCGCCGCTGCCCCTGCTTCTTTCACTCGGGAAAGGCGTGCCCCGCGTCAGCATGCAGGTGGTGTCGGTCTGTGCCTGCCAGGGCATGGGCATCGTGATGGCAAGCTCCCGCCCGGCCGCCCGCACTGCCCCTCTCCGCATCGGAGTGACCACGCCGGGCAGCGCGGCCCGCCTCCTGTGGCATCGTCATCAGCAACTGGCCGCCAATGGATCCCTCGCCGAAGCCGTTCTCGTGCCGATGGCCGCCGGACAGCTCGTCGATTTTCTGCTCGAGGGCATGCTCGACGGTTTTTGCGGCATGGACCCGCTGCCGGCTCTGGCGTGCCTTCAAGGCAGCGGGGAAATCGTGGCCGACAGCGCCGGGCTCTTCCCCCTGCACCCCGGAAGCGTCGTCGCCCTGCGTGCCGACGTGGCGGAAAGCCAGCCGCAAGCCGCCGCCGCCCTGGACCGGGCCCTGACTCGCGCCTGTGCCGACTGCGCCGATCCGGCAAACCGGCACGAACTCTGGCAATTGCTGCTCGCGCAATGCCCTTACACCGATCTCTCGCCCGCACTGAAGGCCGCGTTGGCCGACCCGCCGGACGATGACCCGTCCGGCCGGACCAGCATGCGTTTCGAAAGTCCTGCCGACAGGGGTGGCGGCCTCCCGGCAGCCGCCGAAACCTTTCTCGAGGCGGCCTGCCGGAGCGCGATCGGGCCCAGCGCGCGCAGCATGGATATCAAAGCCGAAATCGCCCGGGTGTTCGGCCGTCAGTGGCCGGGCGATCTTCCCGCTCTCCGCCAGGTCGCGGAAGCCTGAGCCCCGCGCCGGCACCTGGGCAACGGGGCCGCAAAACCTTCAACGCGTTGCCGTGCCGGCCGTGGAGTCATCAGCCAGCCGGTTGTCCTGATAATATTTTCGGTAAAAAGGATTATCGATCCAGGACAGCGGCACGGGTTTTCCGGCTGCACGGAGGTCGTCGATTTTCTTTTGCAATTCCGCCCGGCGATCATGGTCCTCGCGCAGTTCGGGCTGTTCCTGGAGGGTACGCCGGATCTCGCCGTTGATCTGGCGGACGGCCAGGCGGGCCGCTTCTTCGGCGGACCAGATGCCGGCGGCAAAACCGGATTCGATATTGGTGAGGAGTCGCGTGACGATGGAGGGAACGACAAACGGACTGTAACTGTAGCCGATCGCGGTCGAGACAGCGGCATCGGCAAAGGCCTCATGCACCCTCCACTCGTTCGGATGCGCCGGCGGCTTCAGGTAGGCATCGGTGCGGCTGAGCAAAGGCTCGGATGGCAGGGCATCGGCACTCTCCACGATGTGCATGCCATAGTCCTCGCTCGCCAGGAATTTCAGAAAATACCGCGCCAGGTCCGCGTGCTTCGATCCCGCATAGATCGCGGCGGCGCGCGTGGTGACAAGCGTGTTGGGGTAGCCGGCGTGAGGCGGGTTGCTGACGGCGAGGTTGAGTTTCCCGAACTCGCGCATCTGGATCAGCGCCCAGCGGCCGGTGGTCACCATTGCATAGTTACCGGAGTTGAAGAGCTGGAACGCGGCACCGCCGTAGCCGGACTCGGTTGAGAACGAGGCGATGTCTTCGGCCGTCGGCAGGATATGGTCCACGTCGCGCCACTGGCGGATTTTTTCGAGCACGCGGACATTGCGCGCGTCATCGAGGATGCACGCGGAAAGGGTTTCGTTAAAAACATCGAGTCCGAGGCTGCGCTGCATCTGGGCGGTGTTGACGGCGTTGATAAAAAACCGTGTCGGCCGGCGTCCGGGAGGGTTGGCCGCCTTGACGAAACGCCTGCCGGTTTCCTCAAACGTGGCCCAGTCCCAGGAACGAGGCGGCGGCTCGATGCCAGCTCTGGCGAAGGTGTCGAGATTCACCAGAACGAGCTCCGTGGAGATGCTGCACGGAAACATGTATTGCCGCCCGTCGAGCGTGATTTCGGAGCGGATGGAGTCGTAGGTCGCGGACGGGGCGAAGCCCATTTCGCGCGCAGGTCCGGTAATGTCCTCCAGCAAACCGATGCTTTGCAGATAACGCATCGGACCTCCGGACTGGACTTCGATGATGTCCCCGGCGACCCCGGAAACGCCCTGGATGACGATCTTCTCCAGCCGGTTGTTGGAGGTGTCGATCTTCAGTTCGAATTTCGGGTATCCGTTGCGCTCGAGCCAGGCGTGGAACAGCGCGACCTGTTTGACGCGCTCGGGGTTGGACGCGGTCATCCAGTGGAGCACGGGATGCGGGCTGCTCTGGCCGGGTTGCAGCTTCCAGGTGATGACAGAGGCCGCGACCAGCAGCGCAAGGAGGGAAAAGAAGAGCGTCTTCATGATGCGTCGTCAGCCTTTCACGCCCCCCATCTGGATGCCTTTGACGAGGTGTTTTTGCAGGAACACGAACAGCACGATCATCGGGATAACCGACATCGTGACGCCGGCCATGAGCAGGTGAGTGGCCTGGCGGTTGGCGGAGTCGAAGAACAGCAGACCGACCGGCAGCGTGTATTTCTCGACCGTCCGGATCATGACCAACGGCCAGAACATGCTGTTGTAGTTTCCGATGAAGGTGAAGATCGTGAGCGTGATCAGGCCGGGACGCGAGAGCGGAAGTATCACATCCCAGAATACACGCCATTTGCTGGCTCCGTCGATCTCCGCCGCTTCATCCAGGCTGGACGGGATGGTGAGCATGAACTGGCGAAGCAAAAAGGTGCCGAATGTGCTGAACGACGCCGGCAGGATCAGGCCCGCGAACGTGTCCACGAGGCCGAGCGAGATCATCACCTGGTAGTTGGGCACCATCATCACCAGGCCCGGCAGCATCATGGTGCCGAGATACAGGAAAAATACTTTTTCACGCCCCGGCCACTGCACGCGCGAAAAACTGAACGCGGCCAGCGAACTGGTGAACACCTGCAGGAACGTGACCGAGGTCGTGACAAAAAGGCTGTTCCAGTAAAACCGGCCGAAAGGGATCACGCTGAAAACTTCCCGGTAATTTTCCCACCGGAATCGGGAAGGCCACCAGTTTTCCAGACCGACCTCGGAGAGCGGTTTCAGGCTGGTCAGCACCATCCACAGAAACGGAAGGACCATCGTGAAACACAGCAGTGTCATCACGGCGTGAAGCGCGAGCCTGCCGACGGTTTTCCGACGGAGAGCGGGAGCGGTGTCCGGAGAGGCCGGCGACGGTTTGTCAGTCGTTGACATAGCGGTTCCCGAATTTCCAGTTGAACATCGTGACGAGGAAAACGAGGGCAAAGAGAGTCCAGGCAACGCCCGAGGCGTAACCGAGCCGCCCGGTTTCGAAACCCTCCGAATAGATGAAATAGGACAATGTGGTCGTCGCCCCCGCAGGGCCGCCCTGGGTCATCGCGTAGGCCATCTCGAATCCGCCCTGCAAACCGGAGATGACGGCCATGACGGCGATAAAGAACGTGACCGGAGCAAGCTGTGGCCAGGTGACATGCCAGAAACGCTGGAAACGGCTTGCGCCGTCGATATCCGCCGCCTCGTAGAGCTCCTGCGGGATGTTGGAAAGCCCGGCGAGGTAGAGCAGCATGCTGTTGGAGCCGACGGCGCCCCAGAATGCCATGAGCATCAGGGCGGGCTTGGCCCAGTGGTAATCGGTGAGCCAGTTGGGCGGCGTCAGGCCGCCCGCGGCGGCGGACGACCATTCAGGCAATCCCCGGAAAACGAGACCGAGGCCGAAGAGAGCGCATTGCAGGACGACAAGGCCGAACGAGAATACCAGGACGGTGCCGATGCCCTTGCCGAAACCGCAGGGGAAATCCTGACCGTCCGGAATCCTTCGTAGTGAAAAAATGGTTACTCCGGCAAACAGTGCGGGCAACAGGAGCACCGCGGAGCGGGGCACATCGCTCCGGAATAAAAACAGGAGCGGCAATGCCATGAGCACGCATCCGAAAGCCAGACCGCCGGCGCCGATGTCGCCATCCCGCCAGAGATCGCGAAAGCGTCGCAGGCCGAATCCGAAAACGAGCACGATCATCGCCAGGCTGACCCAGAAACCGGACTGCACGAGCCAGGCGGGCAGCGCGTCGACGCATTGCGCGACCGCCGAGAGCACGGGCGAGAGCAGGGCATTGAGCGGACCGGTGTGCGGGCTGTAGATTTTTTTCCAGAGGATAAAGGTGGCGATGCCGGCCGTGAAGTGCGGCAGGTAGCAGAGCGTCCGGTAGATCGTGGAGCCGCCGAGGGCGCCCCCCGCAAAGATCAGCCCTGCCAGGCCGACGAGCACCAGTGTCATGCCGGCGGCGCCCGCGCCGGCCAGAGCGAGAATGACGGCGCAGGTCACGAGAAGCGCCCCGGCCGCCAGGCGGAGTTTCGTCCGATAACCGGACGTGCCGAAATCGCGACTGAGAAGAATCGCCAGCACCAGGCTGCCGGCGACGGAGAAAGGAATGCCGAGCATGAAAAAGAGCGTGTTGCCCAGAAATCTCCAGAAGTCGGGATTTTGCAGGAGCTGCAGGAAATTCCCGATGCCAAAGTGCAGCGGGCCTTCCTTGAACATGTTGTGGTAGCGCAGATCCCAGTTGCTGAACGCCATCACGAGGCTGAAGACCAGCGGGAAGAGCGTGAACGCCAGAAAGCCGAGGATGTTGGGCGCGAGGAACCCCATGCCGATCTTCAGCATGTGCCAGTTCCTGGGGGTTGGTTTTCTCATGAACAGAGAGAAATGGGGATGAGGGAAAAAGGGAGCGTGGCGGAAAGCGGACGATGTCAGATCCCGGCAAGTTCGGCGGAGACGAGCATGCTGATGGCGTTGGCCGGCACTCCGGTCTGGTTCGAAATGAGACCGGTGGTCAGCATGTCCACCGCAAAACGGCAAGCGAGATCGCGGCGATGGTTGAGGCCGGCGACGGTCTGTCCGGGCGCCCAGTCCGGAGAAACGAGCAAGGGGCGCTGCTTTTCCGGAATGGCGGCGGCATCCATCCAGGCACGCAAGCGGTTCTCGTCTCCGATGACCAGGTCGGGACGGGTGCTCCTGAACCACTCCGTGAAGCGGGCGACGTCAGCGGCGCGCCCGGGATCATCCTTGAGCCAGAGCGCGGGCACACGGTCGCCGGCAGGTATTTCCTTGTGAAAGCGGAGCAGTCCGCTGCTGAAGCCGTGGTTCACCTTCACGTCTTCCTTGTGGGTGATCGCAAGGCCGATCCTGCGGCAGCCACGCGCCAGGTAGCAGGCGGTCAGATGGCGAAATCCGGTCATGATGTCCGTCCCCACGCGATTCAGGTCCTCGCCGATGTTCCCGAAACCGAGCGATACGGCGACGAAGGGATCGAAACAGAACGATTCCATGGCGTGGGGCTCGTGGCCGGGCAGCACCAGAACCGCCCGGATACCCCGCGCCCGGAGGATGCGGAACACCTGCGCGACGGATGCCTTGCTGTTCTCGACCGGGAAAACCTCCACCTTCAGGCGCATGGTCTGCGCATGGTTTTTCAGAAACTCCCACGGCAAATGCTCCCCCAGCGCTTCCTCCCCGTGCAGGCCGTCGCCGGTTTCATCCCGCGTCCTGTCGCGGCAATGGAGCAGGGCGACGACATTGCCCGAGGTCTCCGCCCGGGTCTGTTTGGTGATCGAGAGATAGCGGCCGAGGAAAGCATTGGGCCGGTATCCGAGATCGTTGGCGATGCGCTCGATCTTCTCGCGCTGCTCCTTGCGGACGCAGGGATCGTTTCGCAGCGCGCGGGAAACCGTCATCACGGAGACGCCCGCCCGATCGGCTACCGCACGCATGGAGGCCCGGCTGCTTTGGGCAAAAACCGTCGCGGTGCCCCGTGATGACGTGGTGGAAGGGAAACAGGGCAGAAGGTCGGTCGGGGTCATGCGCAGAGTAAACCCGATCGGCGCTTTTTTTGCGATAGCCCTCGCGCTCATCCTGTTGACATTTTCGCTCAGTCCGGGAGACCCTGTTCGCTCAAAACCATGCTGATCTACCTCGTGCACGGAAAGCGATTTTACGGGAAAGAGCCCGTGGCGCCCCACCGGAAACACTTCTGGGAATTCCAGGTGGTGGTGCGCGGCTCCATCGGCCTTGTGCTCCCGGAGGGGCCGGCGCCGCTGAAAAAGAATACCCTGTGGCTGTTTCCTCCCGAGCACCTGCATGGCTGGACAGGCAAGGGCCACGAGTCGGCCACGGTACTCGTTTTCCACTTCCAGTATGTGCCGCAGCTCCTGGAAGGCCTCGTAAAACCCGGCGGACACCTGGAGATCCCTCTCACGCCGCGGCAGGCCCGCCGGCTGGTGAAGCTTGCCGAGGAGGCCGAGCCTTACTGGCGGCATTTTGCTCCCGGCATGGTGATGTGCTACGAGCATGTGCTTTCGGAGCTGGGCATGCTGGTATGGGAGGCGCATCCGGATTCCCGTTACGGGATACCCGCGCACTCCGCCCGGAAAAAAGTCAGCGATGCGATGAAATGGTTTGCCAGCCACATGGCAGAGAATCCGTCCCTGGAGCGCACCGCGCAATCCGTGGGAGTATCGCCTGCGCATCTGCGCCGGCTTTTCCACGAAATCCTGCGTTCCTCGCCCAAACAGACCTTTGACCAGATGCGTTTCCAGTGCGCCATCCAGCTGATGGGAGATCCGATGGTGAAGCTCTCCACGGTGGGCGAAGCCTGCGGTTTTGGCAGCGCGAGCTCGTTTTCGCGAGCATTCAAGACGAAATTCGGATGCAGCCCCGAAAAATGGCGAAGCTAGGGCGAAGTTTGATACATTAACAGAACGCCGGAATTTCCCTCCGCCTCTTCCCGCCCCAAGGTGGGGCGACAAACCGGCCTCCGGCCCTTGCCACGTCCCGATATCACGCCATGAACACCTCTCCGCCTCGCCTCATTTTTTCCTGTAACCGTTTTCTCGCTACGGCGGCCATGCTGGTCAGCGTGGCAGCGCTGCCGGCGCGCACGATTTATGTCGACGACACCACCGGCTCCGATGTCTGGACCGGCGCGCAACCGAAACCGGAGGCCGGGGACGGGCCGGTGAAAACCATCCAGGCGGCCGTGAACCAGGTCCGTCCCGGAGATGTCATTTTCCTGAATCCGGGCAGCGGCCCTTACCGGGAAGAAGTGGTGATCAAGCGCGAACACAGCGGCACGAAGGAAGCCCCGGTGACGCTCGAGGGCAACGACTGCCTGATCGACGTCTCCACCGACATATCCGCCGGCCCCTGGACGCGGGAAGGCGACGACTGGATTCTCGAATCGCCCCGGCTGGCTGAAAACGCTCCTCCGGAAAAGGTGTTTCGCCAGCGCGCCATCGCCTTCTATAAAGGGCGCCCCGTTCACGTGGCGGATAAAAAAGTGGCCGGCTACCGCATCGCCACCGTAACCGTCGATGCGGGAAAACGCTTCCGTTTCCGGTTTGCAGACACCGCGGCCAGCCCTCCCTTCACGGATCTGCGCCTGCCGCAGCATCCGACCATCTGCGGAGTCGCTTTTGTCTCTTCTTTCTGGTGGCACATCAACAACCTCAACGTCCGTGGAGCCGGCAACGACGGCTTCAACCTCCATGGGCGCGGCGAAGGCATTGTTATCAGAAACAGCTCTGCCATGTTTTGCGGCGACGAGGGAGCGAGTTCGCACGATGCGATGCAGGCCGAATTCCACGACTGCCTGTTCGTGTTCAATGCATCATCGGTGGTGGATATCAACAAGAGCCTCACCTCCTATACAAACTGCATATCGGCGTTCAACGGCGAACCCGGTTTCTGCATGACGGGCAAGAACGGGAAATACACGATCACGGATTCGCTCTCCGCCGCCAACCGCCGCGCCGAGGCGCAGTCCGAACTTCCGCTGGAGACAACAACCGTCACCAATCTTGTGAAACTGCCGAAAGGTAACGGCGTGCTGGAAAAGATCCGCGCCTGGAAGCCCGGTCATCCGCAAATGAAGCGCCTTCTCGCCACCGTCGAGGAGGTCCGCGCGATGGGCGGCGGCCCCGACATCGAAACGAAGTAACGTATCTGGTGTCATGCAGGCCGGGGGGGGGCCGGAGCGGGCTCTGGAGAGGCCTCGCTCCGTCCAGGCAAAAAAGCCCCGCCGGAAGGGATGGTGGGGCGGTTGTGTTTTCAGTGACAGACAGCCGCGCTCATGGGCAGACTCATGTCTGCCGCGCCTGGTCCGCACGCTTCGCGGGCATGGCGGGCGGCGACCGCGGCGGGATCGGGACGGGTAATGATCCGCCCGAGTATCGAGTTTCCAGATACACAGGTCCGGGCGATCACATCATCCTCGGTGAAGAGGGCGAGCAGGACTTCGCCGTCCGTGTCACGGTTGCGGTCGTAGGAGATGAAAATCACGCCGTCGTCGAACTGGCCGCCATCGGGATAGGAGACGCCCTCGCGTTCGTCAAGCAGGAGGCCGCCACGCCAAGTAAGGCCGTCGTCGTCGGAAAGAAACGCGGCGAGGTGGGAACGTTTTTCCGTGCGCACGCCGATCTGTTCGCCGTGCCGGACGAGCAGAAGGCGGCCGGAACGCAGGCGGCGCACAAAGTGGCGCGCGCTGACGTTGAGGATGCCCGTCTCCGAAGGCGGCACCCATGTCGCCCCGCGATCGCTCGAGGTGCTTTGCCAGATGTCGCCCGAGGCGGAGCGGGCCGTGAGCCAGACGCTGCCATCGCGGCGTTCGACGAGATTCACTTCGTCGAAGTTCGGCCTGGGGATGCGCACCCCGCCACGCCGCGCCCAGGTTTTGCCTTGGTCAGTGGAGGCGAGGACACCCGCGCCACGCTCGTTGTCGAGTTCGTGAAATGCCTCGATGAAGGGAGCGGATGTGGGGTGGCGAAGTTTGTTGCGATCCCAGAGCGAGGCGGGCAAAAGCCAGTCGCCGGAGGAGAGAACGATGGGTTTGTTGAGCGAGCAGCCGTGCCCGATGCGCACGGGCGGCGTCCATTCAGGGATGGCGGCGTCGGGGGCGTCGCACCGGGTGAACCAGATGCCGGCGCGGCCGTCGTAGTAGGTCATTGACTGGTCGAAGAAAAGCCAGAGGCGGTCGAGCGGGTCGAGCCAGAGGTTGCCGACGATGACGCGGCGCGCCATGCCGAGGCGGACTTCGTCGTGCGGGTTGATCAGAAGGCGGGGGGAAGACCAGGTGGCGCCGCGGTCATCGCTGGTGGCGAGGACGAAGAATGCCTTTTCGCTATCTCCACCGCCTACCCAGCACACCCAGAGGCGGCCTCCGCGGGTGCGTTCGGTGCCGATAGTCATCCCATAGTCAAGTTCCGGATACGTGATGGGCGGCACGGATGTTCCGGAGCCCTGGAGGACGGGCGGGACAAGAGCGGGCGCGGCAAGCTCAAGCAAAGCGGACGGTGTCGTGGCGTCGTGGATGATGGCAGGGGGGGAGGATTCGGTGGATGCGGACATGATGAGAGTGGTGAGGACATGAGGGCGACGGCAACAGCAGCGGTGGCGTCAGGGATTTCCGTTATATTTCCAGAAAAGGTTCTGTGGATCGACAGGCACCTGTTCGCGTTTTCGTGTCTCGACGTGGCCGTCGAGAAACAAGGCGTTCACACTGCCCCGGTGGACATAGTCGTCTTCTTTGACAAGTTGTTTTGAGGAGCCCTCGGTCATGTTCACCTCGAAGTACCAACTGCTCTCCGATGACCAGACGCCATCCATGAGGGACGTCGTGCGCGATGGCGTCGTGACTTCGCTCAGGCGGATGGGTTTGTCGCTTTCGCTCCGGTTGTAGTCGTTCCATCCATACGTGAAGGGTTGCGCTCCCGAGACGCCGCGTTTTTTGCGGGCGGAGGGGCAGCTGAACACGCCTTTGTTGCTGGTCTTGTTGTTCAGCCCGAATACATACGCCGGCAGTCCTTCGCTGCCTCTCCAGATGATGTTGGGGTTTTCGGAATCGGTGCCTTTGTTCGGGCCCGGCAGGTGATCCTTGTGATCGGCGGCGAACAGGAGGATGGCCGGATGGAGTTGACGAAGGTTGGCGATGCACCTGGCTTTGTCCGCCAGTTCGCGGGTGCGTCCGATTGCAGCCAGGCTCAGCGCCGCAAGGATGCCGATGATGGCAATCACCGTGAGCAATTCGACAAGGGTGAAACCGCACTTGCGGGCAGGGTGAATTCGGGGAAGAAAGTTCATGTCGGGATGTGTCCGGTTTTGGCGGCGAACAATGTAATCAGGATAATCGACACTCCGGATGGCCATGCCAATTTCTCTGGATTGTTAATGTAACAAGCTGATCCCGCCCAACGACAGTCGATAACCGTTCCGGGCAGACAGCAGTGTGCAGGGGAGCGAGGAGAGGGTTTCCCTTTGTTACATTAACAGGCCGGTTTCATTGAACCCGGCGAGAGGAGGCATTGGCTGGAACATGGATTCGCCTGCCAACACCGTGCGTGTGGCGTCTCCGCATCGAACCCTGAACACAAAGACTAACCATCAGACCAACCTATCATCATGAAAGCACAGAAACCCTCCTGCTTGCCCGTCCGAATCAAAACCTCGTTGGTCGTGACTGCGGCAGTTGTCATCTTTTCATCCGCCCAGGCAGCCAATCGCTATTTCAGTGTCACGGATGGCGACTGGAGCGCGTCAGGCAACTGGGAATCTTCGAATCTTCCCGGAAGCGCTGACACCGCCACTGTCGGGCAAAGTGATGCCAACAGCACACGGGCAAGCATTGCCCATGCCCGGATAAACGCCGGTGACAATATCAGCATAACCCGGCTGACTATCGGCAATGTCGGTGCCAATGGAACGTCCGCAGAGGGCACCGTCACCATGACCGGCGGAACCCTGGGCATCAGTGGATATCTGCTGCTCGCGGAAACAGCAAACACCTCGGGAACGTTCACCCTCTCGGGCGGCACCGTAAGTATGGGCAACACCATTTTTCTCAATCGCGGCGGTGGTTCCAAAGGAGCGATGAATGTCTCCGGAGGTACGATCAACGGGACATCCCTCTACGTCGGCGGCACCAATGGCAGCTCATCCGCGACCACGAACGCAGAACTGAATGTCTCCGGCGGATCAATCCTGCTGAACGATATTTTCCGGATCGCTCACGGTAACAGCACGGGGAACTCCACAGGCGTGGTGAACCACACCGCCGGTTTGATCAGCGCAAGCGGAGTCGAGGTGCAGTCCGCCAACGGTGGCAGCGGCACCTACAACCTCTCCGGCGGGGAACTCCGGATTGGCACGGGGGGGAACAACGGCCAGTTGCGCGGTGGCGGTGCCGGCACGAGAGCGTTCAACTGGAGTGGAGGCACGATCGGTGTTGGCGACTCTTCCCTGCTCACGGTCGCCAATTCCCTCGGTAGCCTGAATCTGCTGAGCGGAGGCAGCGACGCCGTGTTTGACACGACCAATACCAACGCCGCCGCCGCCAGGATCCTTGTTCAGAGCTCGATCACCGGGGACGGCAATCTGACCATCCGTGGTATAGGCACCGTCGAATTCGCAAACTCCGTCGTAACGTATACAGGCGACACCACCGTCGAAAGCGGCACCCTGCTGCTCAACGCCAGCAGCCCGACCTCCGTAAAAAGCGCCAACGTCCTCGTGGGCAGCGTTGCCACGCTGGGCGGTAACGGCAGCTTTACCGGCCTCGTCACCGCGAATGGCAAGCTCGCCGCAGGCGGCGTCGGTTCAGTCGGTACGCTCACGTTTGACCAACTCCTGACCCTCGGGGATGCAACGATCCAGTGGGATTTTGTGGATACAGCCAATGCCGATCTGTACACCATCACCGGCGGCATTGATTTCTCCGGCGGCGATCCCGTCCAGATTTCGATCAACGCCCTCGCCGGCAGCACCGTAAACGAGAACGACACCTTCACCATCTTCCAGGGCGATGTTTCCGGCATCGTTGCGAGCAACTTTGTCGTGCAGGACGATCTCGCCGCGTGGCAAGGCAACTGGAAGGTCCGCATTACCGGTGACAGCGTGCAACTGGTGGCCGTCGCCATCCCCGAGCCGTCAACCTGCGCGTTTGCACTCGGAGGCATTGCCGCACTTGTCCTCTGCATTCGCCGGTTCCGGATGTAAACGATTCACAAAAAACATTACTCTCTCAAATTCTGCCGCGGCGATTCCTGCCGCGGCATATTTTCATTTTTCCTGCCGTCTGCCGTCTCCCCTCCCCTCTCCCGGCGGGGGGGGGCAGCCACAACACCTCTGTGACAACATGCCAAAAAAAATCCTGCTTATCACCCTTCTTTCAAGCATCGCCTGGACATTCGCAACCGCTGCTCTTCCCGCCTCCCCTGCGGCCACACCCGCCACCAACGACGGCAAAACGGTCTTCCATGTGGATGATTTCGGCGCGAAGCCGGATGATGCGATCAATGACTGCGAGGCGATCCGGTCCGCCCTCAAAGCCGCCATCGAGGCCGGGCCCGGTGCACAGGTCGTTTTCTCTCCCGGCACCTACCGGGTGGGGCTTTCGGAAAAAGAACTCGCCGAAAAACCGGTCCAGACCACCAAGGCTTTCAACAAGCGCCATTTCACCTATTTCGATCTGGGACGCGCGAAAGGCATCCACCTCAAAGGCGATGGCACGCAACTCCTCGTCACCGATCCGCGCGCGGTGCTTTTCGATTTCCAGGGCTCCCTCGACTGCACGCTCAGCGGCGTCACCATCGATCTCGATCCGCTGCCCTTCACCCAAGGAAAAATCCTGGCGGTCAACCGGAACGCACGCACCTTCGACATCGAAATTCCCGACGGCTTTCCGCTCCTCGGCACGTATCCGTGGCTGACCTTCGGCCCGCAGTCGGACTGGCAAAACCGGCTCATCATCTTCGGCGAATCATCCCGGGAAAACTGCGACCGTGCGCGTCGCGGCGTGCCTCTCCTCCAGTACGAATTTCGTCCCCGCCTCAACTCGGTGCGGGATATCCTCTCCTTTGAAAAAACCGGAGCGCGCACCTTTCGCATCACCTCCAGGGCGCCTCTTGACGAAGCCGTGACAGCCGGGCGCACCCTGGTTTATTCCTCCAAAGTCGGCGGCGGCCCGCTGATCGAAGCCGGCGGGCAGAACGTGCGGCTGGAAGATGTCACCGTCCACGCCTCGCCCGGATTTGTCGTCTCGGCCTCCTCCGCCGACAACCTGCAACTCAAACGCTTCGCCGCCCGGCTCAAACCCGGCCGGCTTGTCGTCGGCACATCCGACTGTATCCATGTCCGTGCCACACGCGGAGGTCCGCGGGTCGAGGATTCGTTTTTTGAAGGCATCCAGGACGACATGTTCAACATCTCCGGCAACCCGCTCCCCATCAACAAAATCACCTCCGCCACGGAAATTCTCGTGGACCGCAGCGTGAACTCCGCAATCAACCGCGGCCGCGTGGCGGAAGGCGACACCGTTTACGCCTACGCCGTGCCCGAAGCCCGGATCAAGGGCGAAGCCCGTGTTTTGCGACTCGACCAGCCCGGTGGCAGCAAAGCCCCCAAGCGCATCCTTCTCGATCGCCCCATTCCCGGACTGCAACCGGACGATCTGCTCTACAGCCGTGAAGCGGGCAACCCGGGTGCCGTCATCCGCAACAGCACCTTCCGTGGGGGGCTCCGCTCCGCGATCATGCATATGGCCGGCGACGGCACCCTCATCGAAGGCAACACCTTCGAAAACATGCACAATGCCATCGCCCTTCGCCAGTCCATCGGATCCACCTACAACGGCCAAGGCGGCATGGTGCGCAACATCACCATCCGCAACAACGTCTTTCGCGGATGCCATATGCGCGGCGTCACCGAACACATAAATCATCCCGATGCCGCCATCGGCGTGATGCTTTTCCCCGATTCCACCTCCCGCCAGATCGACAACGTGCTCATCGAGGGCAACCGCATTTTCGAACCCGGCGTCACCGGCATCTGGCTGAGCAACGTCACCGGAGCGATCGTGAGAAACAACGAAATCGTCGCATACCCCGACAGCGAACGCTTCTCCGGTCCGGAGCAGCCGCAACGGCGCGCCCTGCGCATTCACAACTGCGAAAATGTTGTGGTTGACGGCCTTGTTGTCCGCGAACCGCGCCTCGACCTCGCCGCCGCCATTTCCATCGACTCCGCCTCGTCGCGTATCGACATAAAGAATACCATACTTGATATTGGCCGGGCCGTAAAAATCCGGCGCGACGACAACCCTCCCCTCAAACCCGTCGTCACCCGACCAGTCAAAAAATGACGTCTCCCTCAGGGGTTTTGTAGTGCGGAGCGTCGTACCTGTTCAGACAGCCCGCGCCCTGTAGCTGCGAACGTAAGTTCGCAGGCTCCGGGGGGAGGGGGGACGCCGCGCATCGATGTTACATTAACGGCTCCCTCTCATTGTATCACAGCCGTGCCGGGAAGAGCATGCAGCTCCCCCGCAAAACAGGGGGAGAACCCGTATCCGGTTTTCGCACAACTTCATCAACTCTCATGCAAACCAATTCTCGTGCAAAGACCTATGCCGTTGTCGGTGTGGGCGGCAGGTCGAAATTCTACACCCACGCCATCCTGAAGGAGCATGCGGCCACCACCCGCCTCGTGGCCATCTGCGACATCAACCCGATCGCCCTCGAACTCGCCATGGAGGATCTCGGGAACCTCGGCGCGAACATCACCGCGTGGCACGCGGATGAGTTCGACACGATGATCGCCACCCACCGCCCCGACGTCGTTCTCGTGACAAGCAAGGACTGCACCCATGACCACTACATCTGCCGGGCCATGGAGCTCGGTTGCGACGTGATCACCGAGAAGCCCATGACCATCGACGCGGCCAGATGTCGCCGGATTATTGATACACGCCGCCGCACAGGACGCCGCTGCCGGGTCGCGTTCAACTACCGCTACATGCCGCGCAGCACGCGCATCAAGGAGTTGCTGATGGAGGGAGCCATCGGCGCCATTACCTCGGTCGTGTTCACCTACAATCTCGGCCTCATTCACGGCCCCTCCTACTTCAACCGCTGGCACGCCGAAATGGAACAGTCCGGGGGCCTGCTCGTGCACAAGGCCACGCACCACTTCGATCTCGTCAACTTCTGGATCGGCGAAAACCCGCGCTCCGTTTTTGCGTGCGGGAAACGCAACTATTTCACGCCCGCAATGGCCGCCCGGATGGGTCTCCGCAACTGCGGTCCGCGCTGCTCCGGCTGCCTCGAAGCAACGCTCTGCCCGTTCTACAGCAACATCCGCGCAAAAAACCCCGCGCCTCCCGGTCAGCGCCTTGCGGGCGATTTCGATCCGCACTACTATAACGACCTCTGCGTGTTTCGCGAGGCAGTGAATATCCCCGACACCATGCATGCCCTGGTGGGCTACGAATCCGGGGCCATGGTCAACTACAACCTCGTCACTTTCGGCGACAAGGAGTACATGAACATCACCTTCCACGGCACGCTCGGACGTCTGGAAGCCAGGGGTGAAACCCCCTTCCGCATTTATCCGCACAACGGCCCCATGTATGAAGTGCCTGTGGCGAATGCCGTCGGCGGCCATGGCGGCGCCGACCCGGTTCTCCTGGAGGACCTTTTCGGCGCCGCCCCGCCCTTCGATCCCTGCCGCCGCGCGGCAGATGAGCGCGCCGGCGCCATGTCCATCCTCATCGGCATCGCAGCCAACCACTCCATCGCAACCGGCCGGCAGATGCTCATCGATGACCTCGTGCCCGGCCTGGATACCCCTGACCACACCGTCATGCCACGCATCACCGACGATATCGAGATCGCTCCCGTCAGCGCCTGGATTGCCCGCCGCCGCCACGAGGCCGATGAACGCCGTCGCAAGGCCCGCCTTACCCAGGCGGATTCCTTTACCGCCCCCGCTACCCTCGCGTAGAATGTTCCGATGAGTTCAGCCACATTGCCCGTCGCCGGAGAAACATGGTTCGTCCCTGCCACGACCCCGGCATCCCCTTCCTCGTGGTTTGCATGGCGCGTGCGCATCCGTGTCGACAACCTCGGCGAGCCCGTCCTGGTCCGCCTGGCTGTCGATTCCAAATACTGGCTCCACGTCAACGGAGTCCCTGTCATTCGCGAGGGATCGCTCAAGCGCGGGCCCGCTCCGGGAAAAACCTGGGGCGACGACCTTGATCTCACCCCCTGGCTCCGGCCCGGCGACAACCTGCTCGCCATTCACCACTGGTATTTCGGACGACATGGTTTCTCTCATGCCGACAGCGGCGATGCCGTCCTCCACTTTCGGCTGCTCTCGGGCAACGCCTGCGTTTCCCGCTCCTGGAAGGTCATCCGCGACCCCGCGTTCTTTGATGCTGGCACTGTCCGTCCCGGTTCCGTCCTCGGTTATCGCCTGCCGGAAAACAGCATCGGCCATGACGCCCGCCATGCCCTTGGCGACTGGACATCCGCCACCTTCGACGACACCGCCTGGCCTGAACCGGCGGACGCTCCCGCAAACGTCCGGAGCAGCGTGCTCCCTCGCCCCATCCCTCAGTTTTTCTGGAGAGAGCGCACAACCGCCCCCGTCCCGCCTGGCGTGCGCGACGGCCTCGGTTGCACACTCTATCGCGTCGCCCTTCCCTGTAACCTCCAGTTCACTCCGTACTTCAAAATAAAGGCCCGCGCCGGTCTGAAAATCCGGATCCTGAGCGATTCGCCCGAACATTGCCTCACCGCTGAATACATCACCCGCGACGGCGATCAGGAATGGGAAAGCCCCGGCTGGCTCAACGGCCACGAAATCATCTTTCACATGCCCGACTCGATAAAAGTCCAGCTCCTCGGGTACCGTGAAACCGGATACGACTGTGCCCTGTCCGGAAAATTCTCCTGCGGCGATGCCGGCCTCGACGAACTCTGGCGCCGCTCCCTGCGCACGCTCCACCTCACGATGCGCGACACCTTCATGGATTGCCCCGACCGGGAGCGCGCCCAGTGGTGGGGCGACGAGGTGATCCAGCTAGGACAGGTTTTTTATTCGCTGGGCCCGTCCGCGCATGCCCTCGTCCGCAAAGGCATCCTCGAACTCGCCGCCTGGCAACGCGCCGACGGCGTTCTCTATTCGCCGATCCCCTCGGGAAACTGTTTTCGTGAACTCCCCCTGCAATCGCTCGCCTCCATCGGCCGGTACGGTATTTTTGAATACGTTCTTCACACCGGCGATAAGGAAACCGCGCGCGCCGTCTTCCCCGCGCTGCAACGCTACCTCGCGCTCTGGGCGACGGACGCCGCCACCGGCCTGCCCGTTGCCCGCGACGGCGACTGGCGCTGGGGCGACTGGGGCCAAAACTGCGATTACGAAACCCTCACCGCCTGCTGGTTCCGGCTGGCGCTCGATGGCGTGGCCGCCCTCGCCTCCCGCCTTGGCGAAACCGCCTGCGCCGGGGCGCTCTCGTACCGCGCCCGCCGCCTCGCCGAGGCCGTCCGTCGGTACTGCCGCACGGCGGAAGGCAGTTTTCGCAGTCCGTCGCACGACGGCCCGCCCGACGACCGCGCCAATGCCCTTGCCGTGCTTTGCGGATTCCACGACCCACAGGATGCGCCCGCGCTGGCCGACCTGCTCTTCCGCGAGCGCCACGCCAGCCCCTACATGGAAAAATATGTGCTGGAATCCCTCTTCGCGCTCGGCCGCGCCGACCTCGCTCTCCGCCGGATGCGTGAGCGCTATCGTGGCATGCTGGCCATGCCCGTCACCACCCTGCCCGAGCTTTTCCCGGAATCCGGCCAGCCCAACAGCACGTACAATCACTCCTGGAGCGGCGCGCCACTGCTCGTCCTCTCGCGTTACGTCGCCGGGCTCGAACCGCTCTGCGATGCATGGCGCGAAATCCGCTTTTGCCCGCAACCCGGAGGACTCGCCCGCTTCGATGTCGCATTCGAAACTCCCGCCGGTCCTGTGCAGGCAAGTTACCGGACCGGAAACGGACGCTTCAGCATCGACCTCGAAATCCCGGCCGACACCTGGGTCGAATGCGATTTCCGCCATGTCCTCGCATCGACGCCCGCCACGGATGATATCCCCGTGTATTCCCGTCTGCCCGGTGGACGACACAGTTTTTCCGGCCCCGCCCTTTCCCTTTGCCCATGACATCACCCGCCACACCCACACCTGCGCTCACACTCGCGCCCGACTCCACCACTATCGCCGCCGATCCGGCGCTTTTTCCCGTCTGGGACCGTGCCGCCATATTCCCCGCGCCGGAAGACATGCTTGACCCCGCCGTCATCACGCACGTCACCGTCGAACGCGCACAACCCGGCGGCTATCACTATCTGCACGAAACAAGCCTGGCCTCGCACCGCGGAAAACTTCACCTCTGCTGGGCCAATCATCCCACCCACGAAACCAATATCGCCGACGAGCTGATCCGCGGCACCACCAGCGCCGACGGCGGACTCACCTGGCAACCCCCCTCCATCATCGCCGCGCCGCCCCTGCTCAAAAGCGAGAGCTTCAACCACCCGGTTCTGTTCACCCATGACGACACGCTGCGGGGATTTTTCACAAACTGGGTCGGCGGCCCCGACTGGCGCACCTCCCGCTCTCGCTCGGAACTTTTCCGTTTCGACGACCACACCGGCGCATGGCAACCGGAGTGCTGGTACATTCCCGGTTTTCTCCCCTTCCAGGCGCCCCTGAAAATGCGTGATGGCAACTGGATCATGGCAGGCGAAGTCCACTGGTATGACGCCGCCGTCGCCATCAGCAAAGGCGACGACCTCACGCGCTGGACCGTCGTGAAAATCCCCAAACCCGACGATATGGAGCTGCGTTTTCCCGAAACCGCGCTCATCGATCACGGCGACCGCCTGCTCGCAATCTGCCGCCCCCGGGGCATGCGATCCGCTCCCGTTTCCGAAAGCCGCGACTGCGGCCTCACCTGGACGCCACTGCAACCCTCCAACCTTCCGCTCGCCGGCTCGCAACCCTGCGCCGGCCGACTCTCCGACGGACGTCATTACCTTATCACCAACAACCTCGAATCCGGGCGGACCCTGCTCTCCATTGCCCTCACCGGTCCGGATGAACGCCTCTTCAACCGCATCTGGAAAATTCGCCATCAAAAATTCCCGCGCCGCCGGTTGTTCCCCGGCGCGGAGTTCGAAGGAGTGCAACACTTCAATGCCCTCGGTAAACCCACCGAGTGGTCGTATCCCTCCGCTGTCGAGCACAACGGCAACCTCTGCATCAGCTATACGCAGGGCAAGGAAGACTGCGCCCTGTCGATCATCCCCCTGCGCGTGCTTTCCCGAACATTACCGAATGCATGAAAACGAACCTGCTTTCCGTAAATAACATCTTCACAGCCCTCATCGGCATTTCCTTTGCCAGCTTCGCCGCGGCAACCGGCGCGCAACCGCTCAAAGTCTTCGTCCTTGCCGGCCAAAGCAACATGGTCGGAGTTCGTTCCGAAATCACGGCGCTGCCCGAAAACCTGAAAACGGAAAACCCGGACATCCTCTTCTTCGATGGCCAGACCTGGGCTCCCATGAAGCCCGGCAACACGGAAGCCAAAGGCTTCGGGCCGGAAATCTCCTTCGCCCGCAAAATCCACGACGCATGGAAAGAACCCGTCGGCATCATCAAGCACAGCAAGGGCGGCTCCATGCTCGCCTCCAACTGGTCGCCCCGCTCGACAAAGGAAAACCTTCTCGCCGAATTGCTGGCCAGGGTGAAAGCCGCGCAGGCCGCGCGCGAAATCGAAATCGTCGGCGTACTCTGGATGCAGGGAGAATCCGACGCCGTGAACGAAAAGCGCGCCGCTCTCTACGCAAACAATCTGGATCTCCTCATCGAGCGTTTCCGCAGCGAATTCAATAATCCCGCTCTCCTGTTTCTCTGTGCGCGGGTAAACCCGCCCGAGGACCGTTACCCGACAGCCGCGATTGTCCGCAAGGCCCAGGAGGAATGCACCTATGCCCACTATCGCCTCATCGATTGCGACGATCTGGAAAAGGTTGGCGACAACCTCCATTACAATACCCGGGGCATCATCGAGCTGGGCAACCGCTTCGCCGACGCCGCACTCAAGCCAAAGATAGCCGCGACACCCTGATGCGCGGCACACGCGCACCCGCATCGCGGATTTCCCCGATCTCTCCTTCCCTCGAATGCACTCCCCATGGCCAACGTAGTCATCAAGGACCTTGTCAAAATCTATCCCGGAAGCGGCGGACCCGATGTGAAGGTCGTCCACGGAATCAATCTGGAAATCCGCGACCGTGAATTCATGGTCCTGGTCGGCCCCTCCGGCTGCGGCAAGTCCACGACCCTGCGCATGATCGCCGGTCTCGAAGAAATCTCCGGCGGCACCATCTCCATCGACGGCCGCGTCGTGAACAACGTCCTGCCCAAGGACCGCGACATCGCCATGGTCTTCCAGAACTACGCGCTCTACCCCCACATGACCGTGTACGACAACATGGCCTTCGGCCTGAAACTGCGCAAGATGCCCAAGGCCGACATCGACGTGCGCGTCCGCGAGGCCTCCGCCATGCTCGGGCTGGACCCGTACCTCAACCGCAAGCCCAAGGCCCTCTCCGGCGGCCAGCGCCAGCGCGTCGCCGTCGGCCGCGCCATCGTCCGCAAACCCAAGGTGTTTCTCTTCGACGAACCCCTCTCCAATCTCGACGCCAAGATGCGCGTCTCCACCCGCACCGAGATCTCCAAGCTCCACGCCCGCCTCGGCGCCACCATGATCTACGTGACCCACGACCAGGTCGAGGCCATGACCATGGGCGACCGCATCTGCGTCATGAAAGACGGCTACATCATGCAGGTCGCCGAGCCGCTCGCCCTCTACAACCGCCCCGACAACCTCTTCGTCGCCGGCTTCATCGGCAGCCCGCAGATGAACTTCTTCAAGGGCACGCTCCGCAAGGCCGGCAACGCGCTCGAGTTCGTCGAGAAAAACGACAAGAAGCCGCCCGTCACACTGACAATCCCCGAGCCGCTCGCCTCGAAGGCCGCCGGCCATACCGGCAAGGACGTGGTCCTGGGCGTCCGCCCCGAGCACGTCGAGGACACCGCCGTCGTGCCGAATGCCGACCCGAAACGCACCGTGGAGGCCCACCTCGACGTCTCCGAACCGATGGGTTCGGAAACCTACCTCTATCTCGACACCGGCGGCACCAACTTCGTCGCCCGCATCCACCCGACCGACCAGTACGAGACCGGCCAGGATGTGAAGGTCACCTTCAGGATGGAAGAGGCTCACCTCTTCGACGCCGCCACCGAACAGGTCATCCGCTGACGAAATGCGCTCGCCTGCATCCAGGGACATGAAAAGCACACGCGCCCCCTCCCTTGCGATCCCGCCGCTCCGGCAAAAGACCGGCTTCACGCTCATCGAGTTGCTGACGGTCGTTGCCATCATCGGTGTGCTGGCAGCCATCCTCATTCCCACGGTGGCGCTTGTCCGGAAAAAAGCCCGGGCGGCGGCGAGCATATCCAACCTTCGCCAGATTCATCTCGCGTTCACCCTGTTTGCCGATGACCACCGCGAGCAATACCCGATGCCGGCCGGCACGGTTCCGTGGAAGGAAAACCCGTCCGACACCGAAACGCTCGCCTGGACGCAGCAGTTGTTTCCCTACACGCAAAGCAAGGACGTTTTCACGACGCCCACGTTCGAAAAAGAAGGCACCTGTGGTTATTTCATGAGCGTGCGCGCCGCCGCGCAGGCCACCGGAACCAACAAACTGAGCGCCACATGGCGAAGTCGTGTCGAGTTCCCGGCGCAACACGTCCTCGTCGGCGAAACCAACCTTCCTCTCAACGAACCCGACTTCGACAAGGACGACTATGGCAAAAAATACGTCGGTGACGAAAACCTCATGCCATACGGCAAACAGGCCCTTCTTTTTGTCGACGGCCATGTCGCGACTTTCGACAAATACGAGGAAGGAAAAATGACTTTCCGCTATGATTCGTTGAGCGACTGGTGACTCATCCCATGCCATCACCTCTCGCAACGAGCACGGCGCCCTGATCCGCGCTGGTGACCATGCTTGCGTAACGGGCCAGGTAACCGCGCTCCGCCTCCGCCTTGCGCGGGCGAGGTTTCCACGCGGCCCGGCGGCGCGCCAGCACGGCCTCGTCCACCTGCAAGGTCAGGCGGCGCTCCGGGATATCGATTTCGATCAGGTCGCCCGCCTCGATCAGCGCAATCGGTCCTCCCGCCGCCGCCTCCGGCGATACATGGCCGATGGCGCCGCCGCGCGTCGCGCCCGAAAAACGCCCGTCCGTGATCAACGCCACCGATTCCGCCAGACCGCGCCCGGCCAGGGCCGCCGTGGGCGCCAGCATTTCCTGCATGCCGGGTCCGCCTCGCGGGCCCTCGTAACGGATGACCACTACGTCACCCGCCTTCACCTTGCCCACCAGAATTCCCGTGCGCGCCTCCTCCTCCGACTCGAAGATCACCGCCGGGCCGCAAAACCGCATCATCGACGGCGCGACGCCGGCCGCCTTCACCACCGCGCCGCGCGGGGCGAGGTTGCCGAACAGGATCGCCAGCCCGCCGCGCGGCGAATACGCGTTTTCGAGAGGACGGATCACGTCGGGATCGCGCACCTGCGCGCCGGCGATCGTTTCACCCAGGGTTTTTCCGGTGACCGTCAGTGTATCCATATTCAGAATATGCGGTCGGCCGGCGAGCGTCCTGAGAATGGCCGAAATGCCGCCGGCCCGGTCGATGTCCTCCATGTGATGCACGCCGGAAGGGGCAACCTTGCAGATATGCGGCACGCGGTCGGAGATGGCGTTGATCTGGTCGAGATGCAGAGGCACGCCCGCCTCGCGGGCCACTGCCAGCGTATGCAGGATGGTGTTGGACGAACCGCCCATCGCCATGTCGAGCGCGAAGGCGTTTTCAAAGGCCGCGCGCGTCAGGATATCCGAGGGGCGGAGGTTGCGGCGCACCAGCTCCACGATCACCCGGCCGGCTTCTTCGAAAAGCGCATCGCGCCGCGCGTCGGTGGCGAGGATCGAGCCGTTGCCCGGCAGGGCGAGCCCCAGGGCCTCGCACAGGCAATTCATGGAATTGGCGGTAAACATCCCCGAGCACGAGCCGCAGGTGGGGCACGCGCTGCGCTCGATCCGGTCGAGGTCGCCTTCGGTGATCGTCTGCATCGACAGTTGCCCGACGGCTTCGAACACGGACGCCAGGTTCAGCGGCCGGCCCGTCGCCGGATCGCGCCCCGCCTGCATCGGACCTCCGGATACAAACACGGCGGGGATGTTCACGCGCGCCACCGCCATCATCATGCCGGGGACGATCTTGTCGCAGTTGGGGATACAGACGACGCCGTCGAAACAGTGGGCGCGCAGCATCGTCTCGATCGAGTCCGCAATGATCTCGCGCGAGGCGAGCGAATATTTCATGCCGTCGTGCCCCATCGCAATGCCGTCGTCCACCCCGATCGTGTTGAATTCGAATGGCACGCCGCCGGCCGCCCGGATGGCGGCGCGAACCTTTCGTCCCACCACGTCGAGATGGGCGTGCCCCGGAATGATCTGCACAAACGAATTCGCCACGGCGATGAAGGGCTTGTCCCAGTCGCTCTCGGACTGGATGGCGCCGGTGGCGCGCAGCAGGCTGCGGTGCGGCGCGCGCAGGCTGCCGCGTTTGATCGTGTCGCTGAGGGTCGTGGTCATCGCGCGATTATAGCGCAACGGATTCCATGACTGAACTACCCTTTTGGTCCGTTTATGATACCGTTCCGGTATGGATTATTCTTTACGCGAACTGGAATGCTTCACCGCCGCGGCCGAGGAGTTGTCGTTTACGCGGGCGGCCCAAAAATTGCACCTGGCCCAGCCACCGCTGTCCCGACACATCCGTTCGCTCGAGGAAAAAATCGGCGCCACGCTCTTCGAGCGCTCCGGCCGCAAGGTCGCTCTCACGCCGGCGGGCGCGCTTTTTCACGAGGAGACGCGCGCGCTCCTGCCCCGCCTCGCCCGCGCCGGGGAGGCGACGCGGCGGTTTGCCTCCGGAGAAAGCGCCCGGCTGCGTCTCGGTTTCGTCAGCGCCGTGCTCGGCCCGGAGCTGGTCGGGGTGCTGCGCCTGTTCCGGGAGCGTTATCCGTCCGTCCAGCTCATGATGCAGGATTGCGCGCCGGCCGAACAACTGGCGGCCCTCGGGCGGGGAACGCTGGACGGCGGTTTTGTCGGGATTCGTCCGCGGGAAAACACACCCGGCATCCGGTTCGTCGCGTGGCGCAAGGAGCCGCTGGCGGCTTTCGTGCCGTTCGGGCACCCGCTGGCCACGCGGCAGACGATCGCGTTGCGCGAGCTGGCCGGCGAGGCGCTGGTGGGCGTGGCGGGCGAAGCCGCCCCCGCGTTTTCCTCGCATGTGCACATGCTCTGCCGCGAGGCCGGATTCCGGCCGCGCATCGTGCTGGAATCGCCGCGCGCCCAGGCGGTCGCCGTCATGGTCGCGGCGGGCGCCGGCATCGCGCTCCTTCCCGCCTCGCTGGCGCGCGTGGTAGGCGAGGCCGCGGCCGTCATCCCGCTCCGCCCGTCGCCCCCGGTCACGCATGTTTTTGCCAAGGCCGACGGCTCCTCCTCCACCGCCATGGACCGGTTTGTCAAACTCCTCACGACAAGACACCGGCCGGGGTGACGGACGGGCCGGGTCGCGAAGAATGGCTTCGCTTCACCCCAACAGCGCAAACATCAGCACGGCGGCGGCGGCGGAGACGTTGAGCGACTCCACGCGACCGCTGCCGGGGATGGTCACCAGGCGCGTGCAGGCCGCGGCGACTTCCGGCGCCAGACCGTGTTCCTCGTTGCCGAGCACCAGCGCGCGCAGCGGACGACCGCCACGCGGTCCCGGCCCCGCGTCAGGCATGCGTGAGCCGGACCCGCGAGCCGCGCCTCGGGCAGATTTTGCCTCGCCCGGCCGCAACGCCCCGCCGTGTGCGGCGGCGCCGATCACCTCGTAACCGGCCTCGCGCAGCTCGCCGCACAGCCGCGCCAGATCCGGCACGCGCCAGATCGTGACGTGTTCCAGCCCGCCTTCGGCCACGCGGTGCGCAGCCTCACCCGGCAAGGCCGCCTGGGCCCGCGACGGGATCACGAGATGCTCCACGCCGAAAAACGCCGCGCTGCGCGCGATCGCGCCGACGTTGTGCGCGTTGCCGATCCGGTCGAGCAGCAGCAGCGGCGCGCGCGCCTTCGTCCACGCCTGCACATCGCGCGGGAGCGGCGCGCGGAGCGGCGTCTCCGCGACCACGGCCACGACGCCGCCGTGATGGATGCTGCCGGCGATCTTCGCCAGTTCGGCCGGCTCCACACAGCGGTAAACCTTTTTCGCCGCAGAGAGCGCCTTGCAGATGAGGCCGAGTTTGCGCCCGGTCGCGTAGTCGAAATAAAGGCGGCGAAACGAAGCCGCATCGCGCTGGAAGCGCGCCTTGACCGCGGGGAGTCCGCAAAGTTTGAGTTCGGCACTGGCCATGCGGGCAACCGCGCCCGGTTTGTCCCGCGCTGGCAAGCCCGCAGTGGCGGGCCGGTTGCCCCGCGGGCGGACGGGCGTACCGCCGGAAGCAAAACACACGCAAAAAATCAGGGCCCGCCGATTACCCCTAACGGCGGGCCCTTTTGTTTTCTCGTCCGGCCCCTGCGGACCGGACGTCCATGTTACCCCTTAAATCCCTGCTTTCACAGGGAAAGAACATCTCCTTACCAAGCAGGCCTCGTGCCAACGGCTGAACCGCGCTCCGGAATTTTTCTGCCTCCCGCGCTGTTTTCATTTTTCCTGCCACGTTCCTGCTTCCACATTCCGCTCGCCACCAGCCTGCAACAGAACTTCCCCTCAATCGCCTCCTCTCCACGGCATGAACAGACTCCATCACCTTTTCACCGTTCATGATGCCGTCACCTCGTCGCTCGGCCGGGCGATGTGTTATTTTTTGACGTGGATGAGCGCGACCGCGCTCGCCACCGTCATTTTCCTCCTGATCCAGGCGCCCGACGGCAACGGGCCTGCCAGCGTCGGCGAGATGTTTTCCGACTACGTGCCGCTCAGCCTCGGCAGCCTGTGGTGCATCCCCCTCTTCCTTTCCAACATTCTCTGTCTCGCCTGTTTCGTGCGGCTGGAGCTTCCCTTCCGCTGGCTGCTCTGGCCATTCGCCACGTTCGCGGTGCACGGCGTTTACATCTGCCTCGCCGCCCGTTGAGCAAAACCCGATGGGAAAACTTGAACCGCAAGCGCAGGTCTCTTTAGTGGGCGTCCGGCGTTTTCCGCGCCAACGACCCGGCCCATGCAGACCATCACATCGGTATTCGAAATGCAGACTCTCGCCGAGGATCTCCGCTCCAAGGGGCAGATCATCGGCCTCGTCCCTACCATGGGCGCCCTCCACGAAGGGCATCTCAGCCTCGTCCGCCTGGCTGCCGAGAGAGCCGACACCGTCATCGTGTCCCTCTTCATCAACCCCGCCCAGTTCGCCCCGAGCGAGGATTTCAGCAAATATCCGCGCGAATTCGAGGCCGACATCGCCAAGGCCGGCGCCGCCGGCGCCGATATCATTTTCGCACCCGCGGCCGCCGAGATTTACCCCAAGGGCTACTCCACCTGGATCACCGAGGAGTTCATCGCCCGCCCGCTCGAAGGCGTGTCGCGCCCCACGCATTTCCGCGGCGTCACCACCATCGTCGCCAAACTTTTCAACATCTGCCGGCCCGACATCGCCGTGTTCGGCCAGAAAGACGCGCAGCAGGTGGCCGTCATCAAGAAGATGGTCAACGACCTCAACTTCACCGTGGACGTCGTCACCGCGCCCACCGTGCGCGAGCCCGACGGCCTCGCCATGAGTTCGCGCAACCGTTACCTCACCGCCGGCCAGCGCGAGGAAGCGCTCGCCATCAACCGCGCCCTCACGAAGGCGCGCGACATGGTGGCGGCCGGCGAACGCCGCACCGACCGCCTCGTCGCCGAAGTCACGCACCTGCTCAGCCAGCACCGCCGCGTGCGCATCATCTACGCCTCGCTCGTGGACCGCTGCACGATGGAACCCGTGCGCGAGGTCATCCCCGGCAAGGCCCTCCTCGCCATCGCCGCCTGGGTGGATGAAGTGCGGCTGATCGACAACACCGTGCTGTGAGCACGGATCGCGTCACACAATTTTCCCCCGATAACACGGAGTTCCTTTCGTTTTTCCAGACCACGGATTTCACGGATTCCCACGGATGCAAACCCATGTGCGCCGCCTCTTTTTATCCGTGAAAATCCGTGTGATCCGTGGTCAGGTATGCGTCCGTTTCCGGCGCTGCGCCAGCCCGGGCTCCTGTGGCTCCCCCCGCCCCCTCCTCTCTCTTTCCCATGCAACGTGATTTCGACGTCCTCGTGATCGGCAGCGGCATCGCCGGCCTCAGCTTCGCGCTCAAGTGCGCCCGCGCCGGCCATTCCGTCGCCATCCTCACCAAGAAGGACAAGGCCGACTCCAACACCAACCACGCCCAGGGAGGCATCGCCGCCGTCACCTCGCAGACCGACGACTTCAACAAACACGTCGCCGACACGCTCGCCGCCGGCGACGGCCTGTGCGACCGCCGCGTCGTCCGCCAGATCGTGAGCGACGCCCCCGCCCGCATCCAGGAACTCGTCGACCTCGGCCTCGAATTCTCCCGCGAACGCAGCCCCCGTCGCGGCACCCCCGGCCCCTATGATCTCGGCCGCGAAGGCGGCCACAGCGAACGCCGCATCCTCCATGTCAAGGACATGACCGGCAAGGCCATCGAGGAAGCCCTGCTCGGCGCCATCGTCGGCGAACCGCGCATCGCGCTCTTCGAACACTTTTTCGCCATCGACGTCATCACGCGCCACAAGCTCACCCCGCCCCGCGCCCGCGCCCGCACGCCCGACCAGGTGCTCGGCGTGTACGCGCTCGACGTGCACGACCAGCGCGTCGTCACCTTCCGTGCTCCCGCCGTCGTCCTCAGCACCGGCGGCGCCGGCCAGGTTTACCTCTACACCACCAACCCCGACATCGCCACCGGCGACGGCATCGCCATGGCCGCGCGCGCCGGCGTCGAGGTGCGCAACATGGAGTTCATCCAGTTTCACCCCACCGCCCTCTACTCGCACACCGGCAAACGCTTCCTCGTCAGCGAAGCCGTCCGCGGCGAAGGCGCCATCCTGCGCAACGCCGCCGGCGAGGCCTTCATGGCCCGCTACCACAAACTCGCCGATCTCGCCCCGCGCGACATCGTGGCCCGCGCCATCGACACCGAGATGAAAAAGAGCGGCGCGCCCCACGTCTGGCTCGACATCACGCACAAGAAATCCGGCTGGCTCCGGTCCCGCTTCCCGCAAATCCACGCTGCCTGCGAAGAGCTCGGCATCGACATGGGGCGCGACATGATCCCCGTCGTCCCCGCCGCGCACTACACCTGCGGCGGCGTCGCCACGACCGTCGCCGCCGAGACCGCGCTCGCCGGTCTCTACGCCTGCGGCGAGGTCGCCTGCACCGGCCTGCACGGCGCCAACCGCCTCGCCAGCAATTCCCTGCTCGAAGCCGTGGTCATGGCGCACCGCGGCGCGGCCTCCGTCGACCGTTACCTGCGCACCGCGAAACGCGCCGCCCTCCCCGCGATCCCCGACTGGCAGGATCTTGGCGGGGGCGACGTGGACGAGCGCGTGGTCATCACGCACAACCGCGACGAGCTCCGCCGCGCGATGTGGGATTTTGTGAGCATCATGCGCACGACCCGCCGCCTCGAACGCGCCCGCACACGCATCGCCAACCTCGCCCGCGAGGTCCACGATTACTACTGGAATTTCTCGGTCGATTCACCGCTGCTGGAGCTGCGCAACATGATCCAGGTCGCCGACCTGATCGTGCGCTGCGCCCTGCAACGCCACGAAAGCCGCGGCCTGCACGCCATCGCCGACTACCCGAAAAAACAGCGCGCCGCCCGCAACAGCAGCGTGCGGCTGTAGGGCCGGCGCTCCGTTCCGGAATGGGGATTTCAGCAAACAACGGCCTGACCCCGTCAGTCTGCCTCCGCGAAACCCGGAGCAGGATCGGGACGTCCGGAGATATGCCGGCCGGAGGTTTGACAAGCCGTCCTGCCTGCTTCTGGTGCAAAGGAATCTCACTTTCTCTCATCACTACCATCCATGGCGGGCATGACGGGCGCGCCGACCACGACTCAGGATAATGAAACGTTTTGAAATCATCGACGGAATGCGGGGCTATTTTCTCGTATTCATGCTTATCAATCATCTCGTGTTTGTCGGGGGTTACTGGCTCGTCGAGATCAACCACCGGCAGCTGGCCTTTGTGGAGGATGCGCAGGGATTCGTGTTCCTTTCGGGGCTGCTCGCGGGCATGGTTTACGCGCGCAAGATGCTGCAGGGCGGATACCGCGCCGGACAACAGAAGCTGTGGCACCGGGTTTTCGAGCTCTACTGCTACGCGATGGGCATCATTGTCGTGATCCTCGCGGCCAGGATCGTGCTGCCCCGCGGCTACGAGATCTGGTGGAACTGGCTCGGCGATACATCCTTCGCCGATCCCTCGCGTCTTCTGGCGATCATGACGTTCGTGTTCCAGCCGACCATCATGGACATCCTGCCCCAGTACATCATCTACATGATTTTTTCCCCGATGCTGATCTGGCTGTGCCTCCAGGGGAAATGGAGATATGTGGTGCTCGGATCGGTGATAGTCTGGATGGCCGGCCAGCTCGGCCTTCACCGTGTCCTCACCGGACCACTCGACACGCTGGCCAAGGGGGCCGACGGGCAGGGAGTGCGAGCGAGCTTCAACCTTCTCGGCTGGCAGATCGTGTTCATCTCCGGCCTCGTGCTCGGCACGCTCACGGCGGATCGCAAGATCGACTGGCAGCGGATTTTCTCGCCCGAAAAAACCTTCCTCCCCAAGGCGGCGCTCGCCATCTGCCTTTTCTTCGCGCCGCTGCGCATCCTGACGGCGTATGGGCTGATGCCGAAATTCATGCTCGAAAAATTCTCGACCATGGAGATCCGCGCCGATTTCGGGCCGGTCTATCTGGTGAATTTCGCCGCGGTTGCCGTCGGGCTGGCCTGGCTTCTCATCGCCGGGCCGCGCCATCACAGCGTGGCCGTGCAAAGGATCGCCGCCGCCGTCGCGTGGGTGTTCTCGCTCCGGTTTCTGCGGTTTCTCGGCCGGCACTCGCTGTATGTCTATGTGTGGCATGTCGTGATCGTCTATGCCGTCTACTACGTGGACGGACGCACTCCGGTCTTCTCCCAGTTCACGAAGACGCTGATCGCTCTCGTCTCGATAGCGTTTCTGTCCCTGCCCGCAGTCTGGCGCGAACGGAATCGTATCCTCCCTCCGAACGCCGCTGCAAAAGCGGCAGGGGCGGCCAAATAGGCGCCGGTCGGTTTCTGACCTGATTTCAGGCTGCCCGCCCTCCGCGCGACTGCGTCCGGTGGCGCGACAGGGACGCATATGCGAGCGGATGATCTCTTGCCGCCGCAAATCGTCACCACGCCCTATGCGAGGATGGCGGAGGCGGCGCGTGACAATGTGACAATGCATCCGGCGCATTTCCCGCTCGACAGCCTCCCGTTAACGGTGCTCCTGTAACGTTACAAGCATTCCATCCCGCCCGCGCCCTCCCTGCCTCCCGCATCTCCGCCTTTTCCGCCTCCATGATCAGCCAACGAGAAATCGCCCGCCGCCTCGGCCTCTCCGTCATGACCGTCTCCCGCGCCCTGCGCGGCCACCCCGACCTCTCGGAAGCCACGCGCGAGCGCATCATCGACGAGGCAACGAAGCTCGGTTATTCCCGGGAGATCGCTCCGGCTCGCGCAGCCGCCGAGGTGCCGCCGCGCGCCCGCCGCATGGGGCTCGTCGCCTACGGTCCCGACATGTCGCCCCTCTTCGAATCCGAAACCCCCCGCCGCATCTACCTCGCCATCCAGCAGGAATGCCAGCACAACGGCGCCGAAACCCTCGTCGAATTCCTCCCCCAGCTCGACGAGACGCCGATGCTGCTCCGCAAGAAAAACGTCAGCGGCATCTTCCTCTTCGGCCGCTACACGCCCGACACCGCCGCCCGCTTCCGGGACGTGCCCACCCTCGCCGTCAGCAGCTACATCCGCGACAATCCCCTTCCCCGCATCGTCGCGCAAAACCTCCGCGGCATGCGCGAGGCCACCCGCCATCTCATTTCCCTCGGCCACCGCCGCATTCTCTATCTCGGCCTCGACGAGGGCGACCTCACGGAACTTTACCGCGAGCGCGCAGACGGCTACATCCTCGCCATGCAGGCGCACGGCCTGAAGCCCGTCCTGCGTTTCAACCCCGGCTACGATTTCTCCGCCCACCTCGGCGACGTGAAAAAATTCACCGCCATCGCCTGCGCGACCGACGGCGTGGCCGTCGCCGTGCGCCGCCAGCTTCTCGAACGCGGACTCGACCTTCCCGGCGATTGCAGCCTCGTCGGTTTCGACGGCACGACCGAAGGCCGTGAACTCGGCCTCAGCAGCTACTCCCCCGACTGGGCCATGATGGGCAAGGTCGCCGCCGACCTGCTGCTCTTCCGCCCGCACGACATCCATGGCAAGGCCCTGCACGTCATCGTGCCCGGCGAGTTCGTCGCCCGCAGTTCTTCCGTAAAGGCGCGATAGGCCGGAGACCGCGGCTTGCTCCGGGCAGACCGGAAGCCGAAACCGGAAAGCGGAGGCCGGCAGCGCCGACATCCTGCGCAGCCCTCGCGCCACAGACTCCCCCTCCCGACAGATGAAACGCCGGTGATATTTTGTTTGACAGGCAATGTAACGTGAGTAACGCTACATACCGTTACAAAAATCTCCCCCCGTTCTGTCACCGCCACCAACTCGCTGTTTTCCCCTTCCCCGCATCGCCATGAACACATCCTCCCGCCGTCTCCGCGCAGCCTCGCGCCCGCTCCGGCCCGCCGCCGCGTTCACCCTGATCGAGCTTCTCACCGTCATCGCTATCATCGGCATCCTCGCCGCCATCATCATTCCCGTCGTCGGCAAAGTCCGCGAAAGCGCCCGCCGGGCCCAGTGCGTCTCCAATCTCCGCCAGATCGCCAACGCCGTCCTGCTCTTTGCCGACGACCACCGCGGCATCCTCCCCGGCGGTATCAAGGACAAAGACAACCATCTCGGCCTCGCCGGCGGCCAGACCGCCTGGGTCAATCGCAACAACTGGAACATGCTCGGCGCACACATTGCCGACTATCTCGGCACCCGGCTCCCCGAAGACGCGTCTCCCGTGCTCATGCCCGCTTTTGTCTGCCCCTCGTTTGTCAGCAAATATTCCGACCTCGCCGCTCAAACCAACGCGGTCGTTTACGCCGTCAACACGTCCAGTCTCATCGAGGGTAACTCCGACTCCCGCCCGTTCGGCAATTCGAACAACAGAACCGCCGCGCTCCGCATCGAGCAGATCCCCGACCGCTCGCGCACCCTGATGCTGCGCGACAGCGACAAGAAAAAAACCACCGATGCCTCCTGGAACTGCCCGCCCGAACCCGTCCACGGCAACCTCCGCAACGGTGTCTACTTCGACGGCCATGTCGCCGCATCGAAACTCTGATACCCCTTCCCCCGTTTCAACCTCACCGCCACCCTCACCATGAAAACACACGCCATCCTCGCCTTCGCGACCATCCTCTTCCTCGTCGCCACGCTCCCCGCCGCCGACTTCGCCCGTTCTGCCGCCGGCGGCACCTCGTTGTGGAGCGACACGAGCCTGTGGACATCCACTGTTCCCGACGCCCTGCCCGGTGCCGCCGACAACGCCCACTTCACGATGACCTCCTCGTCGTCCGTCCATGTGGACGGCAACTACACGGTCAACAATCTCAACGTATCGGCCGCCAGCGGAGGCATGACCCTCACGTTCGCCGCTCCCCAAACCGATGCCACTCACTCGCTGACCATCGCCGGGACGGTGGGCAAGTCGAGCAACACCACCCGGATCGCCTTCCAGAACAACTCGGGAACCAACCAGCGACTCGATGTCAGCATCGGGAAACTCGATCTCGCCGCCAACGGAGGCTATGTGGAGTTTGGCCGCATGGACGGCGGCCGCCGGCTCAACAACCTCTCCATCGGTGAAACCGTCCTCGGCGGGGGCGGCGGCAGCAACAGCATCCAGATTTACCTGAATGTCTCCAACGACTACTCGCTGGGCAAACTGACCTTCAACACCGGCAACAACGAGAAGTCCGTTTACCTGATCACCAATTCCGCTACCGCATCCGGCTATGCCCGCACCGCCACGGTCGCAGGCATCACCGACGCCAGCAACAACGCCACGATCTACGGTTCGCGCAACGCCTCCGCGAGCAGCAACAGCGCCACGCTTCGTATTCACACTTCAGATACCACCGACACATTCACCGCCGCCACCGCGCTCGTCGACGGCACCGGCGGCACGCTCGCGGTCCGCAAGACCGGCGCCGGCACCCAGATTCTCACCGGCCAGAGCACCTGGACCGGCGGCACCTTCGTCGAAGAAGGCGCGCTCGTCATCCGCGGCGCGGGTACGCTCGCCGCCACCGGCGAGCTTGCCGTTGCCACGGATGCCACCTTCGTCACCGCCACCGATGCCGCTCTCACTCTCCACGGCGCCACCCTCGCCACCGGCGCGATCCTCGGTTTTGACCTCACCTCTGCCGACGCCCGCCTCAACCTCACCGGCAACCTCCTCCACGACCTCACCGGTTCCGCCGGCGGCGCCGCCACCTTTGTCATCGATTTCCGCGGCACCGGCATCCTCGACCATACCTACGGCGGCCTCCTTTCTGTCGCGGGCACCACCAACGACTTTGCCGACGCCACGCTCTCCTACATCAATTTCGGCGCCGGAAACCTCGCCGGCACGCTCACCTTTGCCGAACTCGCCCACGGCTTCACCCTTTCGTCCGGAAACATTCCCGAACCTGCAACCGCAGCCCTTTTCGGCAGCCTCGCCATCCTCGTCCTTGCCTCCCTCGCCCGCCGCCACCATGCGGGATAACGAGCCGACGGCACGGGAACCTCCCGCACATCCTGTCCGTAATTGACCATGCACTACGCCGCCCGATTGCTCGCATTTGCACTTCTCCTCACCACTGTCCGCGCCGCCACGATCCACGTCGCCCCGCCGCCGCTCGGCCGGCCCGACGCGGCCGGCACCGCCGACGCTCCCCTCGCCAGCGTACAGGCCGCGCTCGACCGCGCGGGTGCCGGCGACACCGTCCGTCTCCGCGCCGGCGTTTACCGCGAACGCGTCGCCTTCAAAACCGGCGGACGGCACAATGCCCCCGTCACCCTCGAAGGCGAACCCGGCGCCATCCTCGACGGCAGTTACCCCGTCCGGATCGACTGGGAACCCGCCCCCGACATCGCTCCCGGTGTTTATCGCGCCACCGTCGCCGAACCGGTGCGGCTCGTCACGGTCGAGGGCCGCTCCATCACCATGCTGCGCGACGACTGGGTCCAGCCCGGCCGCGCCCGCCACGGCGCCGACTGGGAATACCCGACGCTCTTTCGCGACGGCATCGCCGGCTCCGGCTGGTCCGGCATCCGCGCGCTCTCCCTTTATCAGTTCAGGGAAAAACAACTCCTCCTCCGCCTCCATTCGCGCGCCGTTTCACCCGACGCGCCGCTTTCCGGCGAAGACACCTCCGTCGCCCTCGATCCCGATCCACGCGAGCTTGCCGTCACCGTCGGCCCGCCGCCCGACCGGCCGGTCGTCCTGATCGACGGCACCGACCGCTGCGTCGTGCGCGGCCTCACCTTGCGCAACGCCGCCACCGGCGTCCTCATCCGCAACTCCCTCGGTTCCGTTGTCGAGGATTGCGTGATCGGCCCGGCCGAGGAAGGCATCATCCTCGGCGCGCGCGCCGACCGCGCCACCCTCCGTTTCAACGAAATCTTCTGGAACCCCTGGGGTGAAAACCGTCCCAAGGCCCACGCGTCATGGGATCTCTGGACCGCCAACAAACGCGGCGGCTGGAGCGACAAGCACGGCATCAAGATCAACGGTTCCCTCGGAGGCCACCGCATCCACGACAACTTCATCCACCATCACTGGGACGGCATCAGCGTTTCCCCGGGCGACCGCGGCACCGACGGCGGCCTGCGCGTCCACCACAACCGCCTTTTCACGCTCGTCGACGACGGTTTCGAAACCAACGGCGCGCAGGAAGACTGCCACTGGAACGACAACCTCATCGACGGCGCCCTCTGCGCCATCCGCCTGAAGGCGCCGGACTACGGACCCTTTTACGTCTACCGGAACATCCTCCTGAACAACAAGGAGGACCTCCGCAACTTCGGCCGCAAGGACAACGTCCACCGCCGCGACCCCAGGACCGGCGAATGGAAAACCACCGTCACCGGCAAGGGTTCGCCGGAGATCCTGCCCGCCGTGGCCTATATCTACCACAACACCGGCACCTCTCCCGCGGCCGTCGTCTCCAACGCCGTTTACGGCATCGGCGTCCCCGACTACCATTATTTCAACAACCTCTTCTGGTGCGAAGTCTGGTGGCGCGGCGTGCCGAGGGCCAACCCCTCGATCCCGCCCAACTGGAAAGGCGACCACAATGTCTACACCCGCCGCGGCGACAATCCCGCCTGGGCCGGCGGCGAGAGCCAGGCGCACGCGCTCGGCATCGATCGTCACGGGATTTTCACTACCGGCGATCCCGGTTTTGCCGACATCGCCGCCGGCAACGTCTCGCTCCGCGCCGACAGCCCCGCCCGCGCCCGCGGCGCCGATCTCTCCGCCCTCTTCTCAAAACCCCTGCCCGGCTGCGAACCGGGCTACTTCACCGGTCCCGCGCCTGATGCCGGCGCGCTCGCCTATGGCCAGGCTCTCCCGCAAATCCCGCGCCCCCGCACTTCCATCGAAAACGAAAGCCCGCCCGCCGGCACGTGGCCCGACGCCGAAGCCGCTGCGGATCGTCCCGCGAAGGACTCAGCCCGAAGGTGATATTTTTGAAGGGCTTCAGCCTTGTTTTTCAATGCCGGATGTATACCTTGGAAACTCATGCGTGCACTCGAAGTCATAGAACAAATCAAGGCTCTTCCGGCCTCCGAACAGGCCACAGTGCTCGATTTTGTTCACCAATGGGAACGAGATGCCTCTGCCCACTCCAGCCCCCGCCTTATCGCCGAGCACAGTCGTGTCAGGCTGCTCGCTCCACTGCCCGCTGAAAACTTGCGTGCCGGGGAGATCGGCACTGTTGTCCATATATATGCCGGACATGAGGCGTATGAAGTGGAGTTCATCACGCAAGATGCGCGCTCCGTCATCAGCACTATCGATGCGCGGCAGATCGAACCGGTGGCAGCCGCATGAGACCTCCGTCCAGGCTACCCCACCCCGAAGCACTTCAGGTGATTCCCTGAAAAAGCACGGACGCACCCGGTCTGTCGTCGTCGAAAAAATCTCGGCATATGGAAAGAAATACGAGGTACGTTGCCATCTTGATTCCCCGGACGGACGAAATCCCTGTATCACGTCTGTGTGGATACAGGAAAATGAACACCCGCCACGCCTGATCACCGTGTTGCCGCGATAAACCTTTCCTTGCTTTTGCCATCTGAAGGCCTTGCACCGGAAAAACGGGAAAGATGCAGGCTAGCGAAGGGCTGTTTTTTCGACGGACCGGATGAGGATTCCGTGAGGGTCGGTAGTGGAGGCTGCACTCTGGAGGTGCAGGTAACTGATGCCGTCGAGCGTGGGAGCGATTTGGGAAAGGGGGTGCTTTTCGCCGTCATCGATCCGGAAGACAGCGGGAGGCGTCTGGCGGAAATTCCATTCGATGGTGAGGCGGTGCCAACGGCCGGAAGTGAGCGACGGGCATTTGTTGATGCGTCCGGCGGAATCGAGGTTGAGGACGAATTGTGAAAAGCGGGCGACGACGGGATCGGTGGGATTGAACCATCGGTCGACGAGCGCGATTTGCGTGCCGGCACTGCCGGGAGGCTGGCGCAGGTGAATCACAAGACGGCCGGCGTGAGCGGCCGGGAAATTCCAGACCGCGCCCTGTTTTTCCTCAATCAGGCGGGGGTCGGGATGACGGGCAATCTGCAGGACTTCGCTGGGTTCGCCGTCCGGATGCGGGATGAGCGCGGGGCCGGGTCGGCGGTTGGCGGAACAGTGGCCGGCGTAGCCATGCACGCTGCCGGCGCGACTCTTGAGATAGCTGTGAATGCTCCAGTCAACCAGACCGAGGGTGAAATCGTCGCGGCGATCGGTTTCCAGAAGCCAGTCGGGATCGAAGAGAAGGAGGCGGGCGGATTCGGGATGCTGTCCGAACGCCAGAAGCACCTTGCCACAGGGCAGCTCGACGGCCTGGGACTGGTGGACGCTCTTGTCCCGGGAGCCGTCATTGCCGCCACGACTGCGAAAATCGATGTCGTTGCGGCGGTCGTTGAGATGGAGTTCGCGAAATCCGCGCCAGGTCTTTCCGTCGTCGTCGGAGAGGGCCGCATGGATGGCGTCACGGTTGGTGAATACATCCTCCCAGATGCCGTCGATCACATCCTGACCGAGGCCGGGCTGGAGTGCGTGGTCCGGCTCGGGAAGCGGAGTGGTGTTGTTGAAGAAACAGAGGAGGCGCCCGTTCGAGAGGCGGAACAGAAGAGGGGTCGTGATCGTGCCATAAAAGCGGGAGGGCGCGGGAGGCGTCCAGGTGTCGCCCGCATCATCGGAAAAGGATTCCCAATAGCGGTCGTGCGCGGTGCGGATGAGCATGTGAAGACGTCCGTCCGAAAGTTCGGCGATGGTGGGTTCGGCTCCGCAGTTTTCCCAGCGAAGCCCTTCGTGAGGCCAGACCAGACCGGGGCCGGAAATCACCGGGAGGCAGACGTAACGCCAGGTGGCTCCATCGTCATCGGAGAGGTAAACGATGGCGTGTTGACGGCCGTTACCGCCGGCAGCAGTGGCCGCATGCACGGGGAAGAGCCAGCGTTTGCGGGAGCGAAGCGGAAGCGGCTGGCGCGGGGTAAGCATTCGGGGGAGGAGGTCGCCCACGCGCGTGGTGGCGAAAGGGCCGTCGGGGCCTTGTGCGGAGCGGTGGAGGTAGAGGCCGGGTGCCGGACAGTTGGCACGGATGCTGTGGAACTCCTCAAGGGTGACGGGACCGCCTTCGTGGCAAAAGAGGGTCAGCCAGTCTCCTGACCAGGGGCTGCGGACAGTGGCTCCTGGAGAAAGGGACGGAGAATCGTTCTCGACCCAGGAAAAGCCGTGGTCGGGGCTGGAGAGGTAGATATTGCGGACGGTGCCGCGGGCAAAGCTGCCACGGAAGCCGTAGTGCCGGATTTCGCCATCGGGCAGGAGCATGAGCTCGCGAATGGCGTTGGTCGGAGGGATGCCGACGATCTGCGGGGCGAAGACAGACCGGAGGCGGTCGAGCGAAGCCGGGGATGTTGTGTTTGTCATTTGGATACGAGATCAGTTTTCCGGTGAACGGTGCTCAAGGACAAGCCAGCCGTAACGGGAAGGCGCATGGGGCTTGGGGACGCTGAGACCGGGATCGGACCAGATAGTGAAGATTTTGCCGTCGGCGCCGTGATTCCAGCGGGCGAAGTTGGCGCGGATTTCCGGAGGGTATGGCAGGGCGGTTTCAGACAGGCCAAGTTCGCGGCGGAGCCAGATCCAGGGGAAATCGATTTCGAGTATCCAGCCCGGACCGGCAGCCTGGCGACCTCCGTGGGCGAGCAAACCGGGAACGCGCCGGAGCGTGAAGCGGATGCTTTCCACTGCGGAATCCATCGCAAGGCTTTCGACAAGGGTGGCTCCGGAGTTCCAGGAAAAATCGAGTTTTTGTGGCGTCCATGCGCGGAGGTCCGCGATGGAGCCGGCGGCGTTGATTTCGAGGCCGCGACCTTCAGCGACGCGGGGTTCGGGTCGGGCGAAAAATATCTCCACGCAATCGTCGCGAAAGGTTTCTCCGTCGTGCTGGCGGTCGGTGGCGGAGCGAATGTCCCGGTCTTCGCAGAGAAATTTTATGCGGAGCGAGGCGCCGGTATTGAGGAGGAGAACTTCGGTGGGTTCGAGCGGGGGCGTTTTCTGCGACCAGAAATCACGAAGACCGAGGCGAGCCGCCTGACTCCACTCTTCCGGATCGAGCGATCCGGTGATGAGTGGAACCGGCAAACGGGGCGATGGGTCAGCCACATTGGCGCTGGCAGTCAACAGCAAGGGAGCAATGGCAAGGCTGATGAAAAGCAGCCAGGCCAGATCCCGGCATTTGGCAAGATGAGCGGCACCGCATGATCGGCGAGGAATCATATCCGGAAACAGAATCAGATCTCATCGAGCTTGGACCATTTCCATGAAAAGTCCGATCCGGATGTTTTGCTTGTCGGTATCCAGGTTACGCTGCCACTCATCCGAAAAGCATGAAAGCCCTTGCCCTCATGATTGTTGGCAGAGGCGCCATCCAGGACCGGATCCCACCATTTGCAAAAATCGACTATCACCACGCGGCGCGGCGGCAGTTGAGAGAGCTGGGTGGGTTTCTCCTCGTCACTGTTGGCCGTGAAAGGGCCGCTTGTCGCCTGCAGGGACAGCCAGTAGGAAGTCTCCACCCGTGTTGTATTGTCGAGGTTGTATTGTTTGCGGCTGCGGTCTGCGGGGCATTGGAAAATCGTCGGCAACTCCGGTCTGGTCGCGGAAGACGTCGGCCTGCGCAAGTTCAGGTAGGGCAACAACAGTCCGAAATTGTAATAGCCACTGCCGCTATTGATCCACAGGTGTCCCATGCCCTTCTGCCCGTTACCGGTCGATGGTCCCCAATCCTTGTTGTCATTGCCATACATGACAAGGGCCTGCCCGATTGAGCGAACGTTGCTCAGGCAGGTGGTTTTGCGGGCGCTTTCACGGACTTTTCCGACGACCGGGATCATGATGCCGGCGAGGATGCCGATGATCGCGATGACCGTAAGGAGTTCGACCAGGGTAAAGGCACTCAGGGTGCCATTCATGCCGGACTTCCCGGCATGGGTGGAATTCGGGGTGTGATTTGTCTTTCGGGCTATCATGTCATTGTGCCTCCTGGGGGGGGATGGATGGGATTCTGTCTGGAAAAAATCTTTGGGTGGGCAGTTCTGTCATTCTCAAAGTTTTCCCCTTCGCGCTTCAAGTTGGGCGCGGATTTCGCGGGCGCGTTCTTCGGTGATGGGGAACCACCAGAGGAGAAAGAGGGCGATGATGGCGGAGGCGGAAGGGATGATGTAGAACCACCAGCGCATCGCATCGACGACACCGGCGGCCTGGGCGGAGCCGGAGGCGGCGTGGTAGCCGGTGACGGCCAGGACAAAACCCGCGAGAACGGCGGTCGCCGAGATGGAGAGCTTGGAGATCCATGCGGAAACGGCCCCGATGGCGCCTTCGCGGCGGAAGCCGGTGTTGAGTTCGTCGTCGTCACAGATGTCGGCCTTGATGGAGGAGATGAGCAACCAGAAACCGGAACCGGAGGGCATGGTAAAGGCCAGCACGACCAGACTGAGCCAGGGATTTTCCGGAGTGTAGAAGAGCCACTTGGCAAATCCGCTGATGACCAGCAGGATCAGGCAAAGGGCGAGCGTCTTGCGTTTCCCGATACGTTGGGAGAGGCGGTTGAGGAGGAAGACGGAGGCCAGGCCGATGACGAGGGCGACATTGCCGCCGACGCCGGCGAGGACACCTTGTTTGACGGTGTCGCCGTTGAAGAGATAATAGAGCCCGATGTAGAAGCCGAGATGGTTGACGGTGCGCCCTCCCACCACGGTGAAAAAGGTGATGAGCACCATCATGATGAAAGGCTTGTTTTTCAGTGTCATCCCGACCGATTTCAGGATGGGGATCTTGTCCTGGTTTTGGGCTTTCCTGAAAAACCGTTCGCGCAGAAAGATCACCGGGATGAGGCCGGAGAGGATGACGAGGATGCCGACACAGACGCCCATCCAGCGGGCGCCGGTGAGAGTGCTGCCTCCCCAGACCGGGAACTGGGTAAAGGCGTAGGTCCAGGGGACGACGAGGCCGACGGCGGTGCCCATGTAGGCCCGGATTTCCATGACGCGGGTGCGCTCGTTGTAGTCGGGCGTGAGTTCGTAGCCGAGAGCGGTCCAGGGAATCGTGAAAAAGGTCTGGAACGTGAAAAAGAGGATGGAGAAGGCCGTGAACCAGATGAAGACGCCGGTGGAAGAGAGGCCGCCAGGCACGAGCCAGAGCAGGGGAAAGGTGATGCCGGCGCCGAGCGCGCCGAAGAGCATGAAGGGGCGACGGCGGCCCCAGCGGGTGCGGGCGTTGTCGGAGAGGGCGCCGACGACGGGGTCGGTGATCGCATCCCAGAACCGCATGATGCCGATGGCCACGCCGAGCAGGCGCGGGTCCATGTGGAGCGCGATGTTGAAGATCGGGTTGGCATTGGACATCAGTGTGTCCGTGCCGATGTGGTCGGAAAAGTTGCCCATGCCGTAGGCGAGGCGCCGGGAAGGAGGCACCTTGTCCTCGGTAGCAGTGGGCCGGACCTTGTGGAAGAGTTTGGTGGACACGGAGGGCGGAGCGGGAGGGAAAAGCTGAAGGCTGAAGACTGAAGGTCTGCGGAGGAGAGGAGGCGTTGTTTGTCATCCGGGGGCAGTTTGAAAAACCACAGAGAGCACACAGAGACGCCCGAAGTCTTGTTTATTTCGGAGCGGTGTGCGTGATGGTCAGATTATCAAAAGCGTAGCCACTGCCGCCGCGCACCGTGGCGAGAATCATGAAACCAAGCGGTGTCCCGATCACGGATTCACCTTTGGCGGTTTTTGTGTTTTCGGTGATGTAAAAGGTGCAGGTCCACCGTTTCCACTGGCCGGGAGGGGGAGCGGGATCGGCGACGATGTTGATTTCGGACGGCGGGAGACGCTCGCTCCAGTCGTAAGTCGCGTCCTTGTTGGTATCGGACAGCAGGGAGATCACGAACCGGTTCTCCGGAAACGTGAGGTCGTCGAAACAGCCGACGTCGAAGCTCACGGTCCAGGTGCCGGGAGCAATGACCTTGCCGGGGAAATACCGGGCGATGCCGCGAGCGGCGGGAGCATCGCCGGTGTTGGCGCCCGACCAGAAATTGCCGCCGGCGGTGGCGCGAAGTTCCCCCTGGGTTTCGATGAAGCGATTGCCGATCGCGGACCACTTGCCGGCCACGCGTTGCCAGGACCCGCTCCCCAGAGCATCAACCGAATCCTGGATGAGCGGCGGGCTATCGGCTGCTCCGCAAAGCAGGCCGGGGAGCAGGGCAGTGGCGAAAAGGAGCAGGGAGCGGATGGTTGGCAATGAGTTCATCAAGGTATCGGGTTTGTCAGGATGGTATCGGGGCGGGGGGAGAGGGAGGCGTTAACCAGTCCCCCCCCTCCCCCCTTCTTTTCTTTTTTCACGCGTCCGGGCACGATCGGACCCCGCGGCGGCGGCGAATGCAGACGGCTGCGCCAAGGGCAGCGAGTCCGGCCAAGGCTGCGACCATGCCGGGCTCGGGGACGGGCGCTGTGTAGGTGATGGTGAGATTGTCGAAGGCGTAGCCGGAATCGTTGGGGACCGCCGATATGATCAGGAACCCGAGGGTGGAGCCGACGACCGAATCACCAGCCCGATTTTTAGTATCCTCGGTGATGGTGAAGGTATAGGTCCAGGTCTCCCATGTCATGGCCGCCGGTGTGGAAGCGGAGGTGATGGTAACGGCACTCGCCTCCAGTCGTTCGTTGTAAGCATAGGAACCGGCAGCCCCTTGAGTGTCGGCGAGCAGGTTGATTTCGAGACTGCTGACAAAGTTGGGGATGTATTCCGTGTCGAGACGCCCGATGTCGAAAGTCGCTGTGTAGGTGCCGACTTCCAGTGTCTTGCCGGAGAAATATTGGTAGATGCCACGGTTGGGAGTTCCCGACCCCGTCATGTTACCACCTATCCAGTAGTTTTCGCCTGCCGTCGGCGCAAGACCGCCTCTGTCCGTGTAAACATTGTTGTTCACAGACGTATTGGTAACCACGCGGGTCCAATCCGTGGTGTTTTCCACCGGATCGGTGACGACGGTGACGGGAGCGGCAGCGTGGAGCGAACCGGCAATAACGAGCGCAGGCAGAAGGCCGAGAGCTCGGGCAGGCAGGATGGTGTAGTTGTGCTTCATGGTGATGCGAGGTTGATGGTGGTGGTTAACAGGAACAGGAGGAGAAGGGGGGAGGGTCAGGGAGCTGGCTTGAGGACGCCGCTGATTATGCCGGCGCCGAAATTGGTCACGTAGATGCGGTCGGCGCGGCGCGGGTCGAAGGCGACGTTCATGGGACGCCAGAAGGGATACCCGGCAAGGCGTCGCCAGCTCTTGCCGTTGTCGTCGCTGAAGTGCAGGCCGTCGCCCGAACGCGCCCACGATGCGGCGTAGAGGTGGCCGGGGTGGCGAGGATCGATGGACACCGCGTAGGTGGGATTCGGGAAAATCGATTCCCAGCTTTGCCCGCCGTCGGTGCTGCGCCAGACGCCACCGTCCGTCGCATCGGGATCGGATGTCCTGGCCAAGGCGCTGAGGTATAAGGTGCGAGGATCGTGCGGATCGAGGGTAAGGGTGTTGGGAAACACGACACCGGGACGACGCCAGAGTTGCTGCCAGGTGAGTCCGTTGTCGGCGCTCGTGTAGAGGGCCCCCGGCAGGATGCCTTTGGGCGAATGGCGAATGGTCGTCAACGCATACAAACGGTCGCCGGCGGGCGTGCCGGTGATACGCAGGACGTTGAGGTTTTCCGGGAGGATGCCGTTGTTGCGTTGTTGCCAGGTACGTCCGTCGTTGTCGGAAAAATACGCGCCGTGACCCGGGACGGCGACCCAGAGATGGCGGGCACCGGCGGCGGAGCGCGGGTCGAGCCAGATGTCGGTGACGGAGCGTCCGGGGAGACCGTTGTTGACCTCTTTGGATTGCCAGGTTCGGCCTCCATCGGTGGAAAGCACCACGCCTCCGCGGTAATTACCCAGGTCGCGCTGGTATTTCCAGGTGGGGATGTCGTGCGTGGTGGAGGCGGCGGCCCAGAGCTTGTTTTTTACGTCGGGGTCGATGGCGAGGGCGTAGCTGTTCTGGTTCCAGGGATTTCCGGCTGTGTGTTGTTGCCAGAGGGTGCCGTCGCGGGTGGCGGACCAGCCGGAGAAATCGGTGGAGGCGATGTAACGGTGGTCGTAGTCGTGCGGATCGAAGTAGTAGTGCCACACGCTCATGATCTGGAGTCCGCCGCCAGGCTGGCCGGTGATCAGGCCGTCGGGAGCGTGGATCTGGCGCCAGGTGCGGCCCCGGTTTTTGCTGATGTAGAAACAGGCGTAGGTGGAGGCGAGGACGATGTCAGGATTCTGCGGATACACGGCGAGCCCGGAAACATGGCGCTGCCAGCCCCATTGCCGGGTGTTCCAGGAGGTGTTTTCGATGTTGTAGCCCGGTTGATCCGGGTGCTGGACAAGGGTGGGGCTCCATGTGTCGCCGCCATCGTCGCTGCGGTAGAGCATGGAAATGCCGGTGTCATGCGTGCTTGAGGGAAGCGGTCCGCGCATGACGAGATAGACGCATCGCGGGTCGCTCTCGCTCGTGGCGACTTGCAGGAACTCGGTGGGTTTGGAGGCGTCAACAAAAAGTCCGTCGCGGCCTCCGGGCCGCCAGGTGGCCCCGCCGTCATCCGACCGGTAAATGCCGCCGGAGAATTTTCCGGCCTCGTCGAAGTGCGTGGGAAAGGTCGCATAAAAAACGCCTTTCTCCTCGCTGCCAGCCATATCCACCGGATGGATACGGCTTTCGGCGGAGGAGGATGCGGCTGATCGCGGCAGCCCGGCGGTGACGGGCCGCCAGGCGCGCCCGTCGTCGTCGCTCAGGTAAATGCCGTTGGCCGCGGCGACAAGGACCCGACGGGGCGAAGTGTTGACGAAATGAATGGCGATGAGGTGCCCGCTGCCGGGGGGCAGATCGGAGAATCGCTCCCAGGTGTCGCCGCCGTCCGTCGTCCGGTAGAGACGGGCTCCCTGTTTTTTAACCGCTGCCGCGGAGGTTCCCGGATTAAAACCCGCGAAGCCGATCTTCGGTCGGGCATGGGAAAAAACAACGAGGCGGGGGGACTCCCGATGCCCCTCACGGGTGTCGTGCGCCTCCCAGGGACCGGGAATCGCGCGCCAGGTCGCCCCCGCGTCGTCGCTGCGCATGAAACCGAGCGTGCAACCGGTGAAGACGACACGTGCCTTGGCCGGATCGGGATCGGTAGCAAAACCCCAGATACGCTGTTGGGCGCTTTCCCGCACGTTGCTTTGAGTCAGCCTCCGCAGTTGATCGTAGGGAATCATCTCCCAGGTCACCCCGCTATTGGTGGTGCGGTAGGCACCGCCCATGTCCCCGGAGAGAAGGATGAGGTCGGGATTGTGCGGCGAGAAGACCGGCCCCCGGAACCGGCCTCCGCCACCGGGCCCGACAGGCGCCCAGTCGAAGAGCTGCCCCTGGGATTTTTCCCCCGGCACACGAACACTGCCATCAAGAGAAGGAGCGGAAATAACCCCGGAGACCGAAAAGGCACTCATGAGGATCGTGACAGTGGGCAGAAGCAAACGGGGCAAAAACATGGGGTGGATTTGAAAAAGAGTTTGGCAAAATACAAGATTTTATTTCAAATTTCATATCTGTTTGTCACCTGGACGCTTTTTAAACGCTGTCCGGAAACACCTTTATCTGCCTTCATATGATGTCTGTTTCTCTTGCCATGCCTGATGCTGCCACATCCAACGCCTCTTTTTCTTCGGTACCGGGGAAGAATGCCGCACCTCGCCGGAACGGAGGGGCAACGCTCACGGGCAAGGATGCCCGTGCCACGTCGAAAGCGGGCGGGACGCCCGCGCCTCGCCGGAGCAACAAAACCGGCGGACGGAGCGAGAAAGCGGGGCGGGCCAATGTTTACCAGGTCGCCGAGCTGGCCGGCGTGTCGCCCGGGACGGTCAGTTGCGTGCTCAACAACCGGGGGCGTGTGGGCGAGGAGACGCGCGTGCGCGTGCTGGAGGTGGCGCGTTCGCTGGGGTTCCGTCCGCAGGTGCAGGTGCGCACCCGGCAGGTGGGCGTGGTGGCGGACAGCATCTGGCACTCCCTGCACGATGGCAGTTATTATCAGTCGTTGTGGTCGCACATCGCGCTTGCCCTTTGCAGGCACGACATGGCGATGGTGGTTCCGGAAAACCCGGTGGAACATTTGCAGCGGCGGTATCTGGACGGAGTCATTGTGGTGGGTGAATATCCGGCGTTCGAGTCGATGGCCGCGCGTTTGGGCGAGCACACGCCGGTTGTCTTTACCGACGATTTCTCGGGGCGGCAGGACCGGTGGTCGGTGCGCAGTGATTGCGAGGCGACCGGACGGCTGGCGGCGGAGCACTTTTTAAAAAATGGCCGGCGTCGGCTGGCGTTTGTCGGCTCGCCGGGCTCACAGGAGCAGGTGCGGCTGGAGGGCTACCGCAAGGCCATCGTGGCGGCGGGAGCGGAATGCCGCGAGGAGTTGTTCCTGATGCGCAGTCAGGAGATCACGTTTTACAGCGCGGTAAGCCGCGTGATCCGGCTCGGTGCGGATGCGATTCTGATCCCGGGTTCCAACTACGAGGCGCTCGAAGGATTGAATGTGATCATCAACGTGATGGGTCTGCGGGTGCCGCAGGACGTGGCGCTGATCGGCGGCGAGATTCATGGCGTATCCGAATTCCTGCCTCCGCCGATGACGACCATCGAGGAACCGTTGACAAAAATCGCCAGCCTCGCGGTGGACACGCTGGCGGCGTTGATGCGGGGGGAGACCCCTCCGCGCATTAACACGCTGCCGGTCAAGCTGCTGGTGCGCGCGTCGGCGTGACAGCGCGCCGATGCCGGAGAGGAGGCCGCGCCGGGATGGACCTGCGCTGCCGCGCCGCGCCCCACCGTGCGCCGGGGGGGGGAGGTATCGGTGCCCCTCATGACTGCCTCATTCTCCTTTTTCCGCCAGGCGGCCCGCTCTGAATCGCGCCCTCCGGAGCCCGTTTCCCGAGAGTTTTCTTGTCACCGTTTTCGCCCGCCGCATATCCCTTTCCGATGAAATACATTTTCGTGACCGGCGGCGTGGTTTCATCGTTGGGAAAGGGCCTCACAGCAGCGGCCCTCGGCGCGCTTCTCGAAATGCGGGGCCTCACCGTCCGCATCCAGAAGTTCGACCCCTACCTCAACGTCGATCCGGGCACGATGAGCCCCTTCCAGCACGGCGAGGTCTACGTCCTCGAGGACGGCGCCGAGACCGACCTCGACCTGGGCCACTACGAACGCTTCACCAGCGGCAAGCTCTCCCGCGTCAACAGCCTCAGCTCCGGCCAGATCTACGAAAGCGTCATCCAGAAAGAGCGCCGCGGCGTCTATCTCGGCAAGACCGTGCAGGTGATCCCTCACGTCACCAACGAAATCAAGGAGCGCATCTACCAGGGCGCCAAGGACGTCGATGTGCTCATCACCGAAATCGGCGGCACCACCGGCGACATCGAGGGCCTGCCCTTCCTCGAAGCCATGCGCCAGTTCGCCCTCGAGACCGGCCCCACCGACTGCATCTTTATCCACGTCACCCTCGTCCCCTTCCTCCAGGCCGCCGGGGAGCTCAAGACCAAGCCCACCCAGCAATCCGTCGCCAAGCTCCGCGAGATCGGCATCCAGCCCGACATCCTCGTCTGCCGTTGCGAACATGAACTCGACCACGGCCTGCGCGACAAGATTTCCCTTTTCTGCAACGTCCCCGTCAAGGCCGTCATCGAATGCCGCGACGTCGGCTCCATCTACGAACTTCCCCTCGCCCTCCAGAAGGAAGGCCTGGACCAGCTCGTGATCGACCTCTTCGGCCTCAAAAATCCGCTCCCGCCGAAAAACATCTGGGAGGAAATCGTCCGCCGCGTGAAAAGCCCCGCGCACGAAGTCACCATCGGCGTTGTCGGCAAATACATCGAGCTGCAGGACGCCTACAAATCCGTTTACGAATCGGTCACGCACGGCGGCATCGCCAACAACTGCAAGGTCAACATCCGCCGCATCGACGCCGAGGACCTGGAAAAGAAGAACGGCCTCGCCCTCCTCAAGGATCTCGACGGCATTCTCGTCCCCGGCGGTTTCGGCGACCGCGGCACCGAGGGCAAGATCGCCGCCGCCCGCTACGCCCGCGAAAACGGCATTCCCTACTACGGCCTCTGCCTCGGCCTCCAGATCGCGGTCATCGAATACGCCCGCAACGTCCTCAAGCTGAAGGGCGCCAATTCCGCCGAGTTCGACCCCGCCGCCGAGCATCCCGTCATCAACATGATGGAGGAGCAGAAAAAGATCATCGACAAGGGCGCCACCATGCGGCTCGGCAGCTACGAATGCTCGCTCACGCCCGGCACGCATGCGGCCCGCGCCTACAAGGCGACCAGCGTGCGCGAACGCCACCGCCACCGCTTCGAGGTCAACAACGCCTACGTCGGCCAGCTCCAGCGCGGCGGCCTCGTGGTCAGCGGCATCAATCCCCGCCGCAACCTCGTCGAGATCGTCGAAATCAGGAATCATCCGTGGTTCGTCGCCGTGCAGTTTCATCCCGAGTTTCAGTCCAAGCCCAACAAGCCGCACCCTCTCTTCGCCGCCTTCATCACCGCGGCCCTCAAGGTCAAGCGCGCCGCCGGCAAGACCGCGAAAACTGCGAAACCGGCGAAAGCCAAAGCGCCCGCCAGAACCGCCAGGAAAAAATGACCTCCGGCCGGAAGGGAGCCCGCGAAACACACGAAAGGACACGAAAAACAGTCGTGCGCCAAAGCGTATGATGTCCCGATGGAACAGGATCATTTTGAATAAACCGCTAAAGGACGCTAACGGACGCCAAACCGGATTTTTTCCGATTGTCCGGTTTTTAGCGGCCGTTAGCGACCTTTAGCGGTCTCCCTCTCTTCGGTTGCCGCTCTGCCGCTCCGTGTAACCCACGCCTTCCCACGCCTTCACGCCATGCTCCACGACCCGCAAAAACTTCTCATCATCGCCGGCCCCTGCTCGCTCGAAAACGAGACCATCTGCCGCACCGTCGCGGAAAAGCTCACCGCAATCGCGCAACAACTCCCCGAACTGCGGATCGTCTTCAAGGGCTCCTTCGACAAGGCCAACCGCACCTCCATCGCCGGCCCGCGCGGCACCGGCATGGCCGAAGGACTGAAACTCCTCGCGATGGTCAAACGCGACTACGGTTTCCCCGTCCTCACCGACATCCATGACGCCGGCCAGTGCGCCCCCGTCGCCGAAGTCTGCGACGTATTACAGATCCCCGCCTTCCTCTGCCGCCAGACCGATATCCTCCTCGCCGCCGCCGCCACCGGCCGCACGGTCAACGTGAAAAAAGGCCAGTTCCTCGCCCCGCAGGACATGGTCCACGTCACCGGAAAACTGAAGGAAGGCCGCGCCACCGAAATCTGGCAGACCGAACGCGGCACCACTTTCGGCTACCAGAACCTCGTCGTGGACATGCGCGGTTTCCCGATCATGGCACGCAACGGCTACCCGACCATTCTCGACGCCACCCACAGCGTGCAACTCCCGGGAGCCGGCGGCGGCAAGAGTTCCGGTCAGCGCGAGTTCGTCCCCACGCTTTCCTTTGCCGCCATCGCCGCCGGAGCCGACGGCCTGTTTCTCGAAACGCATCCCGACCCGGCCAACGCCCTTTCCGACGGCCCCAACATGGTGCCGCTCGACGAACTCCAGGCCCTGCTCACGAAGTGCCACGCCCTCTGGCGCTGCGTGCGCGGCTGAGCGACCAAGTGGCGCGGGCGTCCCGCCCGCCTCCGGCGTGGCACGGCCATCCTGGCCGTGGACGGCGCGGAGCGCCGCCGGTGTGTTTTCATACCAGCGTCCCGAATGTTTTTGATTTTACACAAAGGCCGCAAAGGACGCGAAGAAGGTAACTGGCAATCTTTTGCGCTCTTTGCGGCCTTGGTGTAAAAATCCGAAGGCTTTGGGGCTTTGGTATCAGAGGCTGCGGAGAGGCAACGCTCACGGGCAGGATGCCCGTGCCACGGAGCGGAAAGGCAACGGAAGCGGGCGTCCCGCCCGCCTCTCCCTCGCCCGACCCGGCTCCGTCCGGCCTTCCCGTTTTACGCCTTCCCCGCCACCTCCGTCCCGCCCGCCGCCGCGTCACGCAGATTCCGATACGCTCCCGGCGAAAAGTGAAACCGCGCCCGGAAGCACTTGCACAGATGGTTGGCGTCGGCGAACCCCGTGCGCGCCGCGATCTCCTTCACCGAGAGATTGGCATCGCGCAGCAGCACCGCCGCTTCGCCCAGCCGCACCTCGCGCACAAACGCCGCCGGCATCTGTCCCGTCACCCGGGAAAACCAGTGCGTGAAGTGCGTGCGGCTCATTGAAAACTCCGCGGCCAGCCGCTCCACCGGCAGCGACTCCGCGAGATGCCGCAACGCGAACGCCCTCACCTGCTCCAGCAGTTTCTGTCGCGGCTCCAGCGGATGTTTTTGCAGAAACACCCACCTCTCCATTTCCAGCATCCACCGGAAAAGTCCCTCTTCGACCGTGAACGTGTCATCGCCCCCGCCGCGCCAGATATGCTCCACCAGCGCCAGCGCCGCCTTCACCGGCGCCGACTCCTCGGGCAGCGCAAACACGCGATTCAGAAAATCCTCCGCCCCCCGCGAAAACAACCGCTCGATCAGATACGCGTGATCGAACACAAACCACACAAACGTCCATTCCGCGCATTCCGGCGCGCTCTGGTAACAATGTTCCGACGGCACCCGGACGAGCAACGCATGCTCCTCCGGCACCTTTTCCGCCACGCCTCCGCCCCTTCCGCTTCCTCCTGCGACCGGCGTCTCCAGCACGCCCCATCCTTTCAGCGAATACAGAAACACCCCGATCGGCGGCCGTGTCAGCGCCAGCGGTCGCATCCCGTCAAAATAGTACCGCCGCCCCGGCCGCACCGTTTCCAGTCCCGACGACATCACCCCCGCCCCGCGACGCGGATGAGTCGTGAGCATTTCCGGCCCCCAGGTCCGTTGCAAATGGGAGATCAGTTTTGTCACAAATAGACTATGTTTAGTCCATACATGCTAGCCTTCACTCTTCCATCAAGCCCATATCGGGCCATTCTTTCAATTACAGATTTACCACAAGGCGAGTCACTCCCGATGCTCCTTTTTCCGTCAAACCCTGACCCGACACAAATCCACTATCAAACAGACATATCTTCCATCCTGAATCCTTCCTGAAAACGACATTCTGCATCATGCTGCCAGCAGGAACGACCTGCTCCCGCTTCCGGTTTCTCCCGTTTCCCCGCCCCCCCCGAATCCATCCACTCTGTCCCCCATGCACACCCACATCCGCACCCGCCGTCCCTGCCGTCTCGCTCGCGGCTTCACCCTGATCGAATTGCTCACGGTCATCGCCATCATCGGCATTCTCGCGGCGATCATCATCCCTACCGTCAGCAAAGTCCGCAAAACCGCCCGCAAGGCCACCTGCACGTCCAACCTCCGCCAGATTCACGCGGCCATCATGCTGCACGCAACGGACAACCGGGACTACCTGATCGCCGGTGTTGGCGGCAGCGCCAAATACCCGCCAGGCAGCCGGCCCAATGCAATCTGGTATCAGAAACTGTGGGACGGCCAGATCACGACCGGCGAATCTCCGTTGGCGTCCTATATCGGCGGAGGCGAAACGCTCTCGCGAATGGCCGTATGTCCCGAGAACGCGACGCCACTCGCCGCTGCAAATGTTGATGGCAAGAGCATCAAGAATCCCAACGGCTATCCCTACACCATCAACTATGCCGTTCTCATCGACAATACCCGCTCCAACGACGGGAAATTTGTGCGTGTCGTCCAGCTCCAGAATGCGAGCCATGTGCCCATGATTACCGACTCCAATTTTGGCAGCGTCGCGTGGGACGGGCCCGGCTGGGAAGGAGCCTCCGCCAATCACTCCAACCAGAAACGCATCGGCGAACCGCACTCTGGCAAAGGCAACGTTCTCTGGGCCGATGGTCATGTGACCATGAAAACCCGGGATGAACTGAAAGCCCGGATCGCCGAGATGCCCTTCGACAACTCCTCCTCCTGACCCGGCCCCTTCCTTTTTTCCAGACCTGTTTCGGACTCTCCCGAAAACCACACCATAACCCGCAACTCCGGATCCTATGAAAAATAGCATCAAGCACCTGCTTTGCCTGTCGCTCTGCGCGGCGGCCCTGCAAACAGCCGCGTCTGCACAGACGCTCCTCCTCGAGTACTCGTTCGACGACTACACTGCCGGCTCCACCACGGCGAAAAATACCGGCAGCCTCGGCAGCGCCGCCGACCTCACCCTGTATGACGCCGTCGGCATCACCAGCGGTTCCCGTGTCGGCACGGCCGCCGACCTCTACTCCGCTGCCAATGCCGGCCTTCGCAATGCAGGTCGCGCCTTCGACAACACCGCTTCCACCGGCATGGGCAGCGGCGGCAACACCAACACCGGCAACCGCGCCCAGGCCACCGGCGTCAGTGCGACACTCCAGTCCTTCACCATCGCGGGCTGGTTCAAAACAGACGGTTCCGCTTCCATCGGAGACGGCGCCAAAATTTTCGAAACAACCGGCAGCGGCATCACTGTCAGTGCCTCTGTTGATGGACGCCTTAATCTCTATGTGAATGGCAGCGCGTCTTCCGATTTTGTCCGGAGCGGCACAACCGGTTCCACTGAATACGGAGCCGCCGCCTCCTGGGTCTTTTTCGCCATCACCTACGACGGCTCGCTCACCACCGATAACGTGAAATTCTACGTCGGCAGCGAAAACGACGCCGTCAGCCAGGTCGGCGGCACCATGAGTCTTGCCAAAGGCTCGGTAACGCTCTCTTCCGCCGAAATCGCGCTCGGCAATTCACTCAACTCCAACTCCCGTTCCTTCGATGGCCTCATCGATGACATCCGCCTTTACGGCAACGACGGCGCCACCTCCGGCGTCCTGACTCCGGCACAACTCGAGTCCCTCCGCGCCGGAGCCATCCCCGAACCTTCGACCGTCGCCCTCATTGCCGGAGCATCGATCCTCGGCGCCGTCCTCGTCGTCCGGCGTCGCCGTTCGATCCGCATGTAAACCGGCTTCCCCTCTCGCATTCCGCCTGCCTGCGGCCACGTCCTTGCAGACGTGGCCGCGTTTTTCGCCCTCCCGTTCGCCATTCACCTCCGGTTCTTCAATCTTCAACTCTTTCCCCTCGCATGCGCTGCCTTTCCATCCTCCCCGCTCTCGCCGCCGCCACGCTTGCCACGGCTGCTCCGCTCGCCGCGCAAGACCTGCCTGCCGTGCCCAACGCCAGCTTTGCCAGCGTGCAAAAAGGCAACGGCCACATCGCCTGGTGGTCGCCCGGCGGCTGGGGCGCGCCCAAACCCGAAGAAAATCTCGCCCCGCAAAAAGCCGACGGCCTCACGTTCGCCAAAATCGCCGCGGTAGAAAAAGGCGCCGCCGGCTGGGTGTCCCCGCGCATCCCCGCCGACGCTCTCCGCGATGGCTTCCGCCTCACCTTCAAGCTCCGCGCCTCTGCCGATTATGCCGACAACACCCCCTGGGTTTTCCTCTTCTGCTCCGGCGCCGACAGCACCGACAAGACCGCCATCCGGCGCATCGATATCTCTCCGCGCGCCACCCGTCCCGACGAATGGCAAACCCTCTCCCGCGACATCAAGCCCGATACGATCCCCGGCAACGCCACCCGCCTCTCGATCAACCTCGCGACAAAGGCCGCCTCCCCGGCCGGCGACTCCGCAGCCGCTCCCGCCGGCTGGATCGGCTACACGGATATCCGCATCGAGCCCCTCGGCGGAGCAAAATGATCACGTCAGGACCAGTCACCTCCGCGCCTCCTCCCGCACCCGCGCTCGAAACCGCCAAACTGACCCGCAACGAAACCTTCCTCGCCCGCGCCTGCGCCGCCTGCTCCCGCCAGGACGCCTGGCTGCGCGCCCTCTCCAACCGAGCCGCCACGTAACCGGTATCCCATGACAAAAAAGATCCTTCTTCTCCTCGCCGCCGCGCTCCTCTCCCTGGCCGGACAGCTCTCCGCCCAGTCGCGCCTCACGACCACGCCGCAAATCCCCGACGGCGAATTCGTCCGGCCCGTTTCCGCCGACGCCACCGGTCCCGATGCCTGGCACCCGCAAGCATGGGATCGCCAGCTTCCTCCCGTGGACGACGCGCAGCGCAGCGCCTTCACCCGCTCCGTCGAAAACGGCCTCGCCTTCATCCAGGTTCCCGCCGCCGACACTGCGGCCTGGGGATGGGTCTCCCCGCGCGTCACCCTTGACGCCGTGCTCCGGAAAGGCTTTCGCGTCTCCGTCGCCATCAGCGCCACCGCCGACTACGCGGGCAACTACCCGTGGGCCTTCGTCGCCTGGAGCCGGAGCTCCGCTTACCTCGACCGGACCGCTTTCGCAACGATCACTCCCCCGGTCACGCCTGCCGGCGAACGCGGCATCTGGCGCGAGTTTTTTCTCGATATCCCCGCCTCCGCCATCCCGTCCACGGCCACGCACTTCACGCTGAACCTGGCCAGCCACCGCCAGCCGGGAGGCGGCACGCCCGCCGGTGCGCTCCGCTATGCCACCGTCACTCTCGAGCCCCTCGGTGGCGGCGCCCCGCCCGTCGCCAACGGCACGCGCATTCGCAGCCCCTTCGTCAGACGCGCCACCAACACGCCCGCCGGCACATATTTCACCTACCCGCATTCCAACGGCTTCTGGCGCTCCGATCCTGCGTGGGATGCCAACACCATCGTCGTCGGCCGCGAATCCGAAGGTTCAAACGTCCTCTCGCTGGTCGAGTTCGACCCGGCCACCGGCAATCACCGCGCCGTCGGCGCGTCGGAAAACACCAACATGTTCTACAGCATCACGCGTGACGGCCGCGCCCTCGCTTCCACCAAACGCGGCAACAACTCCCTCGTCCTCCTCGACCTCACCGGCCGTCAGCCCGACCGCGTCCTCATGACCGCTCCCGCCGGCACGCAAATCTCGCACGGGGCCGACATTCTCGAAGACGGCAGCAAGGCCGTCTTCGCTCTCTGGAACTGGGGGGCGAAGGAATTCAAGCTCCAGGAGATCGACGTGGCCACCGGCTCGGTGACCACCTGCATGACCGCCAGCTGGACCATCAACCATGCCCACTATCACCCCTTCGATCCCGGCTGGATTTCCCTCTGCAACGAGGTCGGCAACGATCCGATCCGTCCCATGGACCGCATCTGGGCCTGGCATGCCACGCTCGCTCCGCAAGGGAAACGCGTGTTCGATCCCGTCGATGCGCAAGGCCGGCCCATCTACATCACCCACGAACGCGCCATGTATCACAAACTCGGCGTCATCGCCGATGTGATTTCTCCCAGCCCCGGCGAGCCGCGCGGCCTCTATGAAGTCGGCTACGACGGCACCCGCCGCGTCATCGCCGAAGGCAAGGGGTACCAGCACTGCAATATCAGCCGCGACGGACGCTGGGCCGTGGCCGATGTCGTGAACCAGGACGACCGCGTCACCATGGAAACCGTGCTCATCAACTTCAAAACCGGTAAAAAAGAAATCCTCTATGCCGGTCGCGCGACAAAACATCCCTGGCACGCGCATCCGCACATCAGCCCCGATGGCAAATGGGTCATTCTCAACGACAGCAGCCTCCTCCGCGCCGTCGCCCTCGAAATCGACCCGGCACGCCTCGAGGCCTTCCTGAAATAGCAAAAGCGGCCGCGCCTCTTCATGCCTCCCTCTCCGACTTCATTCCCCGAACCCGCCGCGCCTTCCTCCTCCCGTGACGCGACCGTCCCGCCGGCAACACGGCATGAGCATCCTGACCGCGATTCCGGAGTGGCAGGGGACTCCAGCCCGTGTGACGGTGAAGCCGCCCGCATCGTCGCCCGGCTCACCTTCGCCGAAAAAGCCGCGCTCCTCTCCGGCCACGACACCTGGCACTTCGGCGGCGTTCCCCGTCTCGGCATTCCGCCGCTCCGCGTGGCCGATTGCGGACACGGCGTCACCTTCGTCGAAGAAGGCCTCGCCGGGACGACCTGTCTCCCCACCGCCATCGGCATGGGTGCGACCTGGGACCCCGGACTCGTCGAACGGGCCGGCGCGCTCCTCGGGCGCGAATGTCGCGCTCTCGGCGTCGGCATCCTCCTCGGCCCGATGATCAACCTCATCCGCCTTCCTGTCGGCGGACGCAATTTCGAAGCCTGGTCCGAAGACCCGCACCATACCGCCCGCCTCGCCACCGCCTTCATCCACGGTATCCAGAGCACGGGTACAGGCGCCTGCGCCAAGCACCTCGCCGGCTACGCCCAGACCCGGCACTCCCGCACCCACAGCGCCGAAATCGACCCGCGCACTCTCCGCGAACTCTACCTGCGCCACTTCGCCGCCGTCATCCGCGAGGCGCGCCCGGCGCTGGTCATGACCGCCTACAACAAGGTCAACGGCCACGACACCGCCGCCCATCGCGGCCTGTTGCAGGATTTTCTCCGCCACGAACTCCATTACGAGGGTGTCACGCTCTCCGACTGGGGAGGCGTTCACGACACCGCCGTCATCGCCGCCGGCCTCGATCTCGAAATGCCCGGTCCGCCGCGCCACGTCACCTCCGCCACCCTCGCTGCCGCCATCGCCTGCGGCGACCTCACGCACGAGGAGCTCGATGCCCGCGCCACCCGTATCCTCGCCGCCAGCCTGCGCCACGCGGTCCGTCCCGGCCAGCCCGGCGAACTCGACACCCCCGCCCATCGCGCCCTCGCCCGCGAGATCGCCGAAAGCAGCATCGTCCTGCTCAAAAACGAAAACGCCGCGCTCCCGCTCGAGGTTCCCCTCCGCCGCCTCGCCGTCATCGGTCCCAATGCTGCCACCGCCCGGCTCGGCGGCAGCGGCAGCGCCTCCGTCACCCCCTCGCATGCCGTTTCCCCGCTCGAAGGCCTGCGTGCCCGGCTGGCCGGCACCGGCATCGAAATCGGCTACGCCGAAGGCTGCCCCGCCCACGGCTCCGGCAAGCCCGTCGCCGGCCGGTTCGCCGTTTCCTTTTTCAACAACATCGATCTCGAAGGTCCGCCCGCGCACCGCACCACGGCCGACACCATCGCCTGCTCCTGGGGCTGGGCCGCGCCCGCGCCCGGCGTGCGCCGCGGCGAGTTCGGCGTTCGCATCGAAGGCGTCCTCGATTATCCGGTATCCGGCGGCACACCGCCGCCGCCATCGTCATTGATTCTCCATTACGAAGCCGGCGGCGCCCGCGTCTGGATCGACGACCGGCTCGTCCACGACCACTGGACCCCCGATGCCTGCGGCACCTTCGAGGACCGCTACGGCGCGCACTCCGCTTCGCTGAGAGTTTGGAGTTCAGGGTCTGGAGTTCACAGTTCTGGCAATGCCACGCTCACCTCGTCCGCCACACCCGCCAATAACCCCGAACGGGAAACCCTGAACGCTAAACCGGCGGCGGAAGTCGAGGCGCAGCCGCGCCGAACGCGGCTGCGCCTCGACTTCCGCCAACTCGCCTCCGGCTCCGCCCTCCGCCTCGAATGGCCGCCCGACAACGACACCGCCCTGCGCGACGAAGCCGTGGCGCTCGCCCGCGATGCCGATGCCGTCATTCTCTGCGCCGGCCTCTGCAACCGTTTCGAAGGCGGCGGCTCCGACCGCCCCTCGCTCGCCCTGCCCGAGGGGCAGGACGCGCTCATCGCCGCCATCGCCGCCGTCAACCCGCGCACCGTCGTGGTCCTCAACGGCGCGACCGCCATGGCCATGCCCTGGCTCGACCGGGTGCCGGCGGTGCTGCACGCCTTTTACCCCGGCGAGGAAGGCGGCGCCGCCCTCGCCCGCATCCTTTGCGGAGACGTATCGCCTTCGGGCCGCCTCCCCGTCACGCTTCCCCGCCGGCTCGAAGACGTGCCCGGGATGGCGTTTTACCCCGGCACGCCCGAACGGGCCTTTTTCGGCGAAGGCCTTTTTGTCGGCTACCGCCATGATGTGTCTCATCCCGGGCTGGCCGCGCCCCTGTTTCCGTTCGGTCACGGCCTCACGTATTCCACTTTTGACTACTCCGGCCTTTCCCTTCAGGCTGCTGACGGCGAAACAACGGTTGCCCTCACCCTCACCAACACCGGTCCGCGCGCCGCCGCCGAAGTCGTGCAACTTTACGTCGGCCCGGCGGCTCCCGATCCGGACGTGCCGCGTCCGGCGCTCGAACTCCGCGCGTTCAGAAAAATCCGGCTCGCCTCCGGTGAGTCCCGCCGCGTTTCGTTCATGCTCACGTCCGACGACCTCGCCCGCTACGATCCCGGCCTCCGCCGCTGGCTCGTCGAGCCCGGTGACTATCGGGTGCAAGTCGGCCCGAACAGCGCCGAAGGCCTCACGGCCACCTTTCCGGCAAGCTGGCAGGATGGCGCCGGCGAGGTGCCTGCAATCGGGCCCGAAGCGGGCGTTTGGCAGAAAGAGCCCGCGCCACCTTATTTCCGCCGCTCGATCAGCTCCACCTCGTAGCCCTCGGGCGCGTCGATGAAAGCGATCATGCCGCTGCCCGAGCGCGTGGGACCGTCGCTGAGTTCATAGCCCTTTGCCTTCAATTCTGCGGCAAAAGCCTCCAGGTTTTCGACCTCGAACGCGAGGTGCATGAGATCGGGCTGCACCTGCACGGGTGGCGCGCCGGCGCTGGCGGGCATCTGGCAAAGCTCGATTTCCTCCTCGCTGCCCGGAGTGGCCAGAAACACCAGTTGCGCCCCGCGCGGGGACTGCGAGCGGCGGGCCACCTTCAGCCCGAGCGTATCTTCGTAAAATTTCACGGTGCGTTCGATATCGTTTACCCGCATGCGGGTGTGAAGGAGTCGGGTCACGGTTGCCATGATGCGCCCGAGCCAACAACGGCTCCGGAAATCTGAAAACCTCAAAATTCCGGCCAACCTTCCGCCTCCCTGGCAAAAAGCACCTCCTGAAACTTTCTGCTTTTGTTTTGGGACCGGGCGGCTACGTTCGCGCCCTTGCTTTCCGGAGAGGTGGCAGAGTGGTCGATCGCGCCTGACTCGAAATCAGGTGCTGGTGAAAGCCAGCCGGGGGTTCGAATCCCTCCCTCTCCGCCATTCATTTTCCGTATGGCCGATTTTCTCGAAGAAACACCTGCATCCAGGAACCAGCGTTGCGAACGCGCCTTTCTCGTGGGCGTGCAAACCCCGCAAATGCAGCCAGGCGAAGGTGATGAACTGCTCAACGAGCTGCACGAACTCGTGGAAAATCTCCATATCGGCGTCGTCGAACGCGCGCTCGTCAACCTGCGCGCCCCCAACCCGGGCACGCTTCTTGGCAGCGGAAAGACCGAGGAGCTCATCGCCCGGGCCAAGGAGCTCGACTGCGATCTCATCGTGATCGACGACCACCTCTCGCCCGCGCAACAGCGCAACTGGGAAAAACTCTCCGAAATCGCCGTCATCGACCGCGAGGAAGTCATTCTGGATATTTTCGCCGACCGCGCGCAGACCCGCGAGGCCGTCCTCCAGGTGGCCCTCGCCCGCATGGAGTATTCGCTGCCGCGGCTGACGCGCGCGTGGACGCATCTCTCGCGCCAGCGCGGCAAGGGCAAGATGGGCGGCGAAGGCGAAACCCAGCTCGAACAGGACCGCCGCCTCGTGCGCGACCGCATCACGCGGCTGAAAAAGGAGCTCGGCGAAGTCCGCAAGCAGCGCGGCGTGCAACGTCACAAGCGCCAGCGCGTGCCCGTGCCCACCGCCGCCATCGTCGGCTACACCAACGCCGGCAAATCCTCCCTGATCAACACGCTCACCGGCTCCAGCGTTCTCGCCGAGGACAAGCTCTTCGCCACGCTCGACCCGACCACGCGCCAGCTCGTGCTGCGCGGCAACCAGAAGCTGCTCGTCACCGACACGGTCGGCTTCATTCGCCGCCTGCCGCACGGGCTCGTCGAGGCCTTCAAGGCCACGCTGGAGGAAGCCCTTGTCGCCGACTTCCTGATCCACGTTCTCGACGTGACCGCGCCCAACGTCGCCGCCCACCACGCCACCACGCTCGCCGTGCTCGGGGAGCTGGGCGCGGACGAGAAGCGCATCCTGACGGTGTTCAACAAGGTGGATGCCGCCGACGAACCGCACCTGGCGCGGGCCCGCCAGCTCGACCGGGACGGCATCTTTCTCAGCGCGCGGACCGGAGACGGCGTCCCGGCGCTGGTCGACCACTGCCTCGATCTCATCGCCGGGGCGTTCGGCAGCTCGAAACTTTTTATTCCGCACAGCCGCCACGATGTGATCTCGCGGCTCCATGCCATCGGGCACGTCCAGGTCGAGGAACAGCGCGACGACGGTGTGTACATCGAGGGGCGTTTCCCGCCGGCGCAGAAGGGGCTTTTTGCGGAGTTCGAGGTGAGCGGAGCAAAGCGGCAGAACCGCTGAAAAGCATGTCCGTAGCGGCATGCCTCCGTGCATGCCGGTTTGCGCACGGGGCGCCCAAACCATTTTCCGGGCAGGCGGCGCGAGTATCCGTTTGGCGACGGAGCGGCGGCATTCTTGCCGCTGCAGACGACGCAACGCGTCGCCGGTTCAGACGGCGAGGCACAGGGCGAGGCACGGACGCGCCTCGTCGCAGCGGCAAGAATGCCGCCGCTCCGTCAAACGCCGTAACCGCTAAACAGTTACCGGCGCGAAGCGCCGTCACCACAGGCGGATCGGCAGAAAAAGCCTGTGGCTACGATTTCAGCGCTCCGAAAGCCGGGCGATCACCGCCGGCAGCAGCGCGTGCTCGGCGGCGTGGATTTTCGCCGCCAGGGTTTCCGGTGTATCGTCGCTCCCGATACGCACGGCGGCCTGGTCGATGATCGGGCCGCCATCGACTTCGGCGGTCACGTAATGGACGGTGCAGCCGGTGATTTTCACGCCGCGCCGGAAGGCCTGGCCGATGGCGTCGAGCCCGGCAAAGGCCGGCAGGAGGCTCGGGTGCAGGTTGATGATTTTGCCCGCAAACGCGTCGAGGAAGCCCGGCTTGATCACGCGCATGAAACCGGCCAGCACGACGAGGTCCGCACGCTGCTCGCGGATGGCGGCGATGTAGCGGGCCTCGCCTTCGCCATCGAGCTTGGTCCTGAAGGGCGCAGGATCGAGAAACGCCGCGGGCACGCCAAAGCGCGGCCCGAGCCCGAGGATGCCGGCGTCGGGTTTGTCGGAAAACAGATGCACGACTTCGGCGCGGCCGAGCTTGCCGGCGCGTTGCGCGGTGAGGATTGCCTCGGCATTGGAGCCGCGACCGGAGCCGAGAATGACGATTCGCATATGGAAAAAGAAACCGGATCAACTACCGGAGCCTTCCAAAGAAGGCTGCCGCCGGATGTGATTGCCACAAAAAGGCACAAAAGACGCAAAAATCAGCCCCCTTGAGAGGGGATCTGAAAATTTGTTTTTTGCCTTCTGTTCAATTTTTAAAAGCTCCCGTAATAACAGGATCAGGAAGCTCACGCGGGGATGCTCTTGATCGGGAAATGGTATCAGGTCCTTCCTTCATTTTACTGGTGGAGGATTTTTTTGCCGTCGTAAACGGGTTTGCCATCCACATACGTGGCCTTGACGCGGCCGCGGAGTTTCTGGCCATGCCAGGGGCTGTTGCCGGATTTGCTGAAACCCTTGTTGCTGTCGTAGAGCCATTCCTCGTCGGGATCGAAGAGGCAAAGGTCGGCGGCGGCGCCTTCGGCCAAGGTGCCCGTGCCGGCGGGAAAGTTGACGATGCCGGCGGGTTTGCGGGTCATCAGATCCACCACGGTGGCAAGCTTGAACCGGTTTTGCCGGACGAGGATTTCGAGCGAGATGGCGAGCGCGGTCTCGAGGCCGAGAATGCCGTTGGGCGCGTAGTCGAATTCCTTGTCTTTCTCGTCATCGGTGTGCGGAGCGTGGTCGGTGGCGATGATGTCGAGCGTGCCGTCACGCAGGCCCTCGATGACCGCGAGGCGGTCGTCTTCGGTGCGCAGCGGCGGGTTCATCTTGAAACGCGTGTCGTAGGTCTCGAGGGCGCTGTCGGTGAGGGCGAAGTGGTGCGGCGTGGCCTCGGCAGTGACGGGCACGCCCCGCGACTTGGCGCGGCGGATGATCTCCACGGCGTTGTGCGAGGAGATGTGCTGCATGTGGATGCGCGCGCCGGTGTAAGTTGCGAGGATGACGTTGCGCGACACGATGATGTCCTCGGCGGCGTTGGGCCAGCCGCGCAGGCCGAGGCGCGTGGACATGACGCCTTCGTTCATGACGGCGCCGGCGGTCATGGAGTGGTCCTGGCAGTGATCCATGAGCGGGAGGTCGAACATGCGGGCGTATTCGCAGGCGCGGCGCATGAGTTCGTTGGACTGCACGCAATCGCCGTCGTCGGTGATCGCGACGACACCGGCGCGCTTGAGCGAACCGATGGGCGCGAGGGCCTGGCCCTTCATGCCCACGGTGATGCAGCCGGTGGGGTAAACCTTCACGCAGGCGGTGCGGCGGATGGAGTCGTTGATGAGCTGGATGGTGCCGGCCGTGTCGGCCACGGGCGAGGTGTTGGGCATGCACACGACGGTGGTAAAGCCGCCGGCGGCGGCCGCGCGGGAGCCGGTCTCGATGGTCTCCTTGTGCGTCTGGCCGGGCTCGCGGAAGTGGACGTGGACGTCCACGAGGCCGGGAGCGGCAACGAGGCCGGAGGCGTCGATCTTTTTGGCTTTCTTCTTCTCCGCAGCGGAAAGCGAAGTCGCGAACTTGCCATTGACGATGTAAAGATCGCCGACGGCGTCGCGCTTGCTGGCGGGATCGATGACGCGGGCGTTTTGTATCCAGAGCATGGGAATTTTAATTAAGAATTAATAATTGGAGATTGCTGGCCAGGCGTGAAGTGAATGGGGAGGGACATGAGGTTGGTGCGGGAGATTTTCAGAAATTTTTTAATTCTTAATTCTTGATTTCCTCAATGGAGCACGTTTTCGGGCTGGCCGCCGGCGCAGAGGTAGAGGACGGCCATGCGGACGGCGATGCCGTTGGTGACCTGTTCGAGGATCACGCTGCGGCTGCCGTCGGCGAGTTCGCTGTCGATCTCGACGCCGCGGTTGATCGGGCCGGGGTGCATGATGATGGCCTTGGGGTCGAGCCAGGAGGCGCGCGTCTTGTTGAGGCCGAACATGCTCGTGTATTCGCCGAGCGAGGGGAACATGGCGGCGGTCTGGCGTTCGTGTTGTATCCGCAATAACATGACAACCTCGGCGCCGGCGAGCGCGCTGCGCAGGTCGTGCGAGACGGTGACTCCGCCGATGGCCTCGAACCAGCGCGGGACGAGCGTGGAGGGGCCGACGATGGTGACATTGGCTCCCATTTTGGACAGGGCGTGAATATTGGAGCGGGCCACGCGGCTGAAGAGGATGTCGCCGAGGATGACGATCTTGCGGCCGCGCAGGTCCTGCCCGAGGCGCTCGCGCATGGTGAAGGTATCGAGCAGCCCTTGCGTGGGATGGGAGTGCGCGCCGTCGCCGGCGTTGATGACAGGGATGTCGAGGATACGCGAGAGGTAGAGCGGGGAGCCGGAGGCGGAGTGGCGGATCACGATCATGTCGGCGCCGAGGGCGCGGATGTTTTCGGCGGTGTCGCGCAGGGATTCACCCTTCGTCGTCGAGGAAGTCGAGGAGTCGAACGCGACGACGTCGGCCGAGAGGCGCTTGGCCGCCATTTCGAAGGAGATGCGGGTGCGCGTGCTGGGCTCGAAGAAGAGGTTGACGATCGTCTTGCCGCGCAGGGCGGGGACTTTTTTCACGCTGCGGCCGAGGATTTTTTTGAAGGCGGCGGCGGTGGCGTGGATCTGGTTGATTTCATCGAGGGAGAGTTCCTCGATCGTGAGCAGGTGGCGGCGATTCCAGGACATGGAGAAAAGGCGGGATTCGGAGTGCGGAGTGAGGAATGAAAGAGGCGACGGGAGAGCCGTCAGGCCTTGGGCGTCGCGTGCCTGATCGTGATGGAATCGGTGGCGGTATCGTCGTCCGCGCCGAGTTTGACGACGATCTTGTCGCTGTCTTCCACGTCGAGGGTGATGCCGGTGAAGTCGGCGGCGATGGGGAGGCGGCGGCCGCCGCGGTCGACGAGGATGGCGAGTTCGACGCGGGCGGGGCGGCCGTGGTCGAAAAGCTCGTTGAGCGCGGCGTTGATGGTGCGGCCGGAGAAAAGGACGTCGTCAACGAGGACGACATTGGCGTCGTCGATATCGATCGGGATGAGGGTCGGGGTGTACTCCTTGGGGATGGGGTGGCGGCCGATGTCGTCGCGGTGGAAGGAGATGTCGATGGTGCCGACTTTGGCGGACCTGATGCGGGAGCCGAGGCGGCGGGCGAGTTCGATGCCGCCGTTGGCGATGCCGAGGAGGACGAGTTTCCGGCTTCCGGAACGACGCCGGGCGCGGATATCGGCGGCGAGCCGTTCGATGGCTTGGTGGATGTCGTCCGCGGAGAGGGTCTTGCTGTCCGGTTTGCCCGGATTGCTCGGTTTTGATGCAGGCACGAGGTGCGGTTTTGCCCCTGCCGGGCTGTCGGGTAAAGCGGGAAAACAGGACGAAGTCCTCCTCCCCCGCCCCCCCCGGCCTGCCGGACAACAATCTTGCGCTCATCCGTCCGGTTTTTGCAGAGTACTTCCTTTTTCGCGACTTTTCCTGACTTTCCAGACCTCGACCTTCCATGAAACAACGCACCCTTGCGCGCGCCGTCACCATCGACGGAAAAGCCCTTCACACCGGCGAAACCGTCACCCTCACCCTCAAGCCTGCCCCCGTTAACCACGGGTACGTTTTCAGGCGGATTGACCTGAACGGGCACCCCGAAATCAAGCCCCTGGCCAGCCTCACCGGCGACCTCGTCCGCCAGACGACCATCGTGCAGGGCCACGCCAGCCTTCACACCATCGAACACGTTCTCAGCGCCCTCCACGGCTGCGGCATCGACAACTGCCTCATCGAAATGAACGCCTCCGAGCCGCCCATCCTCGACGGCTCGGCCAAACCCTTCGTCAACGCCATCATGGAAGGCGATCCCGTCGAACAGGATGCCGAACGCGAATGCTTCATCCTCGACGAACCCGTCTCCGTGCAGCGCGACAGCAGCTCCATCATCGCCCTGCCCTGCGATCACTTCAAGATTTCCTGCACCTCGGCCGACGACCGCGGCATCCACGCCCAGCACCTCTCGCTCGACATCACCCCCGACACCTACGCCACCCAGATCGCCGCCGCCCGCACTTTTACCGTTTACGAGGACATCGAGCCCCTCCTCAAGATGGGCAAGATCAAGGGCGGCTCGCTCGACTGCGCCGTCGTCATCAAGGGCGACAAGATCCTCTCCAAGGAAGGCCTCCGCTTCAAGGACGAGTTCGTCCGCCACAAGATCCTCGACATCATCGGCGACATCACCCTCCTCGGCTCGCCCATCAAGGCGCACATCATCGCCACCCGCCCCGGCCACGCCATCAACGCCGAGCTCACCAAGGCCCTCTTCGCCAGGCTCGAGGAAAAGAAAAAAGGCCCGAAAAAGAAACCGCGCGTCGTCGTCGGCTCCCCGCTCCCTACCGAAGTCTCCCTCGATATCCGGCGCATCCTCGACATGCTGCCGCACCGCTACCCGTTCGTGATGGTCGACCGCGTCGCCGAATTCGTCGGCGAGGAGGAACTCGTGGCCATCAAGAACGTGACGATCAACGAACCCTATTTCCAGGGCCACTTCCCCGGCAACCCCGTCATGCCCGGCGTGCTGCAACTCGAAGCCATGGCGCAGGCCTCCGGCATCCTCATGCTCCGCCGTACCGGCAGCGCCGAGGGCAAGGCCACGCTCTTCATGAGCGCCGACAAGGTGAAATTCCGCCGCCCCGTGCGCCCCGGCGACCAGCTCATCATCAACGCCAAACTCACCAAGTTCCGTAACAACAAACTCGCCGCCGCCGACTGCACCTGCACCGTCGACGGCCAGGTGGTGTCCTCCGCCGAACTCATGTTCGCCCTCGTGGACGAGGGGGATGTCGGGTAAGCGCGCAGGGCGCGCTTGCCGGTTCAACGTTCAGAGTTTGGAGTTTGGAGTTCAGGGTTTGGAGTTTTCGCATCGAACGTCCTCCCTCTCCCTCCGCCTGAACCATAAGGGAAGTTCTGAAAATTCATTTTTGAACAGAAGGAAACAAAGGTAACGAAGGTAAAAACAAAGAAGACCCTGAACAGGAAGTTATTTATTTCAAGAAAGTTAAACAGGAATGAACAGTAAGCATCCTTGGTTATTCTTCGTTCTCTTCGTTGCCTTCTGTTCAATTTTTAGAAGTCCCCATAAACTCTGAACCCTGAACTCCAAACTTTGAATTCCAAACCAATGATTCATCCATCCGCCTACGTTGATCCGGCCGCCGAACTCGGCGCCGGTGTCGAGATCGGGCCCTTTGCCTATGTCGGCGCCGGCGTGCGCCTGGGCGACGGCTGCCGGCTCCACCACCACGCCTCGGTCGAGGGCAACACGTGGCTCGGCGAGCGCTGTGACGTCTTCCCCTACGCCAACCTCGGCGCGAAGACGCAGGACCTCAAATACAAGGGCGGCAACCCCGGCGTGCGCATCGGCGCGCGCAATGTGTTTCGCGAATACGTCACCGTCCACGCCGCCACCGCCGACGGCGACATGACGGTCATGGGCGATGACAACCTCTTCCTCGCCTACTGCCATGTCGCGCACGACTGCATCGTCGGCAACCACGTCATCGCCAGCAACGGCACCGGCCTCGCCGGCCACGTCATCGTGGAAGACTACGTGGTGTGCGGCGCCCATTGCGGCGTGCACCAGTTTTGCCGCATCGGCGAGCACTCCATGATCAGCGCCTTTACCAAGATCGTGCAGGACATCACGCCCTGGTGCATCGCCGACGGCATCCCGGCCGCCATCCGTTCGATCAACAAGGTGGGCCTCGAACGCCGCGGCTTCACGCCGGAACAGCTCGACCGGATCAAGCAGATCTACCGCATCCTCTTCCGCGACGGCCTCAACCGCTCGCAGGCCTTCGAGAAACTCCGCGCCCATCCCGAAGCGGACAGCCCGGAAATCCGGACGATCCTCGCCTTCGCCGCCAAAAGCGAACGCGGCCTCGTCCCCGGTTCCTGACCGGCGCCAGGCTCCGCGACCGGCTCACGAAAGCGGCGAGGAAACGGAGCGAATCCCGGATCCGCGGCTCCGCGTCGTCGCGGCAAGGTCGGCATCGAAATCATGGCGGGCGGCCGCCCGTGCAGGCAAGAGCCTGACATGCCATGAAGAACCCCTTCCGGCGCGCGCCGGACCGCGGTGCCCTGAAGAATCAGGGTTTCCCCTGACTATCCGTGTTCCTCCCGACTCCGGTATGATGGCTGGCAACCGACCACCGACCATCATGAGGCTATCCTGCACACTACAACCCGACCGGAAAAATCTCGCCCTCCCTTGCACACTTGCACTCGCGCTCGCCCTGCCTCTTCCCGACTCCGTCGCAGCGGCAGGCTTCCACGAATCCGGCGTCGGTCATATCGTCATCGATACGCAGGATTTGCCCGCTCTCATCCCGACGACCGAAGACAAGGACTACGGCATCCTCGGCGAATCCACCGACGGCGGTGATGTCGGGATCACGAGCGCGTCGACGGTCTCGACGACCGGCAGTGAAGCCACCGGCATCCGTGCCGCCACCTCCGGTTCCGGCCGCATCGACATTCTTAATACCGGAGACCTTCGCACCACCGGATGGAGGGCGGATGGCATTCTCGCCTCCGGCTCGGGCGAGATCGAAATCGACAACCGTGCCGATATCCACACGAGCGGCACCATGGCCCACGGCATCCGCGCCAGCCAGGGCGGCAGTGCCGATACCGTCATCCGCAATACCGGCAATCTGCAGGTCGACGGAAACGCCGGCGGCTGGTTCGACGTGATGGCCGGCATCTCCGTCTCGTCCTACTCCTCCGGTGCCGTCGACGTCATCCACAATGGCGACATCCTCGTCACCGGAAAAGGCGTCGGTGGAGGTGGCCCCATGGGCGCCTTCGGCATTTTCACCCACACCCGCGGCACCGCCGTGTCCACCATCACCGCTTCCGGTGACATCACGGTGACCGGCAACGATCCTGTCACCGCCCCGACGTCTCCCTACCAGACGGGCATCGAAAACCGCGCCGAATACGGCACGGCCAGCATCAACTACACCAACGGCACCCTGACTGCCGCCGGCACCACCGGCACTCGCGGACTGGTCGCCTGGAGTTCCAACAAGAGCGCGGGCACCGAGGCCTCCGTCAACGTCGGGCTGGATGGCTCAGCCACGACGGTGAACGCCTATGGCAGCGGCAGCTTCGGCGTGCTTGCCTCCTCCTGGAAAAACAGCGTCAGGATCGGCCGCAATGCCGGGGTTCTTGGCGAGACAGGCATTCAGATCCAGGGCGTTGACAACACATTTGAGAACGACGGCCGCATCGTCGCCAGCGGCGCCAATCACGCCGCCGTCGCCGTCTACGCCTACCGCGGGAATGGCACGGTCACCCTGACCAACACCGGCCACATCGAAGGCGCTTACGGAGTCTGGCTGGGAGGAGCCGACGGCAACACCATGGACGGCGGCACCCTGTACAATAGCGGCACGATCCTCTCGACCGGCGGCGACGACGGCATCGCGATCGGCGTATCCGGAAAAAACATCGCCATCACGCTCGACACCGGGAGTGACATCACCGGAAGGATCCACAGCACCGGCACCGGAAACACGCTGACGCTTCAGGGCACGGCGACCGAAACCGCCGCCTTCAGCAGTTCGTCGGCGGAAAACCGTTTTTCCCTCACGGTGCAGGGCCGCGAGGGTGCGAATGCCCACTGGACCCTCAACGGCAACCTCTCGCAACTCGCCGGAGTCGGCGCGGTGGCCATCAACAACGCCACCGGCCCCGTGCGCGCGCCCTCGACGGGCAAACTGACCATCCGCCCCGGCGAGGCCGGCGACTACACGTTTGACCATGCGCTCTCCGGCAACGGCACCCTGCGTATCGAACTCGCCGATACCACCGGCCGCATTGCCTTCTCCGAAAACACCGGTTCGGCCTTCACCGGCATCTTCGAGCTGGGCTCCGGCACGTTTGCGATGGGCGGCGCCGCCGGCAGCCAGGGCCACTGGAACGCGCTGGCGCTTTCCAACGGCGCCTCCGGCCTGCTCCTCGATAACGGCAACCGCTTCACGGTCACAGGCGCGCAGGGCATCGGCTCGGGCGGACTGACGATCAACGACGGCGCCGTTTTCGAACTCGTGTTCAACGCGGAGGGCACCGGATCGCTGACGATGGCCGGCGGGCTTCTCGATATCGGTTCCGGAGCCCTGCTGGAAATCACGCTCGATGGCTACACGGTGCTGGGCACCGAAACCTTCGACATCATCACCGGAGCGGATGCGCTGACCGTGGCGGGCGGGTCCTTCGCCGCCGGCACGCTGTACGAACTCAACGGGTTCGATTTCTACATCCACCATGTCGGCAACGACATCATCCTGAGTGCGACGCCCGTGCCGGAACCCGCCACCTGCGCACTGATCGCCGCCAGCTTCGTGCTCCTCGGCACTGCCCTGCTCCGCCGCCGTTGACTTCTGCCAACCGGGCCAGTGCTAATCCCAAACCATGAATAAACCGCTAAAGGACGCTAACGGACGCTAAACCAGACTCTTCCGATTGTTTGATTTCAGCGCCCGTTAGCGTCCTTTAGCGCTTCCCCTCCTGTTCCGGCCACTAACAAAACGGGGGCGGACTAGTGACCATTAGTGGTTAAAAATGAATTTTCAGATCCTCCCTATCGTGTTTCCAGCTTGCGGCGCAGCCCGTCGATTTCCTCCTGCTGGCGGATGACGTGCAGCGTCAGTTCCTCGACCTTGCGGAGCAGCAGCGACTGCATTTCTCCGACGCTGACGCCCTCGCTGGCTACCTGCCCGGCCGATGGCACGCCCGGCAGCCGCTTGTTGGCTTCGATATGGTGTTTCACCTCAGTCAGCGGCATTAGCGCATAGTCCTCCGCAAACACGTCATCCGCCCAACCGGTATCGACGATGACCTCCTTGGCCCGGATCGGACCATTGACCGTGAGTTTGTGGGTGGCGACAGTGGTACCGATGCTGATATTCCCATTATTGTTAACGAGCAGATGTTCACCAATTCCTACACCCAGAGCGACATTCCATTCTCCAAATTTCAGAAATCCCATTGAGCTGGAATCCACCTTCCGCTGAATAAACATCGCGGCGGTATGCCAATCGCCCCCGGTCGCCAAGCGACGAGCAAAGACGTCTACCCCGTCCTGATTGGCTGTAGACACTCCAAGCTTGAGCAAATTGGTCTGACTAGCCCCCGGAACACCCAAGCTATTATAGATGTGCAGCATTGCGGCGGGAGTCGTTGTGCCAATTCCTACATTCCCATTATTTCTAATGGAAACACGATCCGTGCCTGACAGAGAGAATCTGATGTCTGCGCTATCTTCCGTCCGGAATCTGAGAACACCAGCACCTCTGTGGGTCATTTCGGATGCAGCATTAGAGCCGGTATTGTCTCGAATAATCCGCAGTCCATAATCCGAATAGGTATCATCTCCGTGAAAATCAATATATGCATAACGATTTCCGGCTCCAAACGAATTCAGCTCAATATTACCTCCCGTGTAAATGCTTCCACGAAGAGTTGTACTACCATTCACATCCAGCGATGTCGTCGGGGTTGTCGTGCCGATGCCGACACTCCCTATGTCGGGAAAGGTGTTTGTTTGCGCGTGCACGACAATCGCCAGCGCACATGATACTGTGATGAGGGAAGATGCTTTGTTCATTTGAGTTGTTTGGGTTCTGTGATTTCAGCCAGACGCTGTTCGAGTTGTTCGTTTTTCTTTTCGAGCCGGATGACATGCAGTGTCAGTTCCTCGATCTTGCGGAGTAGCAGCGACTGGGCCTCGCCGACAGAGAGGCCGTTTTCGGCTACCTCCTTGGCCGAAGGCATTCCCGGCAAACGCCCTTCCTGCTCGATATGCGCCTCGACTTCCTTCAACGAGGCCAAGCGATAATCCGATGCAAACACATCGTCCGCCCAGCCGGTATCGACGATCACTTCCTTGGCCCGGATCGGGCCGTTGACGGTAAGCGCATGTGTAGGAGACGTGGTTCCGATACCCAATTTACCATCGCGATTCAGGCGCATACGCTCGGTGTTATATGAATAGAAAATAGAATTTCCGGAGAAATCGAAGAGCACAGCGGATCGTCGATTTTGTTCACGAATAACCCCCATAGCTATTTGTGGCGTATGAGCGCCGCCCCAAGATGATTCAATTGCAGCAGTCGGCATATTGTTGCCTGTGGTCACATCCGCACCGAAATAGATTGAGCCACCATTGTTATTACCGGCAACCAATGTTCCTTTCGTTGCCGAAAACTGTATCCGACTGTCAGGATTGGTAACGACATCAAAAGGCGTTGTGGGAGATTGCCCGCCAATCCCGACAAAGCCGTTTCCCCGGATATGTACGACAGGAAGAAGATCCGGACCGCTATGAATCAAGATTCCGTTCGGGGACTGAAGCCGGAGATTGGCACCGGGCAAGACGCCTACCGTTTCATATTCGTAAGGGAAATTGATGGATGGATCATCCTGACCAATGATGACCTTGTTAATAATAGTTGCGTCAGCCACAACGACCGAGAGGCACAATATCGGAATCAGCAGAATTCGGGATGGTTTCATAGCGTAAATTTATCTGAAAAAAGCGATCGGGAGCCGGGTCGTTGTTTGTTGATTTTCGGAGAGGGAATTGGTCCTGAAATGTCGAGTGAGCTTCGCCCTGTCATGTCCCCGCTCGGCAACGTAATCTGCGTTCTGGTTGTCTGTTTCCTTCTCATCCTTTCCGGTTGATTCCCCAACCGTCGGGTTTCAAAAAATGTCAAAAATAAAGGTGCGACACCTTACGGCCTGTCCGACCCCTTACGGCCTGTCCCTTATGGCTTGCTTTTCGCGGTTAATTTTCAGAACCTCCCTATAGATTATTTAGTCCTAGCGGGATAATGGGTATATCGTGCGATTGTCGATAACTTCCTCTGCGGGCAAGGATTTCAGACATCTCAATTATAACGTGATCCAGCTTCGGTTCCAATGCAATGAACCACCCATCAGCAAGCCATATTTCAGGAAAACTGGCATTGGCTGTAACCAATCGTACGCAATCTGTCTGTTCCGAAATTTGAGATTCCGATGCAATTTCCCGAAGTTTAGGTCGATCTAAAATACCGTCAGAATTATATGCAGCAAGCAACTTATCTCTAAGCGATTTATCCAGAACCCAAAAACCAAAAGTTGAAAATAAACGCTGCTGCTCACCAGATAATCTATAAGTCCAGCGCATTTCTCTGATCGGCTCTATGGAGTTGGTCATTGTGCCTTGGCAACCTGCCAAAGTAGCAATACAGAAAATCAGTAAAGTGATCAACAAGGTTTGTTTTTTCATTTTAACGTCCCCCACGCCAAAATCCCCACCGGGGAATACTGCGGTCATAAGATCCAACTCCAATTGAATAATTCCAGCCATAATTAACAGCAGATGTTGAGAATTCCCCGGTCCAAGATCCCCATGCGCGTCAAACCGGAAGGGGTCAGTCAAACCGGAAGGGGTCAAACCTTTATTTTTGATATTTTTATCCATTTTCTTTCATTGCAACGGGTTCCACCCTTCCTTGTGTGTGTGGGGGGGGGACATTGATGAAAGCAGGGCAGATTTATGGAATCTGACCGAGCTTCGCCCCGTCACGTCCCCGACTGGTGACGTAACCTGCTTTCTCGTTATCTGAATTCTGCTCATCCTGTTGCGATTGTTTCCCCAATCGCCGGGTTAAAAAATGTCAAAAGTAAAGGTTTGACCCCTTACGGCTTATCTTACGGCTTATCTCCTCCCCGCTCGGCAACGTAACCTGCTTTCTGGTTGTCTGTTTCTTACACATCCTTGCCGGTTGATTCCCCAACCGTCGGGTTTCAAAAAATGTTAAAATAAAGGTGCAAGTCCTTACGACTTATTCCTGTCTCTGCTTGATACTAATACTGTTTACGACCTTGTGTACTGCCGCATCCAGTTTTTTAAATAACTTGGGCGGCCACTGTTCGCCTTTCCCGCTTACATGTAATGAAAGAGAAAGTACGCTATCACCATCAATCACCCGATAAAACAATAGCTGTACAATTTTGGCAGTATCTGCTTTCAAATATACCTCCATCTTTACCCACTCACCATTTTGTGTCGCGTACACAGATCCCCGGGCCACCTCCAAGTCATTACTTATTCGCGGCTCATAATATTTTAACAGACTCTCCAAGGAATGGTTATTACGCAACTCATCCGGCATTGCCAATATGCCTATCGCAAAACCACCGATTGGTTTTTCCGTAAAAAAGCCACGCTTCATAAAGCTCGTTTTATAGACTATTCTTTTATCAAAAGACGTAAACATTCCTCTTGAATACGTCAATGCAGCATCAAGCTCAGACGGAATAACATAAGACACGGTCGCATTTCCAATCGTATAGACATAATCCTTGGCACCCATACTACAAGCAACAATAAACATTAACATAACTGTTTTCAGTATTTTTTTCATCTTCATCAATAAGTATGGTTAAATGGATCCCATATACCAGTACTCCATGTGTGCGGACTCATTACTTCGTGACCTGTTGGAGAGAACAAGAAGGGAGCCGCAGCCAATGATGTTATAAATCGGTGAGGTGCAAAAACTGCATTCAATCCAACAATATTGGGTACTGCATCGAAGGCATTGATCGTCCATCCTGCCCAATTTGCACCAACAGACTTAACGATTGCCCGCGAGGTTAGCAGATTGGTGGCTCCACCATATCCATAAACATTTAGTCCTGCCATAGACACTCCCTTGGATGCAAGATGACTCAATGCGTTCATACCTATTTGTGCACCCTGACTATGCAAGTAAAGAGAAGATCCCGCTGGATTTATCTGCTCAAGGACGCCTGCCAAATCACGCCCGAGACTGGAAGTTCCTGTCAGTTTTCCTAGAGCAGTTTCCACAATATCAGCGATAAAGCCATCTGTTGGATTATGTGCCAATATGAAGCTATCATAATTGTAATGCTCCCATCCGTTTTTAATAGCCGCATTAAGATCATTCAGTATACCATTTTCAAAAATCTTCACATCCCCTGTGATGGCACTACGCGGAATTTTGACTTCAGGTAAATGCAACCCTGGTTTATTAGGATCAGCATCAATTCTGTAAAACTCATGCTCAGCATTTTTCCAAGCATTAATGCCTTTTTGTACTTGTGCACCGATATACCCTGTTGCTGCCCCCATACCGGCGCCGATGCCACCTGCTTTTAGTGCTTGAGAAAAACTGCCACCGCTGGCGTATGTTCCAACAAAGCCTCCTCCAAACCCTCCGGCTGCGCCGGCTATAACCGCATTTGCGGTTGTTCCATAAGCAGCACCTGCAAGTGTAGCCCCCCATCCTCCTATCCACGCCGTTGCAATCCCTGCGACAACAGTCGCCACCTGTGGATAGCGTTGTGCCATCTTCCAAACCATGGGAGCAGCCGGTATGAAAACCGAAACAAGCTTTTTCATACCTTTGAATACCTTCTTAAAGGGCTTCTTAAGTTTCCCCCATAATCCATGTCCGAGGATATCCCATTGATTCACGGCATCGTTTTCACAGAAACCGTACAAATTATACCCGCCGCGTTCCTCGATGGGGTCGCGGTTGATGAACCGACCGTTGTGCAGGTCGTAGTAACGCTGGCCGTAATAGATCAAACCGGTCTCGTCATCGGTGTATTTGGTGCTGAAGCGGAACGGGTTTTGCCCGGCGGCCTCACCCTGCATCCGCAGGAGTTCGCCGAAGGGGCTGTATTCGTACACGCCGGCAAGGAAGCCGTCCGAGGCCCGGACCAGCGCGGCGATGTTACCGTTGCCGTCGTAGGTCGCAAAATAATTTTGGGCGATGCCGGAGGTGTGGTCGCTCATCTGCAGGAGCGCCCCCACCCCGCCGGTCGCGGTGAGCGAACCGGCAAGGTCCAGCCCCCAGGCGTAGCTGCGCACGAAGGTGCCGTCGGCCTTCGTTTCCGCGACGAGGTTCCAGCCGTCGTACACAAACTTCAGGTCGCTCGTCAGCAGCCACGGCCTGCCGTCGGCGGGCTTTTCGATCACCCGCTTGCCCACGCGGCGGCCCATGTAGTCGTACATGAATTCCAGCCGCTGCGCCGGCGGCCCCCCCGGGACCACCGCCCACGGTTTGGTCTCCATCGCCACGAGTCGGTTTTCGCCGTCCCAATAATAATTCCAGCGTCCGTCGCCGGTGAGGTTGCCGTCGGCATCGTAGGTCAGGGTTTCCGTCGCCGGTCCGATGAAGGCGAAGCGGCGGTCCACCTGCACAAGGTCGGCCCCGCCCGTCCCGGCCCCGCGCCGGACGGCGGCGGCGGTCACCTGCCGGGCCGCCGGAGCCTCGTCGTTGTCGAGCAGCACTTCCTGCTGCCAGTACCGGCCCGCCCTGTCGGCGGTTTCGCCGTCCACCGCCACGGCATCGGCATCCGCCGTCCCGCTCACCGACACGGTGTGGTTTTCGCGGGCGGTGATCTGGTTGAGGGCGTTCACGGTGAAATTCTCCATCAGGCCCGCGCTGCCGTTGCGCCCGGCTGCGCGGCGGTTGCCGGCGGCATCGTAACTGTAGCGGAAACCGCGCCCCGGCAAGGCGGCAGCCTGGGTCGCGGTGGCGCCGAGGTAGCCGTGCGCCGCAGTCAGTTCGCCGCGGTCGCTGTACTCGAACTGCTGGCGCACGGAATTGCCGTAGGCGGCAAACGCGTCGCCGGACTGGACGACGGCCGTGCGGCGGCCGAGGGCGTCGTGTTCGTAGGCAAAGGCACTGCGGTTGGCCGCGCTCCACTTGCCGGTCACGCCGGTGAGGAGGTTGCGCTTCGCATCCCAGGTGTGCGTCCGGGCAAAGCCGGTGCCGGTGGCTGCGATGTTCTGGACCAACGTCGAGTTGGCGAGGTAGGTGTAAGCGAAGGTTTGGCGGGCGGCGCGAATGGTATGCTCGATCGATGTGACGCGGCCGACCGAATCGGATTTGACGGACTGTGCGAGGAATTCCTCCCGATAGGGCATCGTACCCAGTTGAAAGCCGGCGGGGAGGCCTGCGGCGATGCCGATGCCATAACGGCGAGTGAAAACGCGGTTCTGGTAATAATCCGGCAGAGTCTCGGTGTGGAGTTGCCAGGGACAGCCGGTGCTCCAGCCAAAGGTACGGGTGCCGGTTATGTCGGAAATCGTGTCGGGCAGGCCAAGGCGGTTGAGCGTGCGAGTGACGGCGGGGGTGCCGTCGTTGTACCGGGTGGCAAGGAGATCCCCGGTCTGCGAGTCGTACTCATAGGTGGTGGCAAGGCGGGCTCCGCTGGCGAGGGTGCGCGCCCAGCGGCGTTCGCGAATCTGGCCGCGATTGTTGTAGGTGTATTCGACGGAGCGGTTGGCGGCGTCGGTCTTTTTGAGGAGCAGGCCGGTGGCGGGATCATAGGTCCACGTGGTCTGGTCGGCGGTGGCACCGGTGGCGTTCCATGTAGCGGAGCTCCAGTTGGAGCCATTGCGCCAGGTGGACAGGGAGATGCGCTCGCCGTACGCGTTGTAGGCCAGTTCCACGGGCATGATGGCGTCGCCCCATTGCCGGATCAGCTGACCTCGCTGGTTCCAGGCGTAGCGGGTGTATTTGCCGAGGGCGTCGCACTGCCATGCCTTGCGGCCCATGGAGTCATAACCCATTGAGGTGACGTTGCCGGAGGGATCCTTGATGGTGGAGACGAGCGTGGTGTTGGCGATATAGGTGGTGGTGGTGACGCCCGTTCGCGGGTCGGTGGAGCGGACGGGACGCCGGAGGGCATCACTCTCGGTTTTCAACTCGCGTCCGTCGAGAGTCTTGAGCGTGGCCTGGTTGCCGGTGACGGTCTCGACCTGTGTGGCGCTGGTGCCGGTTTGGCTATGGGTAATGATGACTTTGCGGTTGGCCCGATCAGGAACGGCAGTCTGGTAAAAGAAATTATAGGGGGCCTGGTATTCCGTGGTGGAGGAGAGAAATGTGCCTCCCGACAGATATCGTCCGGATATGCGAGCGAGTTCCCTGGCGTCGCTTCCCGAGCGGGGATAAACGTATTCGCGCGTTGTTATTTCCCAAAAGGTATTGCTGAAGGATGAGACAAAGGATGTATCCGTCTCCGAGATACGATCGGGGCCGGCAAGGTCGAGCACGCCGTTGTTGTTGATGTCGAGACCGCTGCGGAGGGGTTCTCCGGTCGGGCCGTACTCGTAAAGGGTGGGAGCGAGGCCGGTGCGGGTGGTCCGGACAAGCAGGCCGCGGGTGTCGTAAGTCTGCTCCTCGATCAGGGAGGGCTGGCCGGGCGCGCCGGGGCGCTCGGCGCGGACGGCACGGCCGAGCCAGTCGGTCCAGGCGCGGGCCCAGCGAGGGGAGGTGGCGGTGGCCATGTTGACCTGGGTGCGGATGCGTCCATCCGCCTCGACCGCGTACGCGTGGTACTCGGGGATCACGGCGGAGCCGGTGACGGAAGCGGGGCGGCCGTCGAGGCAGAGGGTTTCCGTTTTCTGCCCGCCGTCGGGGTGGGTCGTGGTGGTGGCGCGGGCGGCGGGGTTGTAGCTGAAGGTGCGCTCGCCGCGCCCCGGCGCGGTGTCTTTGACGAGGCGGCCGGCCTTGTCGTAAACGAAGGTGGAAACGAGTTTTTCCGTCGTGCCGGGCGAGGATATCTCCTCGCGCAGCACATTGCCGGCGGCGTCGTACGTGAAGGTAGCCACAAGATTCTGGCCGCCGGGATTGAGCGTGGTTTTCCGGATACAGCGGGCGCCGGCATCGTAATCGTAGCGGGTCTCGATGCCGGCGGCGTCGCGCTCCCAGGCCAGCAGGCCGGCGGACCAGCCGGCCTCGTAAATCTCGCCGTTGTGGGATTCGCGGCGGGTGAGCTGGTGGACGTAGTTGTAGGTGTAACGGGTCCAGCCGGTGAGCTGCCAGGCGGAGCCGTCCCAGACGTGCGACTCGGTGCGGGCGACGCGGGCGAACTCGTCGCGGATGGTTGTCTCAGTCGTACTTTTGAAGGGGATCAGCCAGACTTTTTCCATGCTGGTCCCCTGCCAGGATTCCACCGCTTTCGCTCCCGCGACAGAGGCAGAGGCGCCCGCGATCACGGCGATGCGCGAGGCGGCGCCGCTGTCTTTTTTCGTAAAGACGAGGGTCGAGGCATCCCATGTCCCCCGCTGGTAGACGTAACTCTGCCTGGCTCCCGACGGCTGCGTGAGCGAATACATCTGCCGGCGGAGGAGAGGATTGGAGTGGTTCTCCTTGTAATAGCGGGTGACGGTGGTGGTGACCGCGCCGTCGGCCCCCCCGATGTCGCTCCGCGTGGCGATCACCGTGTTATCCGTATGTTTGTACGCGATGCTGGTGGTGCCGGCGAGGATTCCGTTGATCCGGGTCTCCGCCTTCTTCAGGCGGGTCAGCATGCCAAAGAGGTCTTCGGCATACTCGTAGGTGGTAACCTGGCCGGTGTTGCGCGTCACCGATCCGGGGGCATTCACGAAGGGCGTGTAAGTGCGGCTGATGGCACCGAGTTTCTTGTCTTCGTCCTCATCGGCCGGGAAATAGTCGTAAGCCTGCCAGGAACCGCCGTTGTCGCGCGTGGCGGAGATGAACCCGTAACTGCCGCGGTCGCCGGCATTGTTGTGGTAATCGGTGAAGGAGACGGCGGGATTGACATCGCCAAGCTGTTCGCGAGTGGGAGTGTGGCCCCACGTGTAGCCGGTGTGGAGGCGTTCCGCCCGCGTGGCAACGACACCGGAGGGAGTGGCCGAATCGGATATTTCGACGATTTCGGTATGGCCGGCGGTGGGGTCGGCCGGATTTACGGAGGCCCAGCGACGGATATCGCAAGAGACGGGTGCGGCGCCGGCCAGGGTCCAGCCTGTCGCGATCCAGGTAAGGCCAAGACCGCTGCCCTGCCGCTCCAGCGTGGTAATGTCGGTGCGCAGGACGGGAGCGTTGTCGGCGGGAGAAGACGGGGAGCGGATCTCGCGGGTGATGCGCAGCGCGAAGTCACCGGTTTTCTCGACTTTGTAGGAAACGAAGGGCTCCCCGGTGACGGTCATGGGTTTTGAAGGGAAGCCGCTTCCGGTCGCCTGGAGGGGGTTGTAGAATTTGATGGAATACGACGTAGCGGAATCGGCGACGATATCGACAAATGCTTCGTTCGTCATGATCTGACGAGCGCTCCGGTTCGCATCGTCTGTTTTGTTGTTACGATGGACTTTTATCTCCTCCGATTCCTCCTGGAGGGCGAGCGTCTCCGGCAGGCAGTAAGGATCCCAAGGCGAGGTGCCCGAGCCGACAAGCAGCAGGGAGCCGGCAGATTCGCCATTGCGAAGGGAGCCGAGCGAAACTTGCCAATGAATGCGCCCGGATGCCAGCGACGTGGCCTGACCGGCCGGGGCGGGCTGCGCAGGCGCAGCCGGCAGGATGCGGAAGGATTTTGTCGAGACCTTGCCGCTCATCTTGAATTTGGTCTTGGTCTCGCCATCCACATGAACCGAGTAGCCGGGGGCGGGGGTAAGCACGACGGTTTTGTCTCCCGTCTCCACAGAATTGATCACGAGATCATAATAACGGCCCGGTTCTAGAAAACGGGTTTCAACTGGCGTTTTTATCTTTCCCTTTCCCGTGACGGTAACAGGAGCGGTATCACCAATTGTGGCTTCAATGGATCCCTGATTGTAAAGGTATGCGCTCGTGCGAGGGGGAATATACCCCGTAGTGGTCGCGGAGATGACGACTTTCACAGCGACTGCAACGGGTTCATCAATGACCTGCGCACGGCCGCCGGATGCGACGGCGCAAGCGAGCCCCATGGCGGCAAACACAGCAATCATTGTCTTTCGGCCGACGAGCCGAAAGGCGTACCGGAAATCCTGGATAAAGGGACGGAAGAGCGAGCGCATCGCGATGTCAGGTCGTTGAGGGAAAAGGTAAACGAGGGCAGGAAAGACACGGAGAGGATCAGGGAACAGGGACAGCGACGGCATCCTCCATCGCCCCGGAGTCGGAGGTGTTTTCGGAAGAGGCGCCTTCTATCAGGTGAAGGCGCAGGGCGGCGGTTTGCCCGATGGCATCCGCGGCTTCCCTGTCATCGGCCAGCGTCTCCTCCGCGACGGCATCGCCGGATGCCGTATCGGCTGAATCGTTACGAACTTCGGCGCGCCGGCTGTCGCTGTCAGGCAAGGCCGCACGCCGGGCGGCCCGGGCCCGGTCGGCCTGGCGAACGGCCCGCCGGTAGCTCTCCGCCGCCTCGCCGGTCGTACCGACCAACCGCTCCTGCACAAGGCCGCGCAGTTCCTCGATGTTGGCGAGTTTTTCGGGGTCGTCCTCCGACAGCGCTTCCGCCCGGGAGAGGTGGACGAGCAGCCGCCGCGCGGCACGCCGGGCGGCGGGCATGTCGCCGGCATCCCGGCTAGCATGGGCCACGCGAAGGAGACTGGCCACGCTTTCCATGTGCCAGTCCCAGGTGCCGCGAGGCGAATCGTTCAGCTCCTGCAACCGGCTTTCGGCGGCGGCTTCGTCCCCGGCCTGCATCAGACGCCGTCCTTCGGCCAGCGTGCCGGCAAGACGGGCCTTTTTCGCCGCCAAGGTGGCGTCCGCATCTGGCGCGACGGGGGTGGCGCTGTCCACCGCCGGTTCGGACCGGAGGGGGACCGGCGCTTCTGTCGGCGGGATGTCGTCCCGCGCAGGTGGTCCGTCAGCGGTGGCACCGGAGGCCAGGCTGGCGGAGAGAAAGGCGATGGCGAGGCAGGCGGATCGCATGGTGATCGGGATTACGGGGTGAAGATGCTGAGATTGACGGTGCCGGACTGGCCCACGACCTGGACCGGGCGGCCCGCCGCGATGCCGAGGGCGTTTTCCATGGCATCGGAGAGGCCATTGCCGTTGGTATCGGCATCCGCTCCGGTGCTGCTGCGGGAGGAGGTGGTGACCACGACGCTGCCCCCCGAAGTGATGACGTAGATCACGGCGGTGGCCGCCGCACCCGCCGGGTGTTTGTAGTAAAAACGGGCGACACCCTCCGCACCCGCCTGCAAGGTGAGGCTGTCGGCAAGCGTGGCGCCTGCCGTATTGCCGGCGGCAAGTTTGCCGGAACCGGAAGCAACCATGACCAGAACGGAGGCCCCCGGCACGAGGGCATGGGTCGCCGCATCGCGAATGGTGATGACAAACGGTTCGCTGTTGAAGGCGCCGGCTTCGCCCTGAAGGTGACTTTGCGAGGGCTCCAGGAGGTGGGAGGCGGTGGCGTCGAATCCCCAATGGGCGACCTCGACCAGCACCTCGGGCGAGGCGCCGCCGAACCATTGCACGCCGTCCTGCACCATTTTCCACTGGAACCGGTAGGTGCCATAGGCGGCGGGAGCCTTGATGTTGAAGCTGAATGTCCTGGTCTGGCCGGGGGAAACGTCGCCGTTCAGGGCGACCCGGGTCAGGCCCCAGACCGCGTTGTCGCCGACGCTGCCCAACCGGTATTGGTCCCCGGTCCGCCACCAGGTGCCGCCGCTGTTCATGAAGGTAAGCGAGACCTGCCGGTTCTCTCCGGGGTTGAGAAGAGCGGGCACCTCCTGCCCGACATACCGGGCATTGTTGACGGGAATGCTCGCGTGAAATCCGGAACCGGACGCCGCCGTCGCGTGGAATCCCGGCCCGAGAGTGATCGTGCCCAGGGACTCGAAGGCAACGGTCGCGCCGCCGTTGATCACCACCGGTCTTTCGGACGTGGTGATGGCGTTGTCGGCCTGAAACAGGACGGTCGCCCCGCTGTTGGCCGTCAGGCTGCCGGAGGGGCCGAACGCGATGGCGTTGCCGGCGTCCAGAACGAGTGTGGCGGTGTTGTTGACGATGACTGCGCCGGTGACCGTGAGGTTGTGGGTCGCCTCGAAGGTCTTGCTGCCGGAGTTATAGGTCTTGGCGCCGACGTTGGCATCGGCGGCGGCAGACGCCCGGAAAGCGAAGGAGAGACCGGCCAGAAAAGCGGCGCCGATGCGCAGCCATGCCACAACCGGAAAAGAGAGAGGGACCCGGCTCATTTTGAGGTTTGTTTCAGGAGGGCGTTTTCGGTTTCCAGCCGGGCAATCCGCGCGGTCCAGGCTTCCAGTTGCCGGGCCTGCCCAGAAAGTATCCGGTTCTGGTCGGCGAGTTTTTTGTCCTGCTCGATGAGGTGGAGGGTGAGTTCCTCGATTTTGGCGAGGAGGATGGTTTGCATCTCGCCCAGGCTGACACCTTCGGCAGCGACAGCGGAAGCGGCAGGCACGCCCGGGAGATGCCGTTGGTTTTTGATGTGCTCCTCGACTTCGGAGAGCGGCGTCAGCCGGTAACCGTCGGCAAACACGTAGTCGGCCCAGCCGGTATCGACGATGATCTCCTTGGCGCGGATCGGGCCGTTGACGGTGAGTTTGTGCGTTGGGGCACCCGGGACACCGATCCCTACGTTACCCGTCACGATCATCTGCGGACCGCCAACCACAACTCCCCCTTCAAAATCGCCGTCGTAATTCAGAAACAAACAGTCGGTGGCGATACTGCCTCGGTCACAATGCACCAGCGCCCGATTCCCCAGCTTCTGGCCCTGGTTGCGGCCGTCACGTTTGCCCAGGATCAGATCGGGACCGCCCACGCTGACGCGGCCGTTTACATCGAGCGGATACGCCGGAGCACTTACCTTGATACCGACCGCATCAGGAAAGACCGTGACCTGGGCCGACAGGGACAACGACAGCAGAACAGGAGCGCCAAACAGCGCGACGAGAGCAGGAGGGATGCGCATGGATACTGATTCGAGGGCTGGCAGAGAGTCGAGGAAACCGGATCGATCTTTTCCACGCTCACCGGATCGATCGTGAGGTATGAACCATCGGCCAGATCGGGTCGGGAAAAGGAAAGCAGGGTGGCGTCTCCGGAAATCGGCAAAGAACGAATATGAGCAAAACCGTTACTCCCGAGATCACGTGCAATCAACCGGTTTCACTATGCGTGAATTTGCCTAATTTGCGCATATTCTGACCAAGCCCGGAGAATCAATCGCCGTCGTCGTCCGACTCCAGAGGACCGTAGTATATTTCTCCCGACAGCGGGCTGGAGGGCGTCGCGCCGGGAAGCGCCGGGATCAGGTAATAACCGATGCCGCGTCTCCAGTTCTGCATGACAACCCCGGCGTATTTGACGGTGCGTTTGATGGTCTTTTTCGGGTTGGCCGGATCGGGGTCCGCGAGCGTGAGGCTGCCGCTGAACTCGCCGGTGGCGGGCTTGAGCGCGAGTTTCGGCTGGAGCGGTATTTTGGGCGCGCGCACCTTGTTGTTGGTCCAGAGGCCGAAATAGACGCCTTCGAGCAGGTAAGCCTGTTCGCCGAAATCAACCGACTCGCTTTCATGAAGTATGAGTTGCGTGTTGCCGTCTTCGGGAACGAGTCCGAAGAGGAGCTGGCCTTTGGCGGGCGGATGGTAGGGCGCGCCTGCAATGGCCAGAGGAAGCGGACCGAACCCTTCGGGGTACGACTGCACGCCCTTCTTGCCTCCCGGGGCAACGGGCGCCCGGCTCCAGGTGAGTTCGCCGGGCGTGACCGGATCGGCGGCAAAGCGGTCAGGCAGACGAAGCCAGCCGACAATGGAACCGGCCGGGCTGGCCTCGACCGCATGGAGCGGGAGGGTGCCGTCGGCGGAAATCGCGGTGGCGCCCTTGAGCGCGGGCGAACCGTCGGCGGGATAAAGCACCCACTTCACCTTGCCGTCGAGGGCCGTGGTGACGGAAGCCGTCGTATAGCCGACGGGATAGCGGGTGTTCTCGACCGGGTTTTCCATCACGAGGGTGTACGCGCCGGCCTGGCTGGTGGCGGGCCGGATTTTTTTATCCCACGGATTGCGCCAGGCGGTGACGGTTGCCTGCAGGCCGCCGGCGGCGGGCCGGACAAAACCGGTGACCGCGGAACCGTCTTGCGGGATGTCGAGATGCAAGGCGAGCGGCGGCAACCCGCGCGGCGTGAGCACGGCGTCGAGAGTGGCCGAGGTCGTCGCGCCATCGGCCCAGGCAAGCTGGCTGCGGAAGGAGGTGCTGGTCTTGCCGACGAGAAGCTTGCCGGAGACGGCACCCTTCGCCGTGGAGGTGAACGTCAGGAGCGCGCCGAGGTTCTGGTTGAGAGAGGCCGAGCGTTCCACGTAACCGCTGAAGGTTCCGATGGCAGGCGAGGGAGCAATCTCGATGAAGCGGGTGACGGTCTGTTTGCTCTTGTCGGCAAAGGTGACGGTGAGCGTCACCGTCGCGCTGCTGACGGTGGTGGCGCTACCCGTGATGGCTCCGGTTTTTTTGTCGCCTTTCAGCCCCTTGGGAAGGCCCTTGTAGGCATAGGAGACGCCGCCGGGCGGGACGGGGAAGTCGATGCCGCGGCCGACTTCGCCGTAAAGCGTGGGCACGGGCTGCTCGCCCGGTCGGGGCTGCACGGTGAGAACCATGGCGCCGATGCTGTGCGCGGTGCCGTTGAGCGAGGTGCCGTCGGCGGCGTTGGCCCGGAGCGTGTAAGTGCCGGAATCGGCGGTGGCGATGTTCCGGATGACAAGCTGCGTCGTATTGGCTCCGGAAATACGGTTGTCATTGAGAACGGGCTTGCCGTCGCGGAACCAGGCGAGGTTTTTCAGACCTGCGCCGGCAACGGGCGCGGGGAACCGGTACGTGTCGCCGGCAACGGCGGTAAGGGTCTGCTGTCGCGGTTCGTAAACGGTGACATCGGCGACATCGGAAGTGATGGCGCCGAGAAGATTGGACACGCGGCAGGTCCAGGCTCCGCCCTGGGCGACGGTGATGCCGGAAAGCGTGAGCCTTCGGGAGGTGGCGTCGGCGATCTCCTTGTTGTCGAGGCGCCACTGGTAGTTGATCGCATTGCCGGTCGCTCCGGTGAAGAGAACCGGCGGCGGGATGGCGCCGGCAGGAACGATGGTGAGTGCGGCCGGCTGGTTGGCGGCGGTAATGAACGGCGCGGCAAGACGGGTGCCGTAAAGCGTGAGCGTGGTGCTGGCGTTGAGGGAGCCTGTTCTGGTATCTGCCGTGCCGTCGTTGACCGAGAGCGTCCATTTGCCTTTGGAGAGTTCCCCCCAGTGGCGGACGCTGACGAGGGTGGTCTGGACGCCGGAGCCCTTGTCGTTTTTCCAGCGCGGCAGCAGGGTGCTGGTAGCGCCGGAGGGGGAGCGCAGCGTGATGGTGAGGCTGCCGCGGTAAGGATGCGCGATCTTGAGGTCCACGACAACGTGTTCGACCCGGATGTTGTTGCCGAACGAGGTGAAATCGAAAACCGCCCGGGCGCTGCCTTTGTCGGGAATCGGGACGGCGCCGGTCGTCAGGAAACTTGCGCTGACGTACGGGTTGTTCTCCGGGTTGTCGTCGGCGTAGTTGTCGGGGAGGTTGATCCACTCGCGGGCGAGCTTGACGGCTTCACCGGCGTTGACGAGTCCGCCGCCGGCGCTCTCGCTGTGCTTGATGGGCGGCAGGCCAGGCTGGCCGCCATCGCGCGTGACCCATGACGACGCGCTGATTCGGGTGGAGGTGCGCAGGAGGATTTCCTTCACGTCGCGCCAGCCGAGATAAGGGTTGGCCTCGAGCATGAGGGCAACGACACCCGAAACGATCGGTGCAGCGCTGGAGGTGCCGTTGAAGACCGCAGTATAGTCGAGATCCGCCATCTGGCCCAGCGTAGGGTGGGTGGGCGTATGGTAGCCGCGCGCGCCGGTGCGATCGGTCGTGACGACGCCCACTTGCGCGTCGCCGGGGGCGCTGACGAGCAGGTGCGGCCCGCCCTGGCTGAAATCGGCGACGCGGCCCTTGTTGTCGGTCGCGCCGACCGGGAATGCATACATGCTGCCGGCCGCGATGGGATTTTTCACACCGGGGTTGACTGACTGGTGATTGCCCGACGAAAAGACGAAGAGGGTGCCGCTCCCGAAACGCCCTTTGCGAGTGCCGGTGGCCAGGGCGTCGAGAATGGCCTTGTAGGTTGTCTGCGCGAGCCAGTCGGAGGAGGTGGGGGCCTTGTAACTCCAACTGTTGTTCTTGATGTGAATGACGTCCTCGGGCGGAGGGTATTCGATGCCGGTGTCTTCGTCCTTGAGCAGATCTTCTTTCGGGCAGTCCCAGAGGAGCGCCTCGGCAGCCATGGCGGGAGTGACCTTGTCGTGCCCGAGGATGCGAAGGCGGGTAAGGCTGGCGCGGGGCGCCACGCCGGTCACGCCCTTGCCGTTGTTGCCGCGAGCGGCGGCGAGACCGGCGACAGCGGTGCCGTGTTCGTCGGGCGTCACGAACTGGTATTGCGGATCGGCCTTGCGCGCGGCGGCTTCGAGCGGGGCGATCCAGTCGTGATGCTTGCCGCCGAGATTATCCATGAGATCGGGATGATCGACTTCCGGCAGATATGGCCAGTCCTCCGCTTCCATGTCGCTCGACGGCCTGAATGCCATCTGGAGTCCGTCGTCCACAATGCCGATGCGCACGGGAACGCCGGCGATCCCGGACTCGGCTCCGGTGTAGCCGAGGTTCCAGGCAGGCCGGACATTGATATCGTTGCCGCCCTTGCCGCCTTGCTGGCCGTAGTCGAAGAGATGCCACTGGCGGGAGAAAAGCGGATCGTCGGGATCGGCGGCAGGACTCATCCGGGAAGCGAGCATGGGCATGGCCAGGCGCACGCCTTCCATGCCGGAAAGGGCGGCGGCGGCGCGCAGGGGCTGGGCGGGGTCGCCGGTGACATCGGCGAGCCAGGCGCCCTCGGAATACGGGACGGGACGCAGTTCGCCAAGGCCGAGCTCGAGTTCGCCGGCGCGGGAAGCCACGGCCGCGGCGGCGGCGGGCGTATCGGTCTCCACCCATACCTGCATCGTCACGAGGAGCCGCGATGCAGGACTGCGCGCCGAACCCGCCGGGTAAAGGACGAGATGGGGCTGGACGCCGGAGGAACGGTCGCCGGCGCCACCTGTGGCCGGCGCAGTGTGGTCCGCCGCCACCTCGAGGAGCGCCGGAAGGTCGGCGGCGGGGGCGTCGAGGCGCAAGGCGTTGTCCGCAAGATCGGAGCGGGTCGGCAGATAGAGTTCGTCAAACGAAACGATGTAGTCGGCGCCATCGGTGTTGGCCGGAATGCGCCAGACGGCCCCGGGAGGCAGACCGACCCAGGCGGGATTGGGGTTGACGGGAGAGGGGCGAAGAGCGGACGGATCGGTGAGCGGGGCAACCGGTGCATAGTTGACCGGCCCGGTGATGCCCGCGCCATCATCGGCATCCTCCGCCGCCGCAGCGGAGGTAACGAACGCCGGGGAGGATTGCGGCGCGACCGCCGGCAACTGCGGGTCCGTGACGGAGGGGCCGGACAGTTGCCAGACGAGGCAACCGAGCACGCCCGACAGCAGAAGAGCCGCATACAGTTTCCGGGGCTTTTTTCGGGAGGGATTCGGGCGAAGGTTCATCAGATCGGGTCTCCGGCAGGCATGTTTCTGGAAAATTTGAAACCGGGAAGTGTAGCGAAGCGTTGCCGTCGGGAATAGTCAGGTGAACACCTGAAAAAATCGCATGGCAGGCGGGAGCAGGGTCGGACGGGAACAGTCAAGGAAGCGGGTTTCGGAGAGAGAAGGAGAGGGTCGGTATTTCAGATTGCCGGATCAAGGCCGGTTACACGAAAAACAGTCCGGCCAGTCCGGTCGCGCTCATGGCGGCAAGGATCCAGGTGACGCGTTTCGGGAGCCCGCCGGCGCCGTACGCGATGGCGATGCCGGCCTTGCCGACGTTGTTCGCCACCGAGGCGAGCACGATCGCCTTCACGGCCAGCGCCAGCGTGGCGGTGCCGTCGTGATGATTGTTTGCCATCAGCAGCACGATGGCGTCGGGGCTTGTCAGGCCGGAGAGAAACGACAGAGGCAGCACGCCGTCCTGCCATTGCAGCTCGGTGCACGCCTTGACCAGAAACGCCGCCACCGCGTAGAGGACGGCGAATTGCAGAGCCGCCTTCAGGTTGAGCGGATTTTTCATTGCCGGCGTCGAGACGGTTCTGGCATGCGCGTGCCGCCGGCCCCACCAGATCCAGCCGGCGTACGCGAGACCGGGCAAGGCCATCAGCGCCATCGGCACGAGAAGCGGCCGCACCAGCTCGATGTCCACCAGGCCGGCCATGACGAGAAACCGCGGACACATCGTCACGCAGGCAAGGATCACCGCGAGCGAGTAGTCGGCCCCCAGCGCGGGCATGTCCTTGCTGCGTTTGGCAAACGTGAGCGTCGTCGCCGTGCTCGACGCCAGCCCGCCGACCAGGCCGGTGATGGTGATGCCGGCGTTGGCGCCGAGGAATCGCATCAGCACGTAGCCCAAAAACCCGACGCCGGAAATCAGCACGACCATCATCCAGGTGGCGTAGGGGTTGATCGCGTTGAACGGCCCCATGTCGCGATCCGGCACCAGCGGCAGGATGACGCCGGTGATGGCCGCGAACTGCAGCGTGGCGCGCATGTCCTCGGCGGTGAACGCGCTCGTCCACCGGTGCAGCGGCTGCTTGACGCCGAGCATCACCATCGTGAGCGCGGTGGCGAGGATCGCACCCTGCGTGTAACCCCAGTTGATGAGCGCGCCGATCAGGCAGGTGAGCATCGAGGCGGCAAACGACGTGCCGCCGGGCGAGTGCCCGGTCGTGTCCTTGAAATGGGCGACGAGCAGGTGCAGCCCCACGAGGGTCATGACGACGGGCAAGGTGGCGTTGATGTGGTGGTCGGAAATCCAGGCAGCCATGCAGCCGAGCAGCCCCCACAACGAAAACGTGCGCACCCCGCCAAAGTCGATCGGCGGGCGTCCGCCGCCTTCACCGCTGGCAAGCGACGCCAGGGTCTGCTGGTCGCTCCATTGCCGGATCAACCCGATCTGCGCGCCCAGACAGGCGCTTGCCACGAGGGAACCAAGGAGGGGGTTCATGATCCCACCGGTATGACTGGCAAACCGGTGGAGACAAGCCGGATGGCGCGGGTTCTGCCGGCCGTCGTCCGGGCGCCGGTCAGTTTTTGAAAACCACGCGCGTGTCGCAGATGTAGTCGTGCAACGAACGTTTTTCCCCGTCAAAGCCGGCGATGATGTAGCCGACCAGGAACGTCATGATGCTGAGCTGCTCGGCAAAATACCGGCCGATGATGCGTCCGGCCGAAAGCTTTGTCCCGTCGGCGCGGACGAGGCGGATGCCCACCGCGAGCTTGCCGGGCGTGGCGTCGAAGCGACGGATGAAAAACACCGAGTAGCCGATCCCGATGATCGTGCCGACCACAAGGCTGGCCATCTGCACCAGAAGGCGCGGACCAAGCTCGGAAAGGTCGGAGGGCGGCTGCGACAGATCCACTCCCAGCGCCGCGGCGACCGAAAAGATCACGACCAGTTGCGGGACAACGCACAGGGCGAACAGGCACACGCCGTCGATCAGCTTGGCGGCGAGGCGAATCCAGAAACCGGCGAACCGCGTTCCGGTGGCCGGAAAAACCGGTTCACCGAAAGGAGCCGCCTGCCCGCCGGCGTGCCCGGCTCCGGCCGAAAGCGGGGCCTCCCCCGCCTCAACCGCGAACTCTCCGGCTTCTGCATCGGTGTCCGGCAGCGGCGGCAATGCCGGAGGCCCGGGAGGCGCCAGTTCGGACCACGGCTGCCAGTTGTCCATGCCCGGCCTCCACACCAGTGTGGCTGGCGTGATCACTCCCGTCTGCACCAGCCGGTCGAATTCGGATTGGGAAACGGGCCCGGTGCGCTGGCCGTTGAAAACATAGTACCATTCCATGAGATGTAAGCGTGCGCCCCTTGATGGCGCGGCCAATGGCTGCCGCAACGGTTTTGTTGTCGCACCGGCTCTCCTCTCCGGATGGCCGGAATCCGGAACCCGTCCCGAGCAGCGTGCTTGCCTTTGCCCGTCCCGGGGAATGTTTTTGCCGGCGAGCCTTGCCCCAACATCCTTGCCGACATCCGCACCACCACATGAACGACGCCGACGACTACGATGAGCCCGATGTGTTTTCCGGTTCCCATCGCGCCGAACCCGGTGAGGTCGGGCTCATCGAACCGCACGATTTCAGCACGACGGAACCGTTTACGTTCGACGATGGCCAGGTGTTGCCCGGCTTCACGCTGCGTTACGAAACCTACGGCCGCCTCAATGCTGCGCGCGACAATGCCGTTCTCATCTGCCATGCCCTGAGCGGCGATCACCACTGCGCCGGCATCCATTCGCTCGCCGACCGCAAGCCCGGCTGGTGGAACAATCTCATCGGCCCCGGCAAGGCCGTGGATACCAACCGGTTTTTTGTGCTCTGCTGCAACGTGCTTGGCGGTTGTCAGGGATCGAGCGGTCCCTCGTCGATCAATCCGCGCACCGGCCAGCCTTACGGCATCTCGTTTCCCGTGGTGACGATCCGCGACATGGTGCGTTCGCAAAAAATCTGGCTCGATGGCATCGGCGTGCGCGAACTCTACGCGGTGATCGGCGGCTCGATGGGCGGCATGCAGGGGCTTCAATGGGGCATCGAGTACCCGGATTTTGTGAAGCGCATCGTTGCGATGGCGACCACGGCCCGGGAAAGCGCCCAGGCCATCGCCTTCAACGAAGTCGGCCGGCAGGCGATCATGCAGGATCCGGACTGGAATCACGGCGACTACGGCCTCGGCGGCGGACCGCGCGTGGGGCTGGCGATCGCCCGCATGATGGCGCACATCACCTACCTTTCCGATGCGTCGATGGACCGGAAATTCGGGCGCCGCCAGGTGCACGAACGCGCCGGGGTGATCCAGCCTGCGCCTGTGCGGGCAGGCGTCGCGACCGCTTTCGATGTCCAGTTCGAGGTCGAGAGCTACCTGCGCTACCAGGGACAGACGTTCATCAACCGCTTCGACGCCAATTCGTATCTCTACATCACGCGTTCCATCGACCAGTTCGACCTCGCGGCCGCGTACGGTTCGCTCGAGGACGCTTTCCGGAAAGTGAAAGCGCGGATGCTGGTTGTCGGGTTCACGAGCGACTGGCTGTTCCCGCCGGAACAGAATCGCCGGATTGCCGAGGCAATGCTTCGCAGCGGCGGCAGCGCCAGCTACGCCGAACTGACCACCGATCTCGGGCATGATTCCTTTCTGCTGGAATCGCCGCAGCTTTACGACCTCGTGCGCGGCTTCCTGGATATCTGAACACGGAGCCAACCGGCTCCTGCTTCCGGCTCCCTGTTTCTCCGCCTGCCCGGAAAATCCGGGCAAAAAAAGACCCGGATGCTGTTTTTCAGCATCCGGGTCATAAACCTGGCAACAACCTACTCTCGCAGGGCCTAACGCCTCACTACCATTGGCTGCTCGGGGCTTAACGGCCGTGTTCGGGATGGGAACGGGTGGAACCCCCGGCATATAATTACCAGGAAATCGATCTCCCGTGAGGGAGAAATGGATAAAGTCTGCTCTTTTTGTGGATGTACCTGTAAGGAGGTTAAATAAACGCCTGGTAACACCAGAGGTTTGCATAAACAAGCAAGGCAATTAGTAACAGTAAACTCAACGTATTACTACGCTTACATTTCTGTCCTATCAACCGGGTGGTCTACCCGGACCTTGCACCAGTCCGAAGACTGGATTGTGATCTTATCTTGGGATGGGCTTGGCGCTTAGATGCTTTCAGCGCTTATCCCTTCCGAACATAGCTACCCGGCGCTACCGCTGACGCGATAACCGGAACACCAGAGGTTCGTCATTCTCGGTCCTCTCGTACTAGAGAATGAACCCCTCAAATCACAAACGCCCACAGCGGATAGAGGACCGAACTGTCTCACGACGTTCTGAACCCAGCTCGCGTACCACTTTAATCGGCGAACAGCCGAACCCTTGGGACCTTCTCCAGCCCCAGGATGTGATGAGCCGACATCGAGGTGCCAAACCGCGCCGTCGCTGTGAACGCTTGGGCGCGATCAGCCTGTTATCCCTAGCGTACCTTTTGTCCTATGAGCGATGGCGATTCCATATTCAACCACCGGATCACTTGAACCTGCTTTCGCAACTGCTCGACTTGTAGGTCTCACAGTAAAGCTCCCTTATACTCATGCGCTCTATAGCCCGATTACCGACCGGGCCGAGGGAACCTTCGTAATCCTCCGTTACTTTTTGGGAGGATTCCGCCCCAGAAAAACTGACCTGCTATCACTGTCCCACAACCAGATCATGGTAGTGTGGTTAGACGCCTAATTAACATAGAGTGGTATTTCACATTGTGACTCCGACTGGCCCTGGAGCCAGTCCTCAAAGTCTCCCACCTATTCTACGCAATGAAAATCAAGCGACAATAACAGCTTACAGTAAAGGTGCATAGGGTCTTTCCGTCCTGCTGCGGGTAGGCGGCATCTTCACCGCCACTACAATTTCACCGAGCCTCTCTCCGAGACAGTCAACAACTCGTTACACGATTCGTGCGGGTCGGAACTTACCCGACAAGGAATTTCGCTACCTTAGGACCGTTATAGTTACGGCCGACATTCACGAGGGCTTAGACGCGAAGCTTGCACCTCACGCTTTCACCTTTTCGCATTGGTCACGTGTCACTCCCTATACATCGTCTTGCGACTTGGCAGAGAGCTGTGTTTTTGCTAAACAGTCGGTTGTTGCTATTTACTGCGGCCCCTTGCGGGGCACCCCTTATACCGAAGATACGGGGTTAATTTGCCGAGTTCCTTAGAGAGATTTAACTCGCGCGCCTTGGAATACTCATCCCGGATACCTGTGTCGGTTTGCGGTACGGGCGGCCTGCATAGTGGCCAGTCAAATTTTCTTGGAATCTCCTTCGCCAACATCCGCTCAGCCGTGGCTTTGCAGTGCCCTGTCAAAAGGGTCCGTTGGTTCCGTCAATCCGTCTTCGACTGGATAGTTACAGGCGGGTGCAGGAATATTAACCTGCTGTGCATCGACTACTCCTTACGGCCTCGTCTTAGCTCCCGACTAACCCTGAGAGGACGAACCTTCCTCAGGAAACCTTATCCTTACGGCGAGGTGGAATTCAACCACCTTTATCGTTACTTATGTCTGCATTCTCACTTCCAAGAGCTCCACAGTCGGTTGCCCCTCCTGCTTCACTGCCACTTGGAACGCTTTCCTACTACTGTATTGCTACAGTCCACAACTTCGGTACATAGCTTGAGTCCCGATCATTTTCGGCGCAAATTCGCTCGATGGGTCAGCTGTTA